>JAJXTB010000060.1 GCA_021784205.1 Actinomycetes bacterium
GACTCTCTTTCCGTGGACGTCGCGTCAATGGTTCGACGACTTCCTGAAGGAGGGGTTCTGGCGCCCGATGTTCGCGATCGAAGAGTTCCGCGAGGGTGAGGACATGGTGGTACGTGCCGAACTGCCCGGAATCGACCCGGACAAAGACATCGAGCTCGAAATCGCCGAGGGGATGCTGGTCATCTCGGCCGAGAAGAGCGAATCCCACGAGCACGACAGCGACCGCGTGCACCGCAGCGAGTTCCGATACGGCTCCCTCACGCGCAGCGTGCCGCTGCCCAAGGGCGTGCGCGACAAGGACGTGTCGGCGTCCTATAAGGATGGCGTGCTTGAGGTGCGCATCCACGTTCCCGAGACGTCGGCGAGTGAGATGAGTCACAAGATCGCGGTCAAGCGCGGTTGAGCCGCCCGCCGAGTGGCCGCCGGTCGGTTGGTCGGCGGCCACTCGGAGTTTTCGTCAGTGGTGAAGAGACCTTCGCCCCTGGCCGAAGCGCGGCGCTGATCCTAGGGTCGAAGATATGACCACTTCCGCGGCGTCGGGCCTGTCGTGGGTGCGTCAGCGTCTGACAATGTTCGTCTTGGTGGTGGCGCTCGTCGGACTCGGGCTCGGAGGCGCCCTCCACGCGGCGTCGGCCGGCGGCGCGGGCGACGCCACCTGGGTGGTCGTCGCGGGCGTCGGTGCGGTCCTCTCGCTCTCCTCGATGGTCAAGAGCCTGCGCCACGGCCGGCTCGGTGTCGACGTGATCGCTCTGGCCGCCCTGGTGGGGGCGGTGGCGGTGCGCGAGTATCTGGCTGCGGGGATCATCAGCGTCATGGTGGCGACGGGACAGTCGCTCGACGACTGGGCCGCCGGTCGCGCTCGCCGCGAGCTCGCGGCGCTCCTGGCGCGCGCACCCAAGAGCGCGCACTGCTATCGAGACGGCGCCCTCGTCACGGTTGATCTCGATGAGGTCGTTGCCGGCGACCGGCTCATGGTGGGCGCGGGCGAGCTGGTGCCGGTGGACGGAACGATCACGAGCGATGTCGCGACGCTGGACGAGTCCGCTCTGACCGGTGAGCCCCTTCCCGTCGAGCGTGAGCGCGGCGAGTGGATTCGCAGCGGCATCGTCAACGCGGGTGCACCCATCGAGATGCGTGCCAGCGCAACAGCGGCGGACAGCACGTTCACGGGCATCGTGCGCCTGGTGGCCGAGGCGGAGTCCTCCCAGGCGCCGACGGTTCGTCTGGCCGATCGTTACGCCCTGATCTTTCTCTTCGTCACGCTGGCCACGGCGGGGTTCGCCTGGGCCATCGGGGGGGCGATCCGCGCGGTGGCGGTGCTCGTGGTGGCGACGCCGTGTCCATTGATCCTCGCCGCGCCGGTCGCCTTCGTCTCGGGACTCTCGCGTGCCGCGCACCGCAACGTCATCATCAAGGGCGGCGCCGTATTGGAGCGCCTGGCCAAGAGCACGACGCTGCTGATCGACAAGACCGGCACGATCACGATGGGACGCCCGGCCCTGCGTGAGGTCGTGTGCGCGGGGAACCTGTCGGCCGATGAGCTCCTCGGACTCGCCGCCTCGCTCGATCAGATGTCACCGCACGTGATCGCCGCTGCGGTCGTACGGGCCGCTCTGGATCGGGGTGCGCAGCTCGTGCTGCCCGACGAGGTGGACGAAGTCGCGGGCCGGGGAATCCGCGGCATCGTGAGTGGACGGACCGTTCTCATGGGCAACGCCAGCTGGTCGGGGCTAGTCGGGACGCCGACCTGGGCGAAGTCGGCCCGGCGGCGCGCGCGGCTCGAGGGCTCGCTGACCGTCTTCATCGCCGTCGACGGCGAGCCCAGTGGCGTGCTCGTCTTCGACGATCCCTTGCGGCCCGACGCCGCACGCACGCTGCGCTCGCTGCGTCACGACGGCATCGCGCGCGTCGTGTTGGTGACGGGTGACCGCGTCGACGTGGCCGAGACGATCGGGGCGGTCGTCGGGGTGGATGAGGTGCTGGCCGAGCGCTCCCCGCGCGAGAAGCTCGACGTGGTCCAGCTGGAGAGCCGCCTTGCTCCCACGATCATGGTGGGCGACGGCATCAACGACGCCCCCGCCCTCGCGCTCGCCGACGTCGGCGTGGCCATGGGTGCACGCGGGGCGACGGCCGCGTCCGAGGCCGCCGACGTCGTGATCACCGTGGATCGATTCGATCGACTCCACGAAGCCCTCGTGGTCGCTCGACGGACACGGCGCATCGCGATCGAGAGCATGGTGACGGGCATGTCACTGTCACTGGTGGCAATGGCGGTGGCGGCCGCAGGCTACCTGCCGGCGGTGTCCGGAGCGCTCCTCCAAGAAGTGATCGACGCCGCAGTGATCTTCAATTCGCTGCGGGCGCTGCGCGCGGGTGGTCGAGAGCGGCGTCTCACCGAGGAGGACTCGGCGCTAACGAGGCGTTTTCGCGACGAGCACCGCATGGTCAGCAGCGTCATCACCTCGCTCGAGGAGGTGGCCAACTCGCTGGACTCGCGTGAACGGAGAAGCGTCATGGAGGTCGTGCGCTCGACGCATCGTCAACTTGTCGACGAGGTCCTGCCCCACGAGGAGGCAGAAGAGATGGTCCTGTATCCGGCGCTCGGCCGCTTCTTCGGGGGCAGTGACCCAATGGGCACGATGAGCCGCGCGCACGTTGAGATTGCCCACCGCGTGCGCCGTCTGGGCCACTTGATCGACGACATTGGCACCGACGTGCCCGATGACACGGATCTGACCGAGTTGCGCGGAGTCCTTTACGGACTGCACGCGATCTTGAAGCTGCACACGGCCCAGGAGGAGGAGCACTACCTCTCGCTCGCCGAGGACGACTCGGTCGTCGGTTCCGCGGTGGCGAGCGCGCGCTGAGCGTTCGAATCCGGACGTGATGTTGGGCGCAACTTGTTCGAATCGTGAGTCCACATTGCGATTGAGTCACCAATGTGGACACCTGTGGAGCATTCGCGGAGGCGCACGATAGGTGGTGACGCGACGGCGGGTGTGACCCGTCGCGGGGGTGCGCGCGCGTGAATCCGCCTAACTCATTGGTGGGGCGAAGGGTTCGCTCGTCGACTCCGGCAAGTCCCGAAGACGAGTTTCTGGTTCCGGCGGTCGCCGCGCAGGAATCAGCGGGCACAGTGCGCATGGCGCCCTCGTCGGGCATGCATCGCAGCTACGACGTTCCCGTCGCCCCGTCGGGGGGTGGTCGCCGCTACATCAGCGTGGGTCAGAAGTTCTCGATCGCCCTCGTCGTCGCGACGTTGTGGCTGGCGGCGTCGGTGTGGATCTCGTGGCCCTGGATCACGGGACTGGCTCAGCACGTAACGATCGTTCCAGCTCTGATCATCGTTTCGTTGCTGGCGTTCGCGCCGGGCTTCGTCGTCGCCTTCCTGGTGGCCGGACTGGCCTTTGATCGCCAGCCGTCCTTCAAGATCGCCTCGCCTCGCGACGCGGTCACCGTCCTGATCGCCGCGCGCAACGAGGAGGCGGCGATCGGTGACACGGTTCGCTCGCTGTCTGAGCAGGACTACGAGGGCGATCTGCGAGTGATCCTGATCGATAACGGATCGAGCGACGACACGATCGGGGTCGCTCGCCGAGCCGCCCAGGCGAGCGCACTCGCGCTGGCGATCCTCGAAGAGTCGGCGCCCGGCAAGAGCCACGCACTGAACCGGGGTCTCGAGCGCGTGACGAGCGGCCTGGTGATCACCGTCGACGCGGACACCCTTCTGCAGCGCTCCGCCATTCGCCTGCTGGTCGCGCGCATGGTGTCCTCGCCGGCCGAGGTCTGCGCGGTGGCCGGCGCGGTGCTCGTACGCAACAGCCGATCGACGTTCTGGAGCCGCCTGCAGACCTGGGACTACTTCCTCGGCATCGCCTCGGTGAAGCGAATGCAGGGGCTCTTCCAGAACACCCTCGTGGCTCAGGGCGCCTTCAGTCTCTATCGCAGCGACGCGGTGCGCGAGGCCGGCGGGTGGCCCGACGCGATCGGTGAGGACATCGTGCTCACCTGGAAGATGCTCAACAACGGCGCGAAGGTCTTCTTCGAGCCGCTGGCAGTGGCCTTCACCAGTGCGCCGGAGACCTTTAGGGTGCTCGCCCGTCAGCGCTCGCGCTGGGCGCGCGGGATGATCGAGGGGCTGCGCACGGTGCCCCCGTGGCGCCACCAGAACGGATACGCCCGGGTCCTCACGGGCTTCAACCTGATGATCCCGCTGCTCGATACGGCCTACGTGCTCTTGTGGCTGCCCGGCCTCGTGCTGGCGATCTTTGGCGTGTACTGGATCGTCGGTCCCATGACGGTCGCCGTTCTGCCGGTCACGCTGCTCGTCTACGGCGTGCTCTTTCACTACCAGAACCAGCGGGTCTTCAAGCCGCTGGGGCTGCGCGTGCGCAAGAGCGCGCTGAGCCTGTTCCTCTTCGTGGTCCTCTACCAGGCGTTCATGTCGGCTTTCTCAGTTCTGGGCTACGTCCAAGAGCTCACTCGGCGCGCTCGACGCTGGAAGTGACCGCTAACCAACTGTTTCGTTGCATGTAGTGGTCGGGCGACATGGTCGTGCCCACGTCCCTACCGCTGCGTCGGTCCTACGACCCGCCGACTCTCCTGCTCACCAGCCTGGCGTCGGGTCCTTGGCACGGCCACGCGCTGTCAAAGGACGTCGAGGCCTTCTCCGGCGTGACTGTGTTGCCCCGCACCCCTTTATGGCACGCTCACCCGGCTCGACGAGCAGGGTCTGATCGAGTGCGCGGGCGGCGAGGAGGACTGGTGTCCTCATCGGATCACCGCGAGCGCGGCCACGCGTCGGGGGTTGTCGACGCTGCGACATTTCAGGCTCATCGGCGCGGCGGCGCTCTGCACGTGTTGATGGCTCGGGCCGGCAGGATCATCAGCGAGGCAGGATTTTCCAAATCGGTCGAGCACTTCGCGAGCGTCCTGCCCATGGCGTCGCGGTTCAGTGCCCAGCTTGCCTACGGGTGGCCGTCGCGGGAGGAGCAGCGGGAACACTCCTGGTCGGTCTCGGCGCACTTGCGCTCGCTCCGTTGTTCGTGCGCTTGGTGGGAGGTGGCTGGCTCGCAATCGACCCGCGCGGCGTCACGTGCTTGTCGCTTCGGCCGCGACGGACGTCTCGTCCACGCTGCTGGGAGTCGACGGCCGACTGGTCAGTGCGGTAGGCGCGGCCGCCACCCTCTTCACTGCGAGCGTGCTGGCGAGATCGCTCGTCGCCGCCCTCTGGGGTGTCATACGCATCGCCTCGAGCGTTCCCGTGGACTCGCCCGCTAGGGGACCAGGATGCGCTGAAAGCGCCGCGCGGCGAGCCAGAGACCGGCGAGCGCCAGGGCTACGAGGTAGGCGACGCGGCCGAGCATGACGACATCGAACTGGCCGAGGGAGAGCCCGCGCATCAGTGCGGCCGACTGATAGAGCGGCGAGATTGAGATGATGGCCCCGAGCCAGTGCGGATAGAGCGTGATGGGAAAGAACGTCCCCGAGAACAGGAAGAGCGGCAGCTGGATGAGCGTCACCAGGTCGAAGTCCTGCCAGGAGCGGATGTAGGTGGCGGCGGCGAGTCCCGCGCAGCTGAAGGCCAAGCTCGTCACCAGCGCGGCCGGCCAGCACAGCACCACCCAGGCGCTGCCGGCGTCGCCGAGCAGGACCATGCACGTAATGAAGGACGCCGCGTAGATCGCCGCACGTCCGAGCGCCCACCAGACCTCGCCGAGGGCCACGTCGGTCACGTCGAGGGGTGTGGAGAGCACCGCGTCGTAGGAGTGGGAGATCTTCAGGCGAAAGAACGTGTTGAAGATCGAGTCGATGACCGCGCCGTTCATCGCCGAGGTCGCGAGCATGCCCGGTGCCACGAAGGTGGCGTAGCTGATGAACCGCCCGCCGACGAGCTGAGGGGCGATGAGGTGGTTGAGGCCGATCCCCACGCTGAGCAGATAGAAGAGAGGCTCGAAGAATCCGGAGACGAGCATGAGCCACTGCGAGCGATACACCGCGAAGTTGCGCTCGAAGATGTGCCATGAGCGTCGTGAGCCAAAGCGCGGCAGGGTTCGCGTGAGCATCAGTCCACCAAGCGCCGACGCAACGTGCGACGGCCCCAAAATATGCCGGCCACGCTCATGGCGGTGAGCACGAGCACGTGGGCGACTAGCGCCCACGGTTGGCCCTCGCCGAAGGCGGCGGCACGTGCGAGCGCGACTCCGTGATAGAGCGGCACCAGCTGGACCAGGGGGCGCAGATAGCTCGGGTAGGCGGAGACGGGATAGAAGGTCGCCGAGAAAAGGAACATCGGCACGAAGGCGAAGCGGTAGATAGTGGTGAAGGAGGCATCGGACTCGACGGAGGCGGCGTAGGCGACGAGCGGAGCGGCGAAGGCCAGGGTGATGAGCGCCCCGAGAAAGGGCAGGGTGAGGCTCCACCACGAGGAGAGGGCCCCGGAGCCGGCGATGACGAGCGTGTAGACGATGCCGGTCGCGAAGGATCGGGTCACGACCCACGTCAATTTGCCGGTGAGGATGTCCTTGGGTTCGAGCGGCGTCGCCGCGGCCGCGTGGTAGTTGCGAACCCACTTGACCGAGGCCAGCACCGGCCAGAGCGACTCGCCCTCGCCGAGCTGCATCGTGGTGGTCGCAAGCAGGCTCGGCGCGATGAAGTGCAGGTAGGTGTGCCCCTCGACGAGTCCGGCGTGGGCGGTCACCAAGTGGCCGACACCGACGCCGAGCGCGGCCAGGTAGAAGATCGGAAAGAGCACGGTGCCCGCGACCGACCCGCGCCAGGTCTGGGCGTAGTAGGTCGCGTGGTACCACCAACTGCGCCGCCAGCGCGACCAGCCGAGGGTGGATTCGTTGGTCGACATCAGTCCACCAGGGTCCGGCCAGTCAGGCGCAAGAAGACGTCCTCGAGCGAGCTGCGCCGCACCAGCGCACTCGCGGGGGTGATGCCGGACGCGTGAACCTCGCGCAAGGTCTCGTCGCCGTCGTCCACGTAGAGCAGGATGCGGTCGGGGAGGATCTCGATTCGCTGGGCGAAGCGTGCGAGGTCTCTCTCGAACTGCTCGTGCGCGTCGGTGCCGAAGCGCAACTCGACGACCTCGCGCGTGGAGTGGTCGGCGATCAGCTGTCGCGGCGTGCCCTCGGCCACGATGGCACCGCGGTCCATCACGACGAGGCGGTCACAGAGCTGCTCGGCTTCGTCCATGTAGTGGGTCGTGATGATCAGCGTGACCCCCTCGCGCTTGAGCCGGTAGAGGCGTTCCCAGAGCAGGTGACGGGCCTGGGGGTCGAGGCCGGTGGTGGGCTCGTCGAGGATCAACAGGTCCGGGCGGTTGATCAGCGCCCGAGCGATGGTGAGGCGACGCTTCATGCCGCCCGACAGGTTGTCGACCTTGTCGTCGGCGCGCTCGGAGAGCTGGGAGAAGGCGAGGAGTTCGTCCGCCCGCTCTCGCAGGACGCGCCGAGGCAGGTCGAAGTAGCGACCGAACATCTCGAGGTTGAGCCGCACCGTCAGCTCGAGCTCGAGGGTGTCCTCCTGAGGGACCACGCCGAGTCGCGCGCGGATCTCGGGCCCGTCGTCGCGCGGATCGAGCCCGAAGACCGAGAGCGATCCCGAGGTGGGCTGTGAGACGGCGGAGATCATGCGCATCGTGCTCGTCTTGCCCGCGCCGTTGGGGCCGAGGAAACCGAAGCTCTCACCGCGTTCGATCGAGAAATCGATCCCGTGCACTGCTTCGAAGTCGCCGAAGCGCTTGGTGAGCCCGCGAGCGACGACGATGCCCTCGCGTCCCGCTCCATCCATCATCTGCCCTCCGCCCGCTTGGCTGTCGCATCCCGGCCCGTCGCCACCTCCTGGATGGCACACCAGTGGCCGCCCCGGGTGCGTACAGGACTTTAAGTGACGCGAGTGACCCGGTGATCCACCAATCGTCGATGGGCGATCGCTGGTGTTGGTGTGAGAGGTGTCGACACCGCCGAGACCGATTGCCGCGGTCGAGTCCACTGGTTAGGCTCGGCCCGGCGCCGCTCGGCGCAGGGGGGTGACAACGTGTCCTCGGAGTCTCAGCAGTCGGACGTCTTTGCCGTGGCCGATCGGATCGTGGAGCGCAGCGCCGCCTTGAGTCCGATCGAAGCGACCTTCAATGGTGTGATCGGTCACGAGACGGAATTGGACGACTTCTCGCCCGCCGCCGCGCCACGTCGCCTGGCCCACTACGAGCAGTCGCTGGCGGAGATCGCGGACCTTTCTCCTGATGGGGTCGATGACGTTCGGGCGCTCGCCGTGATGCGAGAGCGTCTCGAGGCGAGCCTCGACCTCGAGCGACACGGCGAGATCGATCGCACGTTCGGGGTCATCTCCTCGCCGGCCATCAACCTGCGCCAAGTCTTTGAGATGATGAGTGACTACAGCGCCGAGGACGCGGCGACGATCGTCGAGCGGCTGCGGTGCGTCCCGGTCGCGGTTGCGTCGTGGCGAGAGACCCTCGAAGACCTGTCGCGCGACCCGAGTCTGATCGTCCAGCGCCACGTGCTCGGCGTTGCCCACCAGATGGCCGAGATCGCCGACGGAGGATTCGAAGCCCTCGTGCGGCGTCTGGCCGAGTCGTGCGCGGTGGACGTCGAGGCGTCCGGACTCTTAGGTGCCGCCGAGTCAGCGCAGCGCGCGTACCTGACGATGTCCGAGTGGATGGAGCGAGAGTTGGCGGGGCGGTGCTCGGGTGCGACCTACGTGGGAGAGGAGCGCTTTGCGCGGTGGTCGCGCTTCAATCTCGGAATGGACGTCGATCCGCGCGAGACCTACGAGTGGGGTTGGAGCGAATTGTCGCGCATCAACGAGCGAATGCGCACCCTCATGAAGGTGTTGACGCCGGACGCGCATTCGTTCGCCGAGTCCGCCGCGCAGCTTGATCGCGATCCCCGCTACGTCGTGTCGGGCACCGACACCTTGCTCGCGCGGCTGCGCGAGCTCACCGACGCGACCATTGAGCGACTGGCGGGCCACGAGTTCGCCATCGATGAGTCGATTCGCTTCTGCGACGTTCGACTCGCCCCGGAGGGCTCGGCCGCTGCGCCGTACTACACGCCGCCGAGCGAGGACCTCTCGCGTCCGGGGACGACGTGGTTTCCCACGCTGGGACGACAGGAGTTCCCGTGGTGGCGCCAGGTGTCGATCTGGTACCACGAGGCGGTGCCGGGTCATCACCTCCAGCTGGCGACCGTCGTGATCAACTCACGCCACCTGAGCCGCTTCCAGCGACTGATGGGATTCACCAGTGGGTGGGCCGAGGGGTGGGCCCTCTACGCCGAGCGCCTGATGGACGAGCTCGGAGGTTTCGAGGATCCGGCCACCGAGATGGGCTTTCTACAGAATCAGGCCCTGCGCGCGGCGCGGGTGGTGGTCGACATCGGCATGCATCTGCAATTCGCCGTGCCGGCGGACTTCGGAGTGCTCGACGGGTTCGGTGACGTGGGTGGCCAGACGTGGACCCCGGAGCTGGCGGTGGAGACCTTGGTCCAGAGGGCGATCGAGGAGCGCGAATTCGCCGAATCCGAGGTCGAACGCTACCTGGCGGTCCCCTCACAGGCCATCAGTTACAAGGTGGGCGAGCGAGAGTGGCTGAGCGCGCGCGACGAGGAGAAGTCACGCCTCGGCGCGTCGTTCTCCCTGCGTGACTTCCACGAGCGGGGCCTCGCGATGGGTCCGGTCCCCTTGAGCGATCTTCGATCGCTGCTGCGCGACTAGCCGATCGCCGCGCTCGGGTGTAGGGCGTTCGAGTCTGTCGGGGGAATCCTGAATCCCGTTATCGGACGGGGCCACCGGCTCAACCGGGTTGAACCACGGAACGCAGTTGGTGGGCGAGGCGGGACTTGAACCCGCACATCCTTTCGAATACAGGCACCTGAAGCCTGCGCGTCTGCCATTTCGCCACTCGCCCTGGGCCTGACCACCTTAGTCGACTCAGAAACGGCGTGTTTCGCGCCTCCCGTGGCACGAAATCCGCCGGTACCATTGGGGGATATGGTTCTCAAGGGTGTGGAAAACCGCCTCGAGCGCATCTTTGAGCGCACGCTGTCGCGTCCCTTCAAGGGCGGGCTGCAGCCGATCGAGATCGGCCAGCGCATCGTGCGCGAGGTCGACCTCACGCGCCGTCTGACGAGTCAGGGTCCCATTTCGCCCAACGAGGTGCGCGTGTGGCTCAGCCCCGAGGACGCCGAGCGCTTCGAGGGATTCCAGAAAGCGCTGATCAGCGAACTCGCCGAGACGGTGCGTCAGCACGCGATCAGTGAGGGCTACAACTTCATCGGCCCGGTCGAAGTCGAGGTTTTCATCGACGATGACTTAAAGCGCGGCGCCGTCGCTGTGCAGACGGACTTCGCTGCGGGAGACTCTCAGCCCCGGCTGCTGGCCGACGACGGGCGGGCCTTTCGCATTGGGGACAAACCCCTGGTCATCGGGCGTAGCCCCGACGTCAACGTGGTGATCAACGACGCCAACGTGTCGCGGCGCCACGCCGAGGTCTGGCGCACCACCGACGGAGTGGCGATCCGCGACCTGCAGTCGACCAACGGCACGTACGTCAACGGACACCGGATCAGTGCGGTGTCGCTGTCACCTCGAGACGACGTCACGATCGGGCCGCTGCACTTTCGGATCGAGCTCGCTTGAGTCTTCTCGCGGCGTCGTCGAACTACGCGGCGCTCGTTCGCCCGCTGCAGCTGATCATCATGGTGATCGCGCTGCTGTTTTTCGCGCGCGTGATGCGCGTGGCGATCCTCGAGGCCAAGCCCGTGGGCGACGGCACCCGACGCAAACGCAGCCAGGCGCTGGCGCTGAAGTACCTCGAGCCGCGCGATCTGAAGGGCGAGCGCATCGAGGCCGATCCGGCCGTCATCATCGGACGCAGCGCCGACTGCGACGTGGTGGTGAACGACACCTACCTCTCGTCGCGACACGCCCGTCTAGCCACCGACGACGGCGAGCTGACCCTCGAGGACCTGGGTTCGACCAACGGCTCCTATGTGAACCAAGAGTTGGTGCGCGGACGGGTGCAACTCCGACGCGGTGACGTCGTCCAACTGGGCGGACTCTTGTTCGAGGTGGTTCGTTGACGCGCTGGCGTTACGCCGCGGCCACCGACACCGGACTCGTGAGGGATCTCAACGAGGACGCGATCTTCGTCAACGACTTCTTGGCGGTGGTCGCCGACGGCATGGGCGGCCACGCCGCCGGCGAGGTCGCCTCGGCGATGGCCGTCGACCTCTTGGTCGACGAGTTCTTGCATCGGCCCACGGTCGAGGGGTTGCAGCGCGCGATCGAGTCGGCGAACGAGGTGATCATCGCCGACGCGCGCGACACGCCCGAGCACTTCGGCATGGGCACGACGGTCATCGCGGTGGGACTGACCGAGGACGCCCACGGGGTCACGTCGCCCACCTTGTTCAACGTGGGCGATTCACGCGCCTACCAACTGCGCGACGGGGCCCTCCGACAGCTCAGCGAGGACCACAGCGTGGCTGAAGAGTGGGTGCGCATGGGCCGTCTCACCCCGGAAGAGGCCATGGTTCACCCGCGACGCCACCAGTTGACGCGCACCCTCGGCGTGGAAGAGACCGTCGAGGTCGACGTGATGAGCGTGATCGCGAGTCCCGGGGATCGGGTGCTGCTCTGCAGCGACGGTCTGTCCAACGAACTGAGCCCGGAGACGATCGCGCAGCTAGCCAGCGCGCCCGTTCCGCTGCAAGAGGCGGTTACGGCGCTCGTTGACGCGGCGCGCAGCGCCGGCGGGCGCGACAACATCTCAGCCATCCTCCTTGAGTTCGAGGACGTGACCAACGCGAATCCGCCGATCAAGCGCACCGTCGCGACGTCGCGTCCGCCGGCGGCGCCCACGGCCAACCCCGCTCGCCATGCTCGGCGCGGTCGGCGTTTCACCTGGCGCGTGGTGGCGGCCATCACCTTGATCCTGGTTGTGATCGGTGCGGCGATCTACGTCGTGCACTGGTACGCGTACTCGACGTACTACCTGGCAGAGGACACCGGCGTGATCGCTGTCTATCAGGGTCAGCCCAACGGCGTGCTGTGGTTTCACCCGCGTAGGGTCACGGATACGCCCTTTCACGTCTCTCAGTTGCGGCCGCTGGATCGCCAGGCTCTGCTCGCCACGATCGCCGAGCCGACGCTGGCATCCGCCCTGCACTACGCGTCCTACTTGCACACTGCCTGGCAGCTCACTCGGCCCGTGACGCCGACCACGACCACCTCGGTGCCTCCGTCCAGCACCACGGTGCGCGCGCCGACGACCACGCTGAAGGGAGCCGGCTGATGTCGCGTCGCCTCACCGTCTTCGCGATCGCGATCCTGTTGCTCTTCGCGGCCGTCGCCGCCCAGGCGATCAACATCATGTATTTTCGCGCCGCAGCCCTCGACGCCTCGCCACTCAATCCACGCATCGCCACCGCCTCCGAGCAGTATCCGCGCGGCCAGATCGTCGCCGCCGACGGCACGGTGCTCGCCGAGTCGGTGCCCACGTCGGGCTTCTACCGGTACCGGCGGGTCTATCCCATGGGATCTCTCACCTCGGGCGTAGTGGGTTTCGCCGGGCCGAACTACGGCACCTGGGGACTTGAGGCCCAGTACAGCTCGGTCCTGACCGCTCACGCCCAGCCGGCCCAGACCCTCGCCCAGCTGCTGGCGCCCACCAGCGCCGCCGACTCGATCACCCTGACCCTGGAGCCGGCGCTGCAGCGCATCGCGCGCAGCGCCCTCGCGGGTCGCGACGGGGCGGTCGTCGCTATCAACCCCCAGACCGGCGCGGTCTTGTCGATGTACTCGAACCCGTACTACAACCCGGCGCCGCTCACCTCGCCGATCTTCAAGGTCGCCGAGGCGGCCTGGAAGACCGACACGACCAACAACGCCCACGGGTTTCCACCACTGGGCCTCGTGGCGGTCCAGCAGACCTTCCCGCCGGGATCCACCTTCAAGATCGTCACGACGAGTGCCGTCCTGCGCGGCAAGCCCCAGCTCTGGTACAAGAACTATCCAGCGGTGGTCTCCATCCCGCTGCCTCAGTCCAACAAAACCCTCTCGAACTACGGCTTCGGCCGCTGCGGCGGCGACATCCAGGCCATGTTGCCGCCCTCGTGCGACACCGGCTACGCGATGCTCGGCCTCGACCTCGGTGGGGCCCTTTTGGCGTCGGCCGCCAACGCCTACGGCTTCAACTCGACGCCACCTCTGGATCTGCCTAACACGCTGCCGAGCTACTTCCCGCCGGCGTCGTCGTTCGTGACCAACCAGCCAGGCGTCGCCTACTCGGCGATCGGTCAGCAGAACGTGCGCGAGTCCGCCCTGCAGAACGCGCTGGTGGCCGCCGCCATCGCCAACGGCGGGGCGATCATGACCCCGCACCTGATGGACTACATCACCGCGCCCGACGGCACGATCGTGACGCGTTACAAGGACTCGGTATGGAAGCAGCCCCTGAGTCCCGCTCAGGCCGCGCGGATTCTGCCCCTGATGGTCGATGTCGCGAAATATGGCACCGCGGCGGGATGGTTCCTCCCCGCCGACGAGGTCGGCGCCAAGACCGGTACCGCCCAGACGGGCAACAGCGCGAAGAATACTGACGATTGGATGATCGCCTTCGCACCGGCGAGCCACCCGACGGTCGCGGTCGCAGTGGTGGTGCCCTTCCAGAACGTCTCGCAAACGGGCTCTTCCGTCGCGGGTCCGATTATGAAGTGCATCATTGAGGGCACCCTCGCTATTCAGTCGGGCAAGCCCGCTACCGGCACGTCGACCACGTGCCCGTCATGAGGGCGGCCATGAAGTCGAAAGGCCTAGGCTAGAACGGCAATGGAGCCCGTCAGCGACCCCCGAATCTATTCGTCGCGTTACCAGGTCACGCACCTGATCGCGCGCGGCGGAATGGCCATGGTCTATCGAGCCCAGGATCTGCTGCTCAATCGTGCAGTGGCCCTTAAGATCCTTTACCCCGAGCTGTCAGCCGACTCGGCCTTCGTCGAGCGCTTCCGTCGCGAGGCCCAGGCAGCCGCGAACCTGTCGCATCCCAACATCGTGCCGGTCTTCGACTGGGGCGAAGACGACGGCACCTACTTCATTGTCATGGAGCTGATCGAGGGCACCTCCCTCGCCGACGTCCTGCGCGGATCTCGTACCCTGACGGCCGCCCGCTCGGCGCAGATCGTCGCGCCCGTGGCCGCGGCGCTGAGCTACGCGCACAAGAACGGCGTCGTGCACCGCGACGTCAAGCCCGGCAACATCCTCATTACCGCCGACGGCCAGGTGAAGGTCACCGACTTCGGCATCGCTCAGGCGGTCGCGGCTGAGGATCACCTGGCCGAGGCCGGCTCGGTCATGGGTACCGCTACCTACTTCTCGCCCGAGCAGGCCGAGGGCGCCGCCGTCGACGGACGCAGCGACGTCTACTCACTCGGCGTCGTTCTCTACGAGATGGTCGTGGGGCGTCCGCCCTTCATCGGCGACTCTCCCGTCGAGGTTTCGAGCCAGCACGTGCATTCGACCGTGCCGCATCCGAGTGAGTTCTCCTCGACGGTTCCCCACGACCTTGAGGCGATCATCATGGAGGCGCTGGCAAAGAACCCCGCCCAGCGCTACCAGAGTGCCGATGAGTTCCGCGCCGACCTGCTGCGTTTCTCCGAGGGCCAGCCGGTGCGCGCCTCCCAACGCGAGGTGGCCTTCTTCGGTGCCGACGCCACGCAGGCGGTCCAAACGGTCACGGCGGGCGAGCGCACCCAGGCGGTGCCGATCATGACCGGTCCGCGCACGGACGTGCGCCGACGGGGCGGGCGCAGTGGGCTGATCGCCGCCCTCGTCGTCGTCGTGCTCGCCGCCGCGGCCGGACTCGGCTACTTCGCCCTCGCCAACAAGACGCCCGCGACGACTTCGATGCCCAACGTGGTGGGCAAGAAGGTCTCCGACGCCATCGCGATGCTCACCGCCGACGGGCTGACCGTCGGGACCACGGTTCAGATCGCGTCGAAGTTTCCGGCCGGCCAGGTGATCTTCACGCGCCCCGCCGCCGGCGCCACGGTGACCAAGGGTCAGGCGGTTACCCTTCGCGTGAGCCTGGGCCAGAGCGCGCCGCCGGTGACGGTGCCCGACCTAACGGGCATGTCGCTCACCGACGCGGAGAGCGAGCTCGTCTCGAAGTCGCTGGTGCCCAAGCTCAGCACGACGCAGAGCGCTCCGCCCGGTACCACTCCTAATACGGTGTTCAACCAGTCTCCGACCGCGGGTACCACGGCGCACGCCGGCGACACCGTGACCCTCTTTGTGCTGGCGCCGGGACAGACGTACTCGATGCCGCGCCTCGCCGGCATGACGACGCTGCAGGCGGCCGCCACGTTAGGTCAGGACGGCCTAACCCTGGCGAGCCAGTCGATTCAGAAGTGTTCGAACACGGTCGCCTCGGGTCTCGTGATCGCGACGATTCCTCCCGAGG
>JAJXTB010000061.1 GCA_021784205.1 Actinomycetes bacterium
CGGCTGGCCGCGTCGGTCTCGGCGGCGAGGGCCACGCGCTCGATCTCGAGCTGGCGGATGCGACGGATGACGACGTCGAGCTCAGTCGGCATGGAGTCGATCTCGATGCGTAATTTCGAGGCCGCCTCGTCCATCAGGTCGATCGCCTTGTCGGGCAGGAAGCGGTTCGCCACGTAGCGCTGCGAGAGGGTGACGGCCGCCACGATGGCCGCGTCCTGGATGCGCACGCCGTGATGGACCTCGTAGCGCTCCTTCAAGCCGCGCAGGATCGCTACGGTGTCCTCGAGGGAAGGCTCGCCCACGAAGACCTGCTGGAAGCGCCGCTCGAGCGCGGCGTCCTTCTCGATGTACTGGCGGTACTCATCCAGCGTCGTCGCGCCGATCAGGCGCAGCTCGCCGCGCGCGAGCAGCGGCTTGATCATGTTGCCCGCGTCCATCGAGCCCTCGCTCGCGCCGGCGCCGACGATCGTGTGCAGCTCGTCGATGAAGGTGATGACCTCGCCCTTGGCGTCTTCGATCTCTTTGAGAACCGCCTTCAGCCGCTCTTCGAACTCGCCGCGGTACTTCGCCCCGGCGACCATCGAGGCGAGGTCGAGCGCGATCAGGCGCCGATCGCGCAAGGATTCGGGCACGTCGCCCTCGACGATGCGCAGCGCCAGCCCCTCGACGATTGCGGTCTTGCCCACTCCCGGCTCGCCGATCAGAACCGGATTGTTCTTGGTGCGCCGACTGAGTACCTGGATGACCCGGCGGATCTCGTCGTCACGTCCGATGACCGGGTCGAGCTTGCCGGTGCGCGCGAGCGTCGTGAGATCGCGCCCGTACTTCTCGAGACTCTGGAAGGTCTCCTCGGGGTTCTCCGAGGTGATGCGCGCGCTGCCGCGAATGGTGCGCAGCGCCGCGAGCAGCGCCTCGCGGGACGTGCCCACGAGGTCGGCCCAGGCGACGAGGACGTGATCGACCGAGAGGTACTCATCGCCCAAATCGGCGCGCAGCTCGTCGGCGGCCTCGAGGCCGTGTCGGGCCTCGGCCGAGAGCCCCGGCTGGGACCCGCCGACGGCGCGCGGCTCACTCGCCACCTTCTCACTGAGATTTGCCGCGACTGCGATCGGATCGAGTGAGGCGGCGGCCAGCAATGGACGGGCCACGCCCTCGGGCTGGTTGAGGAGAGCAAGCAGCAGGTGCGCCGGGGTGACGTAGGGATTCCCGGCGGCCGCGGCCTGGGTGGTCGCCGCCTGGAAGGCCTCGCGAGTCTTCACCGTCCAGCGTTGGGGGTCCAGGGTCACGAGCGTCCTTTCTCGCGTCGCAGGTCGCTCAGAAGTGCGAGGGCGTTCTTCACCGGCACGAGTTCGCGCCGGTACTGGCGGTGGGTGTCTTCGACGCTCTCGCGCACGCTCTCGCGCAGCGCCACGATCTCCTCAGTGAGTCGGGCCACGTCTGCTTCTAGGGCCATGATGCGCTTGACGCCCTCTAAGTTCACGCCCTCGGTGGTCAGCTGCTGGATGCGCCGCAGGGCGGCCAGGTCCTCGTCGGAGAAGCGGCGCGAGCCACCCCTCGTGCGCCGCGGCGCGAGCAGGCCCGAGCGCTCGTAGTTGCGCAGCGTCTGGGGGTGCACGCCGGCGAGCTCGGCGAAGACCGAGATCACGTAGACCGCGTGGTCGACGCGCCGCTCGGTCACGACTCGTCCTCACCGAGCGCGTGCGCCAGGCGCTCGACGGCACTGCGCTGCTCCTTGTTCAACTTCTTGGGGATCGCGACCTGGACGGTCACGAGCAGGTCGCCGGCCGGGTTCTTTCCGTGGGCCGGCACGCCGCGCCCGCGCACGCGCATCGTCTGGCCGGCCTGGGTGCCGGCGGGCACCTTCAGGGTCACCGGCTCGTCGAGCGTGGGCACGGTCACCGTGGTGCCGAGCATCGCGGCGGTGATTGAGACGGTCACATTCGTCGTGACGTCGCGGCCGCGACGGGCGAAATTGGGCTCGCTCGCCACGTGCACGTCGACGAAGAGGTCACCGGCCGGGCCGCCACGAGAACCGGGGTTGCCCTTGCCCTTCAAGCGGATGCGCTGGCCGTCGACCACCCCGGGCGGGATGCGCACGTTCACGCGACGAGAGGACGGCTCGCGTCCGGTTCCCGCGCACGTCGGACAGGGCGTCACGATGCGCCCGCCGCGTCCCTGACAGACCGGACAGATGCTCGACATCGCGAAGGGACCCTGGTCGTCGTTCAACACCCCGCGTCCGCCGCAGCGCTCACAGGTCACGAACCCGCTTCCCGGCGCCGCGCCGCGGCCGCCGCAGCTGTGACAGGCCTCGTTGCTCGGCAGGGTCACGGTCGTCGTGATGCCCTGCACCGCATCCTTGAAGGCGAGGTGCAAGGCGGTCTCCACGTCGGCGCCGCGCGCGGCGCGCTGGCGCCGTCCCCCGAAGAGGCCGCCGAAGAGGTCCCCGAGGTCGCCGAAGTCGGCCGCGTTGGCCCCAAATCCTCCGCCGAAGCCGCCACCGAACCCGGCCGCGGCCGGCCCGAGACGGCGCACCTCGTCGTACTCCTTGCGCTTGTCCGCGTCACCGAGCACGTCGTAGGCGGCGGAGATCTCCTTGAACTTCTCCTCGCTGCCGGGATTCGTGTCGGGGTGGAGTTCCTTCGCGAGCTTGCGATAGGCGCGGGTGATCTCCTTGTCCGTCGCGCTCGACGTGACACCCAGCACCTTGTAGTAGTCCTTGTCGAACCACTCTCGTTCGGCCATCTAGCCCTTCACTCTCACCATCGCCGGGCGCAGCACCGCTCCCTTCCAGCGATAGCCGGCCCTAAGGACCTCCTCGACCACCTGGCTCTCGCCGTCGCCCTCGTCGTGGGCGACCGCGTCGTGCACGGTGGGATCGAACAGCACGCCCACCTCATCGATGCGCTCAAGACCCTCCTTGGCCAACGTGTCAAGGGTGAGACCGCGCGCCTGAGCGAGGGCTATCCCTTCTTCGGTGTCGGCTGCGGTGAAGTGCGCGACCGCGAGGTCGAACGCGTCGAGCACGGGCAAGAGTTTCGCGACCAGATCGCCCGCGGCGCGCGTGGCCGCGTCATCGGCCTGACGCGCCACGCGCTTGCGGTAGTTCTCGAAGTCCGCCTGGAGGCGCTGGAGCGTCCCCAGGTACTCGTCGCGCTCGCGCTCAACGTCACTGCGCTCGTCGACCTCGCCGGGCGCGTCGGCGCCAGCGTCGAAGCCGGCGTCGGCGTCGGCGTTGGCGTTAGCCTCGGCGACGATCTCCTCAGCCGCCTCGACGGCGTCGTTCAACGACTCATCTCCCACGGTCACTCCACGATCTCGGCGTCGACGATCTCGTCGTCGTTGCCGGCCGCAGACTCACCGGCGCCGGTGCCGGCGCTGGCGTTGGCCTTGGCCGCCTCCTCGTAGAGGCGCTGGCTGAATCCCTGGCTCGCGGTGAGGAGCTTCTCCGTCGCCGCCTTGATCGCCTCAACGTCGGTGCCCGCGAGGGCCTCCTTGAGACCGGCGAGTCCGGCCTCGACGTCGTCGCGCTCACTGCCCTGGAACGACTCGGCCTGGTCCTTCAACAGCTTCTCGGTCTGGTACACCAGCCCGTCGGCGTTGTTGCGCACTTCGGCCTCGTCGCGGCGCTTGCGGTCGTCCTCAGCGTGGGCCTCGGCGTCGCGCACCATGCGGTCGATCTCCTCCTTGGAGAGCGAGGAGCCGCCGGTGATCGTCATCGACTGGGTCGCGCCGGTCGCCTGGTCCTTGGCCGAGACGTGCACGATGCCGTTGGCGTCGATGTCGAAGGTCACCTCGATCTGGGGCACGCCGCGCGGCGCGGGCGGGATCCCCACCAGCTGGAACTTGCCCAGGGTCTGGTTGTAGGAGGCCATCTCGCGCTCGCCCTGGAGGACGTGCACCTCCACGCTCGGCTGGTTGTCGTCAGCCGTCGTGAAGATCTGGGACTTCTTGGTCGGAATCGTCGTGTTGCGCTCGATGATCTTGGTCATCACGCCGCCCTTGGTCTCAATTCCGAGAGAGAGCGGGGTCACGTCGAGCAGGAGGATGTCCTTCACGTCGCCCTTCAAGACGCCGGCCTGGACGGCCGCGCCGACGGCGACGACCTCGTCGGGGTTGACGCCCTTGTTGGGCTCTTTGCCGGTCACGCGGGTGACGAGCTCTTGCACTGCGGGGATGCGCGTCGAGCCGCCAACCAAGATGACGTGGTCGATCTTGTCAAGAGTCAGCCCGGCGTCCTTGATCGCCTGGTCGAAGGGCTTGCGGCAGCGCTCGACGAGGTCGGCGGTCAGCTCGTTGAACTTGGCTCGTGAGAGCTTCAGGTCGAGGTGCTTGGGGCCCTCAGCGGTCGCGGTGATGAAGGGCAGGTTGACCGTCGTCTCCTGAACGCTCGAGAGCTCGATCTTCGCCTTCTCCGCGGCCTCCTTCAGGCGCTGGACGGCCATCTTGTCGTTGGCCAGGTCCACGCCCTCGGTGTCCTTGAAGGTCTTGATCAGCCACTGCATCACAGCGTCGTCCCAGTCGTCGCCGCCTAGGTGGGTGTCGCCGTGGGTGGACTTCACCTCGAAGACGCCGTCGGCGATCTCGAGGACCGACACGTCGAACGTGCCGCCGCCCAGGTCAAAGACGAGGACCGTCTGCTCGGCCGGACCCTTGTCGAGGCCGTAGGCGAGGGCGGCCGCGGTGGGCTCGTTCACGATGCGCAGCACCTCGAGGCCCGCGATCTGACCGGCCTCCTTGGTGGCGGTGCGCTGGGCGTCGTTGAAGTAGGCCGGCACGGTGATGACGGCCTGGGTCACGGTGTCACCGAGGTAGGCCTCGGCGTCGCGCTTTAACTTCTGCAGGATGCGCGCCGAGATCTCCTGGGCCGTGTACTTGGTGCCGTCGATGTCGACGGTCCAGTTCTCGCCCATGTGGCGCTTCACCGAGCGGATGGTGCGCTCGGGGTTGGTGATCGCCTGACGCTTGGCGACCTCGCCGACCAGCACCTCGCCGGTCTTGGAGAATCCCACCACCGACGGCGTGGTGCGACCGCCCTCCGCGTTGGGGATGACGACGGGCTCGCCCGCCTCCAGCACGCTCACGACCGAGTTGGTCGTTCCCAGGTCGATGCCGACTGCCTTAGCCATGATGCTCCTTCGTTGCGGGGGCCGGACCGTCCAGATGCCCACGACTCACGCGGAACAGTGTACTAACTTGAGCCTCTCCTTGTCAAGAAAGTATCCACGTTATGTAACAGATAGCCTCGAACTCTCGAAATCCCTGGAATTTCAGGGATTCTGGCGCGGGGGCGCGGAACCACCCCCTCGCGGGGCTCGGTACGCTGAGAACGTGTCCGATCTGATCCTCCTGCGACACGGCCAGTCCGCGTGGAACGAGCTCAACCTCTTCACCGGCTGGACCGACGTCGACCTCACCCCCCTCGGCGAAGACGAGGCGGCCCAGGCGGGCCGTCTCCTGCGCGAGGCCGACCTCGACCTGCGCGTGCTGCACACGTCGGTTCTCACCCGCGCGATCCGCACCGCCGAGATCGCCTTGCACGAGGTCGGCCGCTCCTGGCTGCCGGTGACGCGCAGCTGGCGACTCAACGAGCGCCACTACGGGGCCTTGACGGGCCAGGACAAGAAGCAGACCGCCGAGAGGTTCGGCCTCGAGCAAGTCACCCTCTGGCGACGCAGTTACGACGTGCCCCCGCCCACTCTGGCGCCCGACGATCCGCGTGCGGTCGGTAACGACCCGCGCTATCGCGACGTGCCGGCGAACTTCCTGCCCGCGACCGAGTGTCTCAAAGACGTCGTCGCGCGCGTGCGCCCCTACCTCGCCGACGTGATCAACGAGGACCTGCGTCGCGAGTCGACCCGCGGCGGCAGCGTGATCGTGGTGGCGCACGGCAACTCGCTGCGCGCGGTGCGCATGATCCTGGAGAACATCAGCGAGGACGAGATCGCGAGCCTCGAGATACCGACGGGCATCCCCTATCGCATTCGCTTAGACGCGAGCCTCGACATCGTCGAAGCGGGATATCTCGGCGACGCCGAAGCGGCCAAGGCCGCCGCGGCCGCCGTCGCGCGCCAGGCCGGCTAACTCTCCTTCGCGGGCCCTACATCGCGTACCGTAACGATCCTTCCGATCAGGGATGACGCGTCCTGAGACACCACGACGACCGGCCCGCGGGCCGGTCGTCGTGGTGTCTCACCGATGCTGGAGCAGTCCGGGGGAACTACAGCGCGTCGGGACCCCGCTCATCGGTTCGCACGCGCACCACACGCACGACGTCGGTGACCCATACCTTGCCGTCACCCACGGTGCCGGTGCGCGCCGAGGCGACGATCGCGTCGATCACCGCGTCGAGCTGCTCGTCGGTGCAGGCGACCTCGATGCGGATCTTGTCGATGAAGTCGAACTCGTACTCGCGACCTCGATAGATCTCGATGTGTCCGCCCTGGCGACCGAAGCCGCGCGCCTGGGTCACCGTCATGCCCGACACCCCGAGCTTGGTGAGAGCGACTTTCACCTCGTCGAGCTTGAAGGGCTTCACTACGGCGGTTACTAGTTTCATGGATCTCTCCTTACAGGTTGTCGGGGTGCGTGTGGCTGGGGGTGAGGAGCGGCTCACCGAAGGTCGGCTCGGGGAAGGCCTCCTCCTCGTGGATGCCGATGTCGCCGAGGGCGAGCACCTCGTCCGTTTCGCGCAGTCCGACCACGGCCTTCACGATATAGAAGACCACGGCGGTGCCGATGCCGGTGAAGAGGATGATCCAGCTCGCCGCCAAGAACTGCTCCCAGAGCTGGTGGAACGAGTGGGTGTAGAACCACCCGCCCACCGAGAAGCCCCCGGGGCCCTTGTAGTGCGCGCCCGACACCCCGTACTGGGTCATGCCCGGGTCAGCCAGCACACCCACCAGCAGTCCGCCGACCAGGCCAGCGATGCCGTGGGTGTAGACGACGCCCATCGCGTCGTCGACCTTGGAGAAGGGACGAACGCGAGACAAATAGTTCCACGCGACCCAGACGATCGAGGAGGCGATAAGTCCCACGAAGATCGCCCCGGTCCCGTTCACCCAGCCCGCGCTCGGCGTGATGGCGACGAGTCCGCAGAGCATGCCGTTGATCGCACCGAGGAATGTCGGCTTCTTCTGGCGCGAGAAGAACATGTCCATAAGGAGCCACGTGAGGACCCCGACCGCGGTGGCCACGTTGGTGTTCAGCACGGCGCTCGCCGCGTCGGCTCCGGCGTAGAAGGGGTCGCCGCCGTTAAATCCGTTCCAGCCCATCCAGAGGATGCCCGCGCCTACGGCCACCATCATCAGGTTGCTCGGGAACGCGTTCTCACGATCCTGCCAGCGTCGCGGGCCGACGATCGCCGCGCCCACGAAAGCCGCCACCCCGGCCGAGAGGTGGATGACATATCCACCGGAGTAGTCGACCGCGCCCTTCTGGGCGAAGAAGCCCCCGCCCCAGAGCAGCGCCGCGTTCACGCAGTAGATGAGAGTGATCCACAGCGGCACGATGAGAAGCCACGCCTTGAACTTGAGACGTCCCACCAGCCCGCCGAGGAAGAGCAGCGGCGTGATCGCAGCGAAGACGAACTGGAAGTAGGCGAGCGTCGCCGTCGGAAAGTGGAAGGGGATGAGAGTGTTCGCCCCCGAAACCGCCTGTCCCTGCTCGGCGCCGGCGGTGGACAGCGGCTGGAAGTGGCCGATGAAGCCACTCCAGAACGATCCCGTCGGCCCGAAGTGCGACTGGACTCCGAAGGCCAGATTGTAACCCCAGAGCATCCAGACAACGAGTGTGAGAGAGAACCCCGCGAAGACCATGAGCATGGTGTTCACGATCCACTTCTTGCGCACCAGGCCGCCGTAGAGGACGGCGAGCCCGGGCAGGCTCATGAGTCCCACCAGCGTGGCGGCCACCAGCTGCCACGTGTTGTCCGCCGGATTCAACCAACTGGGATAGGGGATGATGGTCGCGAACACATCCGCTCCTTCTTGAGACAGGAGGGCGGCGCTGACCTCGTTTGACCCAGTGTGTCAAGCGAGGATTTCTGAACCGTTAGCGACGTGTTTCGGGCGTGTGAACTCGCAAGATTCCCTCAACTAGTGATCGGCGTCAACGTCGACGACGATGGCCGTTTCGCCACGACGCGCGTCGCGCCCGCGCGAGGCTGAGGCGAGCAGTGCCGCCAGCGTGCAGGCGACGCTCGCCCACAGGACCGGCGCGAGTCCCTCGCCGAAGGGGTGACTCAAGAGGTGCGCGAAGAAACGCGGCGAAGTGACCGCCGCCGGATTGACGAGGTTCGCGAGCACGTGGCTCGCCGCGAGCAGGTGGGAAATGGGATTGACCCCGAGCAGCGTCGCGAACAGCGAGGCCACGGGGGGCAGTGTCGCCACGTGCTGGGCCGCCGCGAGCGGCACGCCGCGCGCGACGAGGCCGCTCGAGAGCGCCTGGGGCAAGTGCCGGGCGAGCCCGGCGATCATGATCGAGAAGAAGACGCCGATCGAGAGCGCGGTGCCCGAGTTCATGAAGGTGGCGCGCATCCCCGAGGCCTCGCCGCGCTGATTCGCCGGCACCGAGCCCATGATCGAAGAGGTGTTGGGCGCGGCGAACATCCCCCCGCCGATGCCATTCAACGTGATGAGAATCGCGAAGGGCGCGTAGGAGAAGCTCACGGGCAACGCGAGCAGTCCGAGCAGGCTGACCCCAAAGACCACCAGTCCGCTCGTCGCGAGCCGGCGCGAGCCGAAGCGATCCGACAGGTACCCCGACAGTGGCCCGGCGAGCAGCATGCCGACCGTCATGGGGAGGAGAAACACCCCCGACCACAACGGGGTGCGCGAGAAGGAGTAGCCGTGCAGGGGCAGCCAGATCCCCTGGAGCCAGATCACGAGGATGAACTGCAGGCCGCCGCGCACCAGCGAGACGAGGAACGCGGCGACGTTGCCGGCCGAGAAGGCCCGAATGCGAAAGAGCGCGAGGTCGAACATCGGATCGACGGCCCGGCGCTCGAGGAACGCGAAGAGGCCGAGCAGAATAATCCCGCCGCCGAGCTCGAGCACCACCATCGGATTGGACCAGCCCATCGCCTGGCCGTGGTAGGGCTGCACGCCCTGGGTCACGCCCCAGAGCAGGGCGCCAAGTCCCAGGGCGAAGGTGACGTTGCCGGCCCAGTCGATGCGCCCGGGCTTGCGCTCGCCGGTCTCGACCAGCTGCAGGTAGGCCCAGATCGTGCCGAAGAGGCCGATGGGCACGTTGATCCAAAAGACGAACCGCCAGTCGATCGAGGCGAGCAGTCCCCCGGCGACGAGCCCCACGAACTGCCCGGCGAGAGCCGCCACCTGGTTAATCCCGAGGGCGAAACCGCGCTGGCTCGCGGGGAAGGCGTCGGTCAGAATCGCCGCAGAGTTCGCCATCAGCATCGAGCCACCGATCGCCTGCAGTACCCGCCAGCCGATCAACCACGTCGCCCCACCGCCGCGCGTAAAGGGATCAAAGGAGAGCAGGATCGAGGCGGCAGTGAAGACGACGAAGCCCGCGTTGTAGATCCGCACGCGCCCGAACATGTCGCCGAAGCGACCGACGGTCACGACGAGGACGGCCTGGACGAGCCGGTATCCCATGATCATCCACAGCAGGTAGCCGATCGAGCTCGGCGCCAGGGGATCTAAGTGGATCCCGCGAAAAATGGGCGGCAGCGCGATGAGAACGATCGAGCCGTCGAGGGCCGACATAAAGACGGCCGCCGTCGTGTTGGACAGCGCGATCCACCTGTACCGGCTCGTGGCGGCGTCGAGCGTCGTCGTCACAGGCGCTCGGCCAGACGCTCGATCAGTGGTGCCGCATCGAGGAGTCGCGCGAGCTCGCCCGCCGTGAAGTCCTCGGCGAGAGCTCGCGCCAGCTGGTCGGCCCGCTGGGTGCGGCGCGCGGCGAGGGCCGCCGCGCCCGCCTCGGTGAGGACGTGCACCCGGCGACGTCCGTCCTCGGGGTCGAGGCGTCGGGTGACATAGCCGCGGCTCTCGAGGGTGGCGAGCGTCGCGCCGATCGATTGGGCGCTGATGCCCTCGGCGCGCGCGAGCGTCGTCACGTCGCTCGCACCCAGGCGGTCGAGTCGCGCGAGCGCCGACGCTTCGGGCAGGGCGAGCCCGGTATCGACTGGCGCCAGGCGCAACCGGTGATTCAGCAGGCGAATGCTCAATTGCAGGGCGCGCGCGACCTGGTCAGGGGTGGGTTGGCGCAAAGTCATAAGGCCAACCTTAGTAGATGCGACGTAGAACTTCTCGTGAGGTAGGTGCGTGGTCGGCCAATAGGGTGCGGCTATGACTACCCCCGTGATCCCCGACTCGCATCGCGACCTCCTCGAGAGCGACACCGCGATCCTCGCCACCAACGGTCCCGACGACCGTCCGCAGCTCTCGGCCGTGTGGTTCCTCGCCGAGGACGATGTAATCCGCATCTCGCTGCACACGTCACGCCAGAAGGTGAAGAACTTGAGAGCCCGCCCCGGGGTGACGTTCTTCATCCTCGATCCCGCCACTCCGACGAGATACCTCGAGGTGCGCGGCGACGCCGAGATCGCGGACGACTCCGACTACACGTTCGCCCACCACCTCGGCGCCAAATACCAGGCGGACCTGCGCGCCTACGACGGCTCGCATCCGGGACGCGTCGTGGTGACCATCCGACCCACTCGCGTCAACGCCGTGGATATCGCAGGCGACTAGCCCAGGGAGCGCTCGACCACCTGGGAGATGTCGAGTACAGCGACATCCTCGCGACCCGAGGCCTTCACCGCGTCGTCGAGCATGATCATGCAGAAGGGACAGGCCGTCGAGACGACGTCGGCCCCGGTGCCGAGCGCCTCCTCGGTGCGGTCCATGTTGATGCGCTTGCCGATGGTCTCTTCCATCCACATGCGCGCTCCCCCGGCCCCGCAGCAGAACCCGCGTTCGCGGTGTCGCTCCATCTCGATCTGGGTGACGCCGGGCACCGCCGAGAGCACGTTCCTCGGCTCGTCGAAGATCCGGTTGTGACGACCCAGGTAGCAGGGGTCGTGATAGGTGACGGTGCCGGTGTAATTGATCCCGGGCACCAGGCGTCCGCTCGCGACCAAATGCCCCATCAGTTCGGAGTGATGGATCACCTCATAGTCGCCACCCAACGACGGGTACTCGTTCTTGATCGTGTTGAAGCAGTGCGGACACGACGCCACGATCTTCTTCGCGCCCACGCCGTTCAACGTGGCGACATTGGCCTTGGCCATTTCTTGGAAGAGGTACTCGTTGCCGAGGCGACGCGCGGGGTCCCCGGTGCAGCTCTCGTTGGGACCGAGGATCGCGAAGTTCACCCCGGCGCGGTGCAGCATGCGCGCGGTGGATTCCACCTGCTTGCGGGCGCGCTCGTCGAGTGCTCCCGCGCATCCCACCCAGTAGAGGTACTCGACGTCCTCGGGGATGGAATCGGCGACGACCGGCACCTCGAAGTCGAGCGCGGCCAGCCAGTCGGTGCGCTTGGACGATCCCAGACCCCACGGGTCGCCCTGGTTCTCCATGTTGCGCAGCATGAGGCCCGCCTCACTTGGAAAGCGCGACTCCATCAAGACCTCGTAGCGGCGCATGTCGATGATGGCGTCCACGTGCTCGATGTCGACCGGGCACTGCTCGACGCAGCTGCCGCACGTGGTGCAGCTCCAGAGCACGTCGGGGTCGATCACGGTGGGCACCAGGCGCTCGGGCTCGCCCTCGCCGGAGAGCAGGTAGTCGGCCGAGGCGAACATGTTCTCGCGCAGGCCCATGATGACGAGTTTGGGACTAAGCGGCTTACCCGTCGTCCAGGCGGGACAGACCGACTGACAGCGCCCGCACTCGGTGCAGGTGGCAAAGTCCAGCATCTGCTTCCAGGTGAAATCCTTCACCGTACCCGCGCCGAAGACCGTGTCCTCGGTCACGTGCTCCATGTCCATGTCGGGGGTCTTGTCGAGGGCTCCGAGCGCGCGGGGCCGACGTGAGAAGGCGACGTTCACGGGGGCCATGAAGATGTGCAGGTGCTTCGAATAGGAGACGAAGACCAAGAAGCCCATGATGACGGCGATGTTGGCGAGCAGAAAGACGGCCTCGAGCGTGCTGTTCACTCCGTATCCCAAGGGGTGAAGCCAACTGGCTACCGCCTTTGAGGCGAATGCCCACGACGAGGCGACCGGCAGCGGACCGTGGCCCGGGATGGGACCGCCGTAACCGACCCATCCCGTGAAGGGGTGCGAGAACGGGAAGTGCCCAGTGTTGATCTGGGCCGCGCGATAGAGCAACAGCGTGATGATCACGAGTGAGATCAGCGCGAGCGTCAGCCACGCCGCCCCCAGGTGCGAGCCGTAGAAGCGGCTCGAGCGATCCTGGCGGGCCGGGGCCTGGCGGATCCGGATCACCGTGAAGACGACGAGCGAGATAAGTACGGCCACCGAGAAGAAGTCCTCGATGAAGGCGACGATCCCGTTGGTGCCGATCAGGGGAATGTGAAAGTTACGGTTGAAGAGGGCGCCGTAGGCCTCGATGATGGTGAGAAGCAGCACCGTGAATCCCCACATGGTGAAGAAGTGGGCGGTGCCGGGCACGCTCCAGCGCAGCAGCTTCTTCTGACCCGCGACCTCGACGACCTCGGCTTCGGCGGCCGGCGCGAAGCCGTTCCAGCGACGCGGGGCCGCCTGTCCGCTGCGAATCAGCCGCGACAGCCAGTAGAAGCGCCGTCCGGCGATGGCTCCGCAGATGACGGTGATCAGGAGTCCAATGATGATCCGTGCCGCCACTGACGTCCCTTCCGTTGAACCGCTGTTGAACCGCTACTTCTTGAAATTCTCCGAGTACCGACTGGCCGTGGGACCGCGCTGGCCCCGGTACTTCGAACCCAGACCCTCGGCACCGTAGGGGCGATCGGCGGGCGTCGTCATCTCGAAGAAGCTGATCTGGCCGATCTTCATCCCGGGATACAGCGTGATCGGCAGGTTGGCCACGTTGGAGAGCTCAAGCGTCAGGTGCCCGTCCCAGCCAGCGTCGACGAACCCGGCCGTCGAGTGGATCAGCAGTCCCAACCGACCGAGCGAACTCTTGCCCTCGAGTCGAGCCACCAAGTCATCGGGCAGGGCCACGCGCTCGATGGTCGAGCCAAGCAGGAACTCGCCCGGGTGCAGAATCATCGGCGAGTCGGTGCCCACGTCGATCAATTCGGTCAAATCCTCCTGGGCTTCGCGCACGTCGATGACACGCTGGCTGTGGTTGCGAAAGACACGAAACAACTGGTCGACATGTAGGTCAACGGAGGAGGGCTGGATGCACTCCTCGCCGAGGGGGTCGATGATGATGCGACCAGCGGCGAGCGCCTCTTTGATGGACTTGTCGGAGAGGACCATATCGCTGGCAACGATACTGCCCCGTAACACCATGCGGAGACGGGAACCGACCTGGAGCCAGAAGTCCTCTCGCTACTACGATGGGGCGGTCGCGGGTGTAGTTCAGCGGCAGAACATCAGCTTCCCAAGCTGAGAACGCGGGTTCGATTCCCGTCGCCCGCTCCAACGTCACTCCTGATCATCGGGATGATTTTTCGCAGTCGTCCGTCACGCTCACGCCGTAACGAGGTCGAATCGATCAGGACTTTCACTATCGATCCTGCCCAGAACCTGCCCAACGATGCCCGCATCTTGATCAATCCCTCTCGCCAGTGAATCAGTAGGTGACGTCCGCCGCAGATCCGCGGTCTTGCTTGGAACGGGCGTGCGCACTTTCATCAATTCGTGTTATCAGCGTGGGCGGTTGAGATCGGGTTGCGCGGCTTGAACTCGTCGCCGCCCCGCCCGGGTGGCGAAGGCGTCGACGGCGGCCAGGACGTCGGGAGCACGCCACAGTCGATCGCGCTTCTTGTCGCTGAATTCGACGAGGACGCCAGCGGCCACCAACGGCTCGATGCTCCGGTAGGTGTTGGTCGAAGCGATGTCGAGCTCGGTGGCGATCAGGTTGGCGTTGAGGACCGGGTGGCGCACGAGCAGGTCCGCGACTCGCCAGGCGAGAGCGTTGCGGCGCGCGCGGATGCGCCCGTTCCACTCCTCCCGGATGGCCCGAAGATCGTCAACCAATCGACGGCCGTTGTCGATGGCGGAGAAGGACGCGACGGCAAAGCGCTCGACAATGGGAGCGAGATCGCCGGCTCGATACGCGCTGAGCGCCGCGAAGTACGCATCAACGTCAGCGAGCAGCCCGGCCGAGACGGGAACGGTCACGTGACGGGTCAAACCCTTGTTGCGAAGCTGGGCGTGCACCAGTGCCCTTCCCGTACGACCGTTCCCGTCGGGAAACGGGTGAATCGTCTCGAACTGAGCGTGAGCGATCGCCGCGTGAGCAAGAACGGGGATGTCGCTGCGCGCGATGAAGGCAACGAGGTCATCGATCAGAGCCGGAACGTGTCGCTCGTGAGGAGGAACGAAGGCCGCTCCATGAGGGCCGTAGTCCGAACCACCGATCCAGACCTGCTCGTGGCGCCACTGCCCGGTCATGTCGTCACGAGTGTCGTGAAGCAGCGCCGCGTGCATCGCGAGAATGGCTTCAGCGTCGATCCGGTCTGCGAGTGCCAGTGCCGCGGTCATAGCGCGTTGGTTGGCGACGATCAGCGACGCGTTGCGCGTTCCCACTCCCAGCTCGGCCTCCGCGATGGCGCGAGCCGAAGCGGTCAGGTGCTCGATTTTCGATGACGCGGCCGACTCTGAGCGCAGGAGAACCGAGGCGAACGGGGCTACCTCGTGACCCATATCAGCGTCGAAGCGCGCAATCTCGGCGCCCGCGTCATCCACCTGGGCGAGGAGCTCCGTGGGTAGTTCGACCGCGGCGTCTCGGATGTGGGGCACCAGAGCCGCTTCGTAGGGACCGCGATGACGCTCGCGCATCCGACGAGACATGACGTCACTGAGCTGCGACCGCCACGGAAGGATCTCATACGTGAGCGGCGGCCATGCTGGACGACGTGATACCAACGCGCTCTCCTAGTATCAGTTAGATATGTAACTGATACTAACACCTCCCCAAGATTCTTGCGAGGTCCTCGAGGAGGCCGCCGGTGAGACCTGGGGTGATCTGACAGCCGGATCAACTCAACTGGGTACCGCCCCCAGCCTGCGGAATGAGAGGAGCAACGTTCCCCTCTTATTGGATAACGCGCACCATTCTTCCGTTTCTCGCCGAGTGACCTGCGCACCATCAAGATGCTCAACATCATCGACGAGTTCACCCGAGAGTGCCTCACGATCGACGTGGCGCGTTCGATCACCGCCGACGACGTGGTGAACCGACTCGATGAACTGATGAAGGAACGAGGAGCACCGCACTTCTTGAGAATGGATAACGGACCAGAGTTCGTGGCGCACGCGCTCAACGACTGGTGTCGCTTCAACAA
>JAJXTB010000062.1 GCA_021784205.1 Actinomycetes bacterium
ACTAGTCGACCGGCGCCCTCGCCGGCAGCAATACCGCCACGATCAGCGCCGCGGCTCCGACGATTGCCGCGGCGATGTCGACCGCGAAGTCCAGGCCCGCGAGGAACGACGCTCGCGCCGCGAGCGCCAACTGGGCCCCCGCCGCACCGCCCGCGCGCTGGGCGACCGCGAGCGCGCCGCCGAGGGACGAGCGAATTGCCGCCACGGCCGCGGCCGGTGCGCCGTGACCGGCGAGCAGCAGGTCGATGCGGCTCTGGTAGCGCGCGTTGAGGAGACTGCCGATCACGGCGACGCCCAGTGCGCTGCCGATTTGCAGTGCCGTGGAATTGGTCGCCGAGCCGATCCCGGCGAGGTTGATGGGCACCGAACCCATGACCGCGTCCGTGCAGGGCGCAATCGCGAGTCCCGAGCCGATGCCGAGCAGGAAGAATGCGGGCAGTGCGTCGGTGTAGGTCGTGTGAATCGTCACGGCCGACAACAGCTGGAGCCCCAGGGCGATCAGGGCCATTCCCGCGACCACGACCACCTTGGAACCCGCGTAGCGCGCGAGGGTTGTCGAGACCGAGGCCACCACGATCAGCACGAGTGCGATGGGCGTGATGCGCAGACCCGTTTGGAACGGGCTGTAACCGAGTGAGAACTGGAGGTACTGGGTCAGCAGGAACATCGTGCCCGACAACGCGAACAGGGTCAGCGCGAGGCCGCCCATCGCCACCGAGAATCGTCGCTTGCGAAAGAACGTCAGTTCGACGAGCGGATGCGTCGACCGCTTCTCGACGGCGACCAGTACCGCGGTGACAACGACCGACCCCAGCAGGGCGGTGAGGATCAATGGCGACGTCCAGCCCCTCGACGGCGCCTCGATGATCCCCCAGAGCAGTGACGACACGCCGACCAGGGACAATACCGCACCGATTACGTCAGGTGTCGCCGCGTCGGCGTTTCGAGAGTCGGGCACCGCCACCAAGGCGACGACACCCGTGACCACGGCGATGGGGACGTTGATCAGGAACACCGAGCCCCACCAGTAATGCGCGAGCAGCCAGCCACCGATGAGCGGACCGAGCGCGAGGCCCAGGCCGTTGGTGCCCGACCACAGGCCGATCGCGCGCGCTCGATCGTGCGGCTCGTCAAAGACGTTGGTGAGGATCGAGAGCGTTGACGGCATGACGGCCGCGCCGCCCACCCCCATGAACGCCCGAGCGGCGATCAGCGAACCCGTCGAGGTCGAGAAGGCCGACAGGGCCGAACCGACCGCAAAGATCAGCAGTCCGAACAAGAACACCCGCTTGCGACCCCAGTGATCTCCGAGTGAGCCGGCGATCAGCAGCAGTCCGGCGAGCACGATGATGTAGGCGTCCACGACCCACTGCAACTGGGTGGACGTGGCGTGCAGATCACGCACGATGCTGGGCAGCGCCACGTTGAGGATCGTCCCGTCGAGGTTGATGATGAGGACGCTGAGGCTCAGGACCGCCAGGGTTACGCCGCGCGATTCATGCGGAGCGCGACCTTTCGACAGACGCGACGTCAACCCCGCATGCGACACGCGCAACCTCCCCTTGGTCGGAGGCTAGCCATGGCGCTCGAGCACACCCAGGGACCAAAGTCACCACTGCCGGCGAAACCGTCATAGGTTGTGAAGGTGATCCGTCAGACGCCACCCCGTCGGGCGGGCGTCGTCGCGGCGATGGGCTGATGGACGGCGTTCTCGCGATTGTCTTCGCGCTCGCTACGGCGCTGTCAAATGCCTTCGCGATCGCCGCGCAACACGCCGCGAGTGTGAGTGGCGACCCCGCGCACCGGGGCTGGACCCTGCTCACCTACCTGATGCGCCACCCACTGTGGCTGCTGGGGTGGCTCGGGATGGGCGCGTCGCTCGCCTGCCAGGCGATCGCGCTGCACTACGGACCGCTCTCACTCGTGCAGCCGATCCTCGTCGGCGAGCTCGTCCTCGCACTCGTGCTCCGCAAGCTGTGGCTCAACCAAGACCTGCGCACCGCGGCGTGGGTCTCGGCCACCGTGACCACGGTGGCACTCATTAGCTTCCTCATCGCCACCAATCCCCGGGCGAGCACGTGGACGCCAACGGTGCGCGACTGGATCTGGCCGAGCGCCGCGGTCGCGCTGCTCGTTGTCATCGCGAGCGTCACGGCGCGCCGCGGGACGCCCGCACGGCGGGCGGGCGCCTACGCGGGCGCCACCGCCCTGCTGTGGGCCCTCGAAGCCACCTTCATCAAGGCAACCGCCGCTGTGCTGGTGGCGGGTGGCGTCTCGACGATGCTCGCCCGTTGGCCCCTGTACGCGCTCATCGGCTGTGGCGTCGTCGGCCTGCTGACCGAGCAGGCGGCACTCCACGTCGGTCCGCTCAAGATCTCCCAACCGATCATCGTCATCGTCGATCCGCTCGCGTCAATCCTGCTCGGCGTGACGCTCTATCACGAACGGCTGGTGACGTCACCGTTGACGAGCGCCGTCGCGGTGATCTCGTTTGTCATCGTCGCCGTTGGGGTGCTTGCGATGACCCGGACGGTTCCCGACACCGCCCACGCCCTGCACCGGCGCTGACCCGCTTGATCGGATTGGACAAGGCGGACTGCAGTTCTCCACCAACAATGTAGAAAACGTTGGTTATCGACTCCTACTTCCCCACGCGCAGAACGAGGAAATCGCAATAGTCGTCGTCCGGGCAAGGCGCGTAAGGCAATTCGGCCATCGTGTCGGTGTCTGGTTACCCGCCCACGGCGCCTCGCGATCGCGTCAACCAACTCGAACACGAGGTCATCGCTCGCACATGACATCATCGAATGGACCGCGCAACACGGCCCGGTCCTTCGTCATGATTGGTCAGGATTCGTCGGTGTCCAAGAATCGTCCTTCGCACTACACCAAGGGCGCGCCGGCCTCCCGCCTGCGTGCTGACTCGTCGGCGAGCCGCCCCGCCGCCAGCGCCCGCAAGGTCCGCCCGTCGCAGCGCCGGCGCCGACAGCGCCGCACGGCCGCTTTCAGCATCGCCGCGGCCCTCGTGCTCGTCGCCACCGTGACGCTCGCGTTCATCGGACGCTCCTCGTCGGCCGGCTACAAGACCGGGGCGTCGGACTGGTCGTTGCCCACGCTCGGCGGCGGGCCCACCGTCACGCTCGCGTCGCTGCACGGCCGCCCGACGGTCGTCAATTTCTTCGCGTCGTGGTGCCAGGTGTGCGCCTCCGAGCTGCCGGTCTTCGCGCGCGACGCGGTCGCCCTGCGCGGGCGGGTGAACGTCGTCGAGGTCAACGCCCTCGAGACCGGCAATGGCGTGTCGTTCGCGAATCGCTTCAACCTCTTTGGCGATGCGACCTCGGTGTTGCGCGACGTCGGCGGGGCACAGGGCGACGGTCTGTTCCAGAGCCTTGGCGGCAGCACGTCGCTGCCGATGACGGCGTTCTACGGCGCGGACGGACACTTGATCACCACGCACATCGGCGGCTACGACGCCGCCACGCTCGCGGCCCAGTTGCGCACGCTCTACGGCGTCGCCGCCCCCCTCTAGTCCATGAGCATCACCGGCGTCAGCCTGGTCACGGCCTTCGCCGGGGGCGTCGCGTCCTTCGCCTCGCCGTGCGTGCTGCCGCTCGTGCCGGCCTACCTCGCCATCGTCGGTGGGCTCGACGTGGCCCTGCCCGGCGGCACCGACGAGCCCCGACGTCACGTCGGCCGGCTCACTCGCGACACCGTGCTCTTCATCGCCGGCTTCGGTGTCGTCTTCGTCGCGCTCGGCCTCTCCGCGAGTGCCCTGGGCCGCGCCGTGATCCACCAGCAAGCCCTGCTGACGAGAGTGTCCGGGATCATGATCGAGGCGATGGCCCTCTTCCTCGCGGGCACCGTCGTGCTGCGAACGCCATCGCTCTACCGCGAGTGGCGCCCCCACCCCCAACTCGCGCGCCTCGGCCCGTTCGCGGCACCCGTGGCTGGCGCGGCCTTCGCGTTCGGCTGGACCCCGTGCGTTGGCCCCATCCTCGCCTCGGTGCTCGCACTCGCGGCCGAACAGGGCCACACGGGCGCTGCCGCGGTCTTGCTCGCGGTGTTCTCACTGGGGCTCGGCGCGCCGTTCCTCGCCGTTGCGGTCTTCTTCGAGCAGCTGCGCGGACCCATGGCCTGGTTCAAACGCCACGGCAGCGCCGTCACGCTGGTCAGTGCGGCAGTACTGGGGATTCTCGGGATCCTGCTCGTCCTCGACCGCCTCGCCTGGCTCACGACCCTCGCCCAACGAGTCAGCTGAGTCCCGGGTTCACCGTTTCGCTGCGCCAGCGCGGCGGGCGCTTCTCGATGAAGGCCGCGATGCTCTCCTGCGCGTCGGCGATCAGCACGCCATTGGCCATCACCTGAGTCGCGAGCGCGTACGCGGCGGGCAAGTCCAGGTCCATCTGCTCGTAGAAGGCACGCTTGCCGATGGCCTTTGACTCAACGCTGCCGCGCGTGACCCGGCGCACGAGCGCGTCCGTCGCGCGGTCCAACTCGCTGAGCGGGACGACGTCGTTGACGAGCCCCCACGCCGCCGCGGTGTGCGCGTCGATCGCGTCACCGCTCATGCCCATCTCGAGCGCCCGTCGACGTCCGATGAGCCGTCCGACCGCGACGAGCGGCGTCGTGCAGAAGAGTCCGCCCTTGCCACCGGGCGTGGCGAACGTCGCCTCCTCGGCCGCGACCGCCAGGTCGGCCGAGGCAACCAGCTGACAGCCGGCGCCCGTCGCCAGCGCGTGCACGCGCGCGACGACCGGCTGGGGCATGGCCTGCAGTGCGGTCATCATCGTCGTACACGTCCCAAAGAGCGACTGGACGTCCGCGAGCGATGCGTTTGCCATCTCCGCGAAGTCGTGTCCGGCGCTGAAGAGCCGACCCTTGGCGGCCAGGATGACCCCCGTGGCGTCGCCATCGCCGACGTCGTGAAAGGCCTCGGTGAGTTCGAGCATCATCTGTCGCGACAGCACGTTCAGTCGATCGGGGTGATTCAGCCAGATCGTGGCGACGGGCCCCTCGCGTTCCACCAATACGTACTGAAATTGACTGCTCATCGTGCACCGCCTTTGCCTTCAGACTAACCCTGGCACGGTTGCGCTTCTCGCGGTCCGATCACCGCTCGACGCGACGTACCGAACGATGCGTCAGGGCTCTTCGCCGAGGAGCTCGACCGCGCGATGGCGCAGTCGTCGGTACTCCGGATTGTCGAGCAGGTCCGTGCTGCTCGGGTGGATATCGCGCGCGTCGAGTTCGCCGAGGATTCGACCCGGATTCGACCCGAGCACGACGACGCGTTCGGCCAACACGATCGCCTCGTCGACGTCGTGGGTGATGAACAGTACCGTCGTGCGGATGTCCTGCCAGAGCTCTCGCAAGAAGATCTGCATCGCGTGGCGCAGATGCGCGTCCAGGGCCGCGAAGGGCTCGTCCATCAGCAGCATCTTCGGGCGCATGACGAGCGACCGCGCGAGCGCGACGCGTTGCTGCATGCCGCCCGACAGCTCGTAGGGCGCGTGACCGGCGAAGTCGCTGAGGCCCACCGTTGACAAGATCTCGTCCACCGGCGCCCAGTCGATGCGCCGTCGGCGCAACTGCAGCCCGAAGGCGACGTTGTGGCGCACGTCGAGCCACGGGAACAGACCGGGCTGCTGGAACACCACCACGCGGTCACTGGCCGGACCCGTCACGTCACCGCCGTCGAAGATGATCCGGCCCGCGTCGGGCCGCTCGAAGCCGGCGATCATGCGCAGCAACGTGGTCTTGCCGCAACCCGATGGGCCGAGCACCGCCACGAACTCGCCGTCGGCGATGTCGAGCGAGAACTCGTCGAACACCTGATGCGTTGCGCGTTTCGCGTCGTCGCCGTCGAAGGTCTTGAAAATCCGATCTACGCGCAGTGCCAATCGAACTCGCCTACTTCGCGTAACTCGGGTTCACGAACGGGCCCGCCGACTTGGGCGGCTTGGTCGTTATCGTGCCGGCGGCATACAGCGCCTTCCAGTTGTTGAGCAGCGACTGGGCCGTTCCGGACTTGGCGCTCGTCGCCGATGACGTCCCGAGCACCGCGGCGGTCGACTGATCGGCGACGGAGAATATCTGGTACCCGGCGATCTCGAGTTTGGCGGTGGCCACCGAGATACCCGCGGCCTCGGCCATGACCCGCATCGCCGCGGCCCGGTGATTCTGCAAGAAGCTGACGCCGTCACCGAGGGCCTTCACGAAGGCCTTCGCGACCGCCGGATGCTTCGCGGCGAAGGACTTGTTCGCCACGCAGATGTTGAACGACGTGGCGGTCACCGGCAGTGTCGAGTCGTTCATCAGGATTCGCCCGCCGTGGGTCACGAGGAAGTCGTAGACCGGGTCCCACACGATGGCGGCTTCGATCCGGCCGGTGGACCACGCACTCTGCAGTTCGGGCGGGGTCAAGTTCACGAGCCGTACCGACGAGAGCTTGAGACCCGCCTTGCGGGCGTAGGTGGCGAGCTCGAAGGAGGACTGCGAGCCAATCACGAGGCCGACGCTCTTGCCGGCGAGGCCCGCGATCGACGTGATGCCACTGGACTTCTTCACGACGAGCCCGGCGTCCTTGGTGTAACGCTCCTGGTTGAACACCACCTGCAGCGGAACGCCCTGGGCGATGGCGGCGATCACCGGGGGCATGCCGAGCCCACACATGAAGGGCAACTGGCCCGACGCGAGCGACGTCAACGCCGCTGGCCCCGACGAGAACAGCTTCAGACGTGCGTCGTGGCCCAACTCCTTTTCGAAGTATCGGTTCGCGACCGAGATGATCGACGGGTCGGCACCGTTGTTCTCATAGCCGATGGCGATTGGGCCAGCGTTGACCGAGGCCGCTACCGGTGTCGCAGCCACCAGTCCGTATGCCACCGGTGTCACGACACCCGCACCCAGTGCCAGCGCGGACACCACCCGCACGAACTTCCGTCTCTTCAGCATTGGTCCTCCCCTGTTCGCGAGTGCCTCGCACTGGTCACGGTCGCGCCGACGAACGATCACGCCCTGACGCATTCTTTCAGCCCTCGTTCACCCCAGCAGTCGTTTCGGGAAAAATCATCGCACGACACGCCCCGGAGAGCCGCGGATTCTTCAGACATAGTCCCGCCACGGGATCACGAGTCGCTCCAGCAGACGGATTCCGACGTCCATGAGGTAACCCAAGACGCCGATCACGATGATCCCCGTCACGACGATGCCGGTCTGGAGTTCCGTTCCCGCCTGTTCAATCAGCCAACCGAGCCCACGGCTCGCGGCGATCAGTTCCGCCGCGACCAAGGTGCTCCACGCCACGCCAATCGCCACCTTCATGCCTGTGAAGATGTCCGGTAGTGACGACGGGAATATGACTCGAATCAGTATTTGGCGGCGGTTCGCCCCGAGGTTGCGGGCCAATTCGATTCGGTAGTTCGGCGTCGAACGCACGCCATTGATGGTGTTGATGACGATGACCGGCACCGTGGAGACGAGGATCAGCAAAACCTTGGGCATCTCGCCGATCCCGAACCACACGACGAAGAGCGGGATATAGGCGAGGGGCGGAATCGGACGCAGGAACTGCAGGTAGGGATCGACCACGGTGAAGACCACTCGACTCTGGGTCATGGCGAAACCGAGTACCACCCCAATCACCACCGCGCCAACGTACGCAATCGAGACGCGCTCCAGGCTTATCGCGAGGTCCGCGAGCAGCGTGGATCCCTGGTAGCCGTGATGCAGCGTCTGAAGGAACGCGTCGTAGGTGTTCGCCGGCGACGGAAACGTGAAACTCGGAAAGACGTGACTCGCGGCGATTGCTTGCCAGGCGACCAGCGATGCGGCCAAGACCGCCACGTAGCGCAGCGGGATGCGGCGCACCAATCGCGGCCGGACTCTCGGCGCAGCGGTGCGCCGCCGGCCGACCACCGAAGCCGTTGGTCGCGTGTCTGCCTCTCGTCGCGTGCAACACCTCCTGCCGGTTGCCCGCCATCGTACTCATGCGTCGACGCTCAGGTCGTCAGACGCTCGTTGCCCGTTGACTCATCTGGCCACGCGGCGACATGGATGGACACGTCCGTCGATGATCTTGTGCGTGGACGGGCTCATGACGTGGCGACGTCAGGCAATCGCGACACTGCGCGTCTCGTGTTCGACCCCTGCGTCACGTGCTGGCACGGGACACAGCACGCCGCCGGTGCGATGTGCACCTCCCTCGCCTTTGGAATCGACACAGTGGCCGACGGACCCGGCGCAGTCGCTGCGATTCGCTCACCTGTTGTCGTTAGGGGTGGCCGCAACGACACGGAACTGGCGCGACGATGCCGTGGCGACGACGCTGGCGCCAACTCCTGTGCCAAACTGGTGGCACCGTCTATCGTTCTCGGGGTTCTTCACGTGTTCTTGCAACTAGTCCGACGGCTTTCGGTTGTCCTCGTTCTCACCGCACTCGTCGGCGGGTATCTGCTCACCCATCCTTTCGCTGGATCGAGCGCCACGGTGACGTCAGGGTTCTATCTCGACGTCGGCGCTTCGGCATCGCTCGGCTTCCAACCCACCGGAATCCCGAAGCACAACGGCCACCGAACCGATACGGGTTACGCCAATGACGTCGTCAGCTACCTGGCCACGAAGGGCGTCGACCTGCAGCTGCGACAGATTGGCTGTCCCGGCGAGACCGTCGAGTCGATGCTCCTGAGCGGCGACCACTGCTACACCCTCCCCCAGCGCCAACTGCTCGCAGCGGAGCAGTTCTTGAAGGCCAACTACAACGCCACCGGACTCGTCACCATCGACCTCGGCTTCAACGACGTGCGACCCTGTCTCAACACGGCCGTCGTTGACGAGGCCTGCGTGACCGCCGGGCTGGCGTCGGTGAGTCGCGACCTGACGCCCGTGCTCACCGCTTTAAAGGCGGCCGCGGGTCCCAACGTGCACTTCATCGGCCTTGACTACGGCGATCCGTTCCTGAACAAGTTCCTGCAGGGCGGCGTCCACGTCGCGGTGGCTACACGCACCCTGCAGGTCATGTCCGCTCTCGACGCCGAGCTCGTGCATGGCTTCCAGACCTCACACATCCCCGTCGCGAACGTGGCGGGCGCCTTTCAGCTCGACAATCGAAATCCGACCGAATTGAAGGGCGTTGGCGTGGTACCGCTCAATGTTGCGAGGACCTGCGAGCTGACCTGGAACTGCACGGGTTACCCGTTCGGTCCCGACGACCACCCGAATAACAAGGGTTACGGCGTGATTGCGTCGGCGATCGAGTCGGCGCTGCCGCCCGCGTGGCGGGGCTAACTTTTATGAATATCGTGACGACGACTCCGGCCATCAGGGCTGGCGTCGGCGTTCACCGTATCGGTGCGTCGCGCCGCAATGAACGAAGGGGTAATTGATGCCACAGGAGTTGACCGTCCCCTCGACGATTGCCCGCTTTGTCACCGGCGCCAGTCCATCCATGCTGATCGACGGCGCCTTCGTGCCCGCCGTGTCGGGTGAGACCTTTGACACACTGAACCCCGCGACGGGCGGCCTGCTCGCGCGCCTGCCCGCCGCCGACGCGCCCGACGTCGATCGGGCGGTCGCGGCCGCCCGGCGCGCCTTCGATTCGGGGCCGTGGGCGACGATGAAGCCCTACGACCGCCAGCGGATCATGATGCGATTCGCGGATCTCGTCGAGGCGCGTCACGAGGATCTCGCGATCCTGGACACCCTCGACATGGGAGCGCCGATCCAGCGGATGCGCGGCAATCTTCGCCGTGCGGTGGGAATGGCCCGGTTCTACGCGGGTCTGACGACGGCACTGCGCGGCGAAACCATCGCCAATTCGATTCCGGGCGACTTTCACACCCACACCCTGCGCGAGCCCGTTGGGGTGGTTGGCGCGATCATTCCCTGGAACAATCCCCACATCGCGTTCATCTGGAAGGTCGGCGCCGCTATCGCCGCGGGCTGCACCGTCGTGTTGAAGCCCGCCGAGGAGGCGTCATTGAGCGCCCTGTGGTTGGGTGAGATGCTCCTCGAAGCCGGCCTGCCCAACGGCGTCGTGAACGTCGTGACAGGCTTTGGCGAGACGGCGGGGGCGGCGCTGAGCGTCCACCCCGGCGTTGACAAAATCGCCTTCACCGGTTCGACCGCGACGGGCCAGGCCATCGTGCACGCCGCCGCCAACACGCTCAAGCGCGTGTCCCTCGAACTCGGCGGCAAGTCGCCCAACATCGTCTTCAATGACGCCGACCTCGACCTCGCGGTACCCGGCGCCGCAATGGCGGCCTTCACCAATTCGGGCCAGGTCTGCAGCGCCGGAACCCGACTTTTCGTCGAGCGCGGCATCTACGACGAATTTGTCGCCGCGATGACGTCCTATACCCGTTCGCTCACCGTCGGCAACGGACTCGACGGCGACACCCAACTCGGGCCCGTGGTCTCGCAGACCCAGCTCGAGCGCGTGACGAACTACTTCGAGATTGGTCGTGCCGAAGGGGCCGCGATCGCCTCTGGAGGGAAGCGACTCACCGACGGTGACTACGCCAGCGGCTACTTCGTGCCGCCGACCATCTTCACCGACGTGCACAACGAGATGCGAATCGCCAAGGAGGAGATCTTTGGCCCGGTGGTCTCGGTGATGGCCTTTGATGACTACGAGTCGGTCATTCGCCTCGCCAACGCGAGCCCCTTCGGCCTCGGTGGCGGTGTGTGGACTAACGATCTCAACCAGGCGACACGCACGGTGAGCGCTCTGCGCACCGGAACGGTCTGGGTGAACTGCTACGGACAGATGGATCCCGCCGTTCCCTTCGGCGGCTATCGCATGAGCGGCTACGGACGCGAAGGCGGTGTCGAGCACCTCGACGAATTCCTCGAGACCAAAGCCGTCTGGACCCAGACACACTGAACGTGAACGACCGACGAATTCCCTCGATGCGCCTGCTCGTCATCACGTGCGCCGGCACGCGGCGAATCCGCGACGATCGAGGCGTCTGGTGAGCGGCGACCGGTCGCTTCGCGACCTCATCGCCCGCCAGTCGGCCCGCTTCGGCGACGACCCGTACCTGCTGCGACTGCGCAGTGCCGAGGTCGTTTCCTTCGCCGACCTCGAGCAGGGCGTCGGCCGGTGGTCGTGGCTACTGCGCGAGCGCTCCCTGCGACGAGGTGACCGAGTCGGACTGTTGATTAGCGACCCACTGCTCTTCGCCCAGGCCTTCCTCGCGATCATCGCGTGCGGCCTCTGGGTCGCTCCACTCGACCCGACCGTGAACCCGATCAACGCCGACGTGCTCAACGCGCGGCTCCGCCGACTCGGCGTGCACGCCGTGTTCAGCGACGCCGACCGGCCCGTAGCGATCACGGTGAACTGGTACGACGCGCGTACCGTGCACTCGTTCGGATCGGCCGCAAGCGGCCAGGACGCTGACGGCGCGGGCGGTGTGATCCTCGCGTCGTCGGGCACCACCGGCACCCCAAAGGTGATGGCGCTGCCCGTCGCGCAGCTCCTCCACGCCGCTTCGCTGATTGCAACGCACAATCAGCTCACCCCGACGGATCGAGGGCTCAACCCGCTGCCGCTCTGGCACATCAACGCCGAGGTCGTCGCGGTCCTGGCGTCGTTGGTGGCCGGCTCGTCCCTGGTGCTCGACGAGCGATTCCACCGCACGAATTTTTGGGCACTCGCCGACGACTACAAGGTGACGTGGATCAACGCCGTGCCCGCGATCATCGCCCGGCTGTCCAACGTGACCGACGCCGAAACCATCGCCGAGCGCATTCGGTTTATTCGCTCGGCCTCCGCCCCCCTCTCGCCCGCGGTCTTCGAGCAGTTCCAATCGGCCGTCGCGATTCCGGTGGTCGAGTCCTACGGCATGACCGAGGCGGCCAGTCAGATCAGCGCCAACCCGCTCGACGGGCCGCGAAAGCCCGGCTCAGCCGGCCTGCCGATCGGCGTGGAATTGCGCATCGTCCCCCTCGCCCAGGACGATAGCGAATCCTCGTCGCCGCCAGTCGCCGTTGGACACGTGGAGATCCGCGGACCTTCGGTGATCACCCGCTACGAGAGCGTCGGCTACGAGGAACGCTTCAGTGCCGACGGTTGGCTGCGCACGGGCGACCTCGGGTACCTCGACGACGACGGCTACCTCTTCCTCGCTGGCCGCAGTGACGACGTTATTAACCGTGGCGGCGAGAAGATCTTTCCGCGCGAGCTCGAGGACGCTCTGTCCGGCGTGACGAGCGTGCGCGGCGTCGCCGTGGTCGCGCTGCCCGACGACGTATTCGGCGAGGTCCCCACGGCCTACGTCGAGCTCGCCGAGGGCTGCGACCAAGATGCGGTACTCGCCCAGCTTCGCCGCGTCGTCACCGAGGGATTCCCCAAGACCCACTGGCCGGTCTCCTTCACCGTCGTCGCCCAACTGCCCGCGCACGCGACCGGCAAGATCCAAAAGCACCGCCTCGCGACCGAACCGATCGACGTGATTGCCACGTGGGACCTCGCGTGACCGGCTTATCCTGGCGCGGGACGCGGCCGTGAGCGTCGCCCCGGATCCGCCCGCGGCACCGTCGGCGGGAACGAGGCGGCGCCTCGACCACATCGACGCCATGCGGCCGGTGAAGCAGGCCGCCGTTATTTCCACCCACGCGCTCATCTTCTTCGCGCCACTCGCGACGAGCACGACAGTCGTGGGCCTGATCATGCTGACCCGGTTCTCGCGCGACGCCTTCCTCTTCGTCTCGGCGTGCATGCTCACCTACAGTTACCGCAGCACGCCGAAGGTCGACGTGTTGCCCTACACGAAGCGTCGTTTCATGTCGGTCGGCGTGCCATACCTGACGTGGACGCTGCTCTATTTCATCTACACGTCGCTAAGCGCCCGCTCGACGTTCCCGTACTACGCCGTGAACACCGCCCACCTGCTGAGTTGGAGAGGACTTCGGGTCCTGATCCACCTCACGGCCACCGGGTACTACCACCTCTACTACCTGCTCGTCATCGGCGAGTTCTACGTCCTCTTCCCGCTCATGTTGCGCTTCATTCGGCGCCACCCAACGTGGCACTGGCGCATCTTGGTGGTGTCGCTCGTCTGGCAGGTCGCCTACGGCGCGTGGGTGAGTTCGCACCACTCGGTACTCAATATCTCGGGTCTCCTGCAGACGCGCATGATCCTCTCCTACGTCATCTATATCGTCGGCGGCGTCATCGTGGCGCTGCACTTGGACGAGGTGCACCAATGGATCGTGCGCCACGTCCGCCTCATCCTGCTCGGGACACTCGGCAGCATGGCCCTCGCCGAACTGCTCACCTACGTGGGCGTCTCGCACTCGTTGCCCACCTACATTCGCACCGGGACCTACGTCTTCTCGCCGCTGATCATCCCCTACAACGTCGGCGCCATCCTGTGCGTGTACCTGCTCGGGGTCTATCTGACCGCACCGGCGCGCCGCGCGCGGATCCGAGCCATGGTCCAGTCCGGCTCGGACAACTCCTACGGCGTCTACCTCTCCCAAATGGTGTGGATCCCCGCCCTCGTGCGACTCCGAGGTGCCAGCGGGATTCACCTGCCGTGGCAGGTGGCCGCGCCGCTCGCCCTCGTGATCGTCTACAGCGTCGGCTTCGTGTTCACGGCCATCATGGCGCGGACCTGGTTCGCCAGGGGGGTGACCGGCCGAAGTCGCGCAACCTGGGCGAGCCTGCTCCCGCGACGGACCCTTCCCACGGTGGTGGAACACGGCGACGTCGCCGACGGACCGATGGACGTCGTCGAGCCCTAAACCGGGTCATCAGCGCGCGAATTCTTATGGATTTCTTCGTGATCTGCGCGTGTGTCCGCGCTGGTTCGCTCTACCGTGGATGAGATTCAAAACAGGATCCGCGACGTTGCCTCCCAACGGGCCCCGTCGCGCTACGACCGTCAAGGAGTCCGAGTGGTTCGTTCCCGAAGAGCAGTTACGCGTGGCGTCACCGCGGTCGCGGCGGCGTTAGCGATGCTCATCGGAGCGGGAGTCGCCAGCGCGGGCGCTGCGACCACCACGTCGACACCGACGATGACCGGGTTCTACCTCGACATCGGCGCCTCGGTGTCCGTCGGTGTCCAGCCCACACCCCACCACCCCACCGGCTACCGCACGCACCACGGCTTCTCCAATGACCTCATCGCCTACGAGGCGAGCCGTGGCGTCTCGCTGAGCCTGACCGAGCTGGGTTGTCCCGGCGAATCGGTCGCCACCATGGTCAACGGCCAGGACGGTTGCTATCACGCGGGGGCCTCGCAGCTCGCCGACGCGATCACGTTCCTGAACACGCACCACGACCAGACGGGCCTCGTCACGATTGACCTTGGCTTCAACTCCGTCGTCCCCTGCCTGCGCACGCACATCGTTGACCCGACCTGCGTGCAGGAGAGCCTCGCCTCGATGGGGCCGCAGCTCTCGAGCATCCTCACCGTGCTGAAGGCGGCGGCCGGTCCCAACGTGACCTTCGTGGGGATCAGTTTCGCCGATCCGTATCTGGCCCAAGAAGCCAACGGCGCCTCTGGTCGGGTCCACGCCCACGCGAGTCTCCAGGCGATCAGTGAGCTCGATCAGACCCTCGCCACGATCTACCAGGCGCACGACATGCCAATGGCCAATGTCGCGGGCGTCTTCCACTTGCACCAGACCACGACCACCACGTCCGAGTCGGGCGCTCGCGTCCCCACGAACGTCGCAACGGTCTGCCACCTCACCTGGATGTGTGCGGCCGCCCCGTACGGCCCCAACATCCACCCCAACCGCGCGGGCTACGAGGCCATTGCCGACGCCGTGATCGCCGTCCTCCCGCCGCCCTATCACTGACGGCTCGAACGCCTGAAGACAGTCACGACAGCGCTTCGGTCCTGCTGACTCATAGTCAGGGCGCTCCACACCGGACTGCCGGAAGAGTCTTAACCTTCTTCAGTGGATCAGCGAGCCCATGCACGGTGACGGCCGTGTGGGGGTCGAGAAGCACCGCGTCAGCGAGTTCGACTGCCCGGTAGCACCAGGCCACGTCAGCGTCGTTGACCCAGTCGCTCGAAGCACAGGGTGGTTTTCGGCGCGTCGTCCCTCGACCACTATGTCGCAATGGACGATGAATACTTTGTCATCGTCGTCATCGAGAGCGCTCGCGCACCGTGTCACACGACGTGGAGTTCGGCGATGTTCGCCACGACGTTCACCTCGGTCGGTCAGTGGTGACTCCGTGACCGACAGCAGCGTGCGAACGCAGGGCCAGCCAAAGACGACCACGAATCCACTCTTCGTCGGTCGAGCGACGTGAGTCCACCGCGTGCGCGACTAGCTGTTCTGCCCAGACAGGTTGTTGACGCAGTCCGCCGGCGTGCCTTTGATGGCTGTGTGGTATCGGTGATGGTTGTAGAGATGCAGCCATTTGTCAAGGGCTCGAGTTCGGGCGGCGTTTGACCGGTA
>JAJXTB010000063.1 GCA_021784205.1 Actinomycetes bacterium
AGGGCCTACCAACGGACCCGCCAAAGAGATTGACGAAGAGATAGTCCGAGTCGATGGAGCCGTAGTCCAGGGTCAGATAGTCAATCGCCAAGCGGACATAGCGGCGACCCACCGGCACGGTTCGCTCTTTCGAGCCCTTCACTCGAGCGTCGTTGGCATTGTCGCGTGGGACGATGCGCAGCGATCCGTGTCGCTCGTCGAGATCGTCGATGCGAAGGCCCAGTGCTTCTGACGCGCGAGCCCCGGTCTCCCACAGCGTGGCGAAGAAGAGCCGATCGCGGCGATTCATACAGCCTTCCAGCACCCGTTGTACTTGCTCGGGGCTGAGGATACTGGGTCGGGTCTGGGAAACTCTGACTGTCAGCGTCCTGCCAGGCTTCGACCTACTTCGCGACAGGTGAGCGAGGAACGGCTGGTATCGCCCCGTGCCGCGGGGGTGTCCTTGGCGCAGTTGGTTCACCAGGGGGAGCACCCTGGCGTCACGTTGACCGAGAAACTCGTAGAACGATACGACGGCCGACAGCTTCCTGGAGACCGTGGCGGGGGCCATGTGCGGCGTGGCGTCGATTGGAGCGACGGACCGCCCGGTGCCCCGCAGTGCGCCCGGCAGTCTCAGCCACGTCATCCACTGCGCGAGGTCTTCAACATCGACCTCCATCGGAGTGATTCCCCGCTGTTCGAGGAATGTCCAGAAGTCCCGAAGATCGAACGCGTACGACCTCACGGTGTTGGGGGAGGAGTTGCGGGCTGTCAGATACGTCAAGTACTGATCCAGGACTTCGATCGGCAGTCCGACGCTGTCCACGACCGTGTAGGAATCGAGTCCGTCCGGCTCGATCAATTTCTGAACTCTCATCCTGTCTCCGTTCTGGAGACCCAAGGTAAGGGTTGGATGTGACACCGCTAGAGGACCTTCGGGTCCCCTTCTGCTGGTTCAGGACACTCCGATTGATTCCTCTAGATAACGGCCCAGCTGACGACCTCGCCCTCGGGCGTGGCGGGCGCTGGTCGGCTCCACGAGTGGTTGCGGATCCCGTCCAAGGTCTCGGCACAGAGGTTGAGCGAGGCGAGCGAGACGTCCGCGCCCCAGGTCGCGTGGTCGAAGCCGCTCGCCAGGTAGGGGTCGAGGGCCTCCTCGCTCGCGTGGCCGCCCGGGCCGTGGCCGCAGTCGTGCCCGAGGGCGATCGCCTCGACGAGGGCGACGTTCAGCCCCAGGGGTCGGGCGATACCGACGGCGACCTGGGCGACCTCGAGGGCGTGGGTGAGCCGGGTGCGCATGTGATCTTCGGGAAAGACGAAGACCTGGGTCTTGCCCGCGAGGCGGCGAAAGGCGTTCGAGTGCAAGATGCGGTCGCGGTCACGTTCGAAGCAGCTGCGAAACTCGTCGGGCTCTTCGGGGCGAAGCCGGTCGCCCGCCCCGTGTGCGAGGGTCGCGCCGGGGGCGAGCGACGACGCCTGGTCGGCTTCGCGCTGGGCCCACGTGGCGGCTAACGGGGTCTCGAGGTGAGCCGAGGAGTCGCGGTGGGCGATGGTGAGGTCCTCGGGGCTCGCGCCGTAGCCCTCCATGGTCGAGGCCCACTGGTGGTGACGCGCAGAGGGTGCTTCGGCCATGCCCCATTCTGCCCCAAGCCCGTAACATGGACCCTGAGACGACAGGAGCATCATGGACATCCGCATAGGCATCGTGCAGTCGATGCGCGAACTCGAGGTCGAGTTGGCCGACGACGCCGACCGTGACCAGATCATGGCCGAGGTCGAGGCGGCCCTGGGCGCCGAGACCGTCCTGTGGCTGACCGATCGCAAGGGCCGGCGCCTCGGCGTGCCCTCGGCGCGCATCGCCTACGTCGAGTTCGGCACCCCGGTCGACCGGGTGGTCGGTTTCGGCGCGGCGTAGCGTGCTCGACTACCACCTGCACCTCTGGCCCCACGAGGACTCCTCGGTCTGGTACCGGCTCGACCAGATCGCCCAGTACTGCGAGCGAGCCGCGGGCGAGGGCGTGACCGAGCTCGCCCTCACCGAGCACTCCAACCGCTTCGTCGACGTGCTGTCGCTCGTCGGACCGTTCTGGGAGCGCTTCAGCCACGAGGCGACGAGCCCGGTGATGGCCGACTACATGGCCTTCACGGCACGCAACTCGCTCGATGACTACGTGACCCTCGCGATGACCGCCAAGGAGGAGGGCTTACCGGTCAAGATCGGCCTCGAGGTCGACTACTACCGCGACCAGATGGACGTGGTGAGCGACCTGCTCGCCCAGTACCCCTTTGACGTGCTGATCGGCTCGGTGCACTGGCTCGGCAGCTGGGCCTTTGACGACATCGACAGCCCCATCCCCATGGCCGAGTGGACCGTGCGCGACGTGGACCAGTGCTGGGCCGACTACGCGCTCGCCCTCGAGGAGCTCGCGGCATCCAGGGCCGTCGACGTGCTGGCGCACCCCGACCTGATCAAGGTGGCCGGCTACTACGCGACCAACCCCGGCGACTACTGGGACGCGATGGCCGACGCCGCCGCGGCGGCGGACGTCTCGGTCGAGTGCAGCTCGGCTGGTTGGGTGAAGCCCATCAACGAGCAGTACCCGGCCGAGGGCTTCCTCGACCGGCTCGTCGCGCGCGGGGTGACCTTCACGACCGCGAGCGACGCGCACCGCCTCGAGCGGGTGGGCGAGCGCACCGGCGACCTCGCGGGCCTGCTCGAGGCCCGCGGCGTCTCCACCCTCGCCGCCTACACCAAGCGCCAGCGCACGATCGTGCCCCTGCGCAGCCACTGATGGCGACCCTCGCCGAGCTCGCCGCGTCCCACACGGCCCTCGGCGAGCCGGCGATCGACCACCTGCTTCGCCTCACCACCTCGTGGTCGTTGCTCGCGGACCTGTCCTTCTCGGACCTGCTGCTGATGGTGCCCTCGTCAGACGTCGCGGACTCGTTCATCGTGGTCGGCCAGATGCGCCCGAACAATCGCTCGACGCTGCTCAACGAGGACCTCGTCGGCACGCTGCACCACGCCGCGGACTGGCCCCGCGTGGCCATCGCCTACGAGCAGGGCGTTCGTGCCGAGGGCGAGACCACCGTCGGCCTCGTCGACGAGCCGGTCCAGGTCTGGGCGATCCCGGTGCGCTTCGCCGACCGCATCATCGCGGTGCTCGTGCGGCTCCAGGGGCCGCTGCGCGGCCCGTCGTCGCTCTACGAGCGTGTCTACCTCTCGATCTTCGTGCGCCTGTGCGACATGGTGTCAGACGCCACCTTCCCCTTCCGCGAGGAGGAGGTCGCCGGCCCGGGCATGCCGCGCGTCGGCGACGGGATCATCCTGCTCGAGGCCGACGGCCGCGTGGAGTTCGCCACGCCCAACGCCACCAACGCCCTGCACCGGCTCGGCATCTACTCGGCGGTCGAGGGCCACACCCTCGTCGAGCTCGGCCAGCGGGTGCGCGCCGTCGAGCGGGCGCTCAACTTCGCCCTGCCCACGATGGAGGAGATCGACCGCGGCCACGACGTGGCGATCCTCTTTCACTGCGTGCCGGTGATCGCCGATGGCGCGGTCACCGGGGTCGTGGTGCTGCTGCGCGACGTGTCGGACCTGCGACAGCTCAATCGCGTCGTGCTGCACAAGGAGGCGGCGGTGCGCGAAGTCCACCACCGCGTGAAGAACAACCTCCAGACGATCTCGTCGCTGCTGCGCCTCCAGGCGCGACGCAGCGACGAGGCCGAGACCCGCACGGCACTGCTCGAGGCCGAGCGGCGCGTGCGATCGATCGCCGTCGTGCACGAGGTGCTCTCGCGCGAGCCCGGCGAGGACGTGGTCTTTGACGAGATCGTGCGCTCGCTCGTGGTGCTGGTCGAGGACACCGTGCTCGCCCTGCACCCCGTGGAGATCGTCGTCAACGGCGACCTCGGCGTGCTCTCGACCGACGTGGCGACGCCCCTCGCGGTGGCCCTCGCCGAACTGCTCACCAACGCCGTCGAGCACGCCTTCACCGAGTTCGGGGGCGACTCCAACGAGCACGTGGGCGTCGTGACCCTCAACCTCTACCGGCGTGCCGGTGAGGCGGTCGCGGAGATTCGCGACAACGGCCGGGGTCTCGGCGAGAACTTCTCCCTCGACGCACCGACCAGCCTGGGCCTGTCGATCGTGCGCGACCTCATCCGCGCCCAGCTGCACGGCACGATCACCATGGACTCGATGCCCTACACGAGTGGCGGCGGGACCCTGGTCCGGGTCATCCTGCCGCTCACGCCGCGCCGTTAAGCGCGGTGCGTCTCGAAGCGGGCGTCCGATCGACGTGAATTGGGAGACTTTGAGGTCCTGACGGCTCCGGCCGCGAAGAATCGGGTGGCGCCGAGCCAGGTGCGAGCCGCAGCTCGGCGCGGCGACGGCTCGTGCTGGAGTGGCGCGGTCCTAGTGCTGGGAGGCACGCCGACGCGCGGCGAGCCACTGCTTGCGCAGCTTGCGCCGCTCGTCCTCGGCGGTCCCACCCCACACGCCCGACTCCTGGTTCGTGGCCAGGGCGAACTCGAGACAGGCCTTCTGGGCGTCGCACTTGTCACAGACGCGCTTGGCAGACTCGATCTGGTCCGTGGCCATCCCGGTCGTCCCGACCGGGAAAAACAGCTCGGGTTCGGTGTCTCGACACGCGGCGTCCGAACGCCAATCCGCGTCGTCCCACGCGTGGGTACGGTTCCACATCAACGACATTGCAGGTTCCTTCGCTACGGTCGGGTGAAAGGGGGGCACCGGACCGACGGTCAATTTTAGGGTATAAACCCTTGCAATACAAGGGCTGGAGACGAAATTACGCGGTAAAAACCTCCTACGAGCGCCCCGCTGCCCGCCGCTCTGGCAGACTGCGCCCGTGACCGCCATCTTCGCCCATCGGGGCCTGCACACGACGCAACGCGAGAATACGCTCGAGGCCTTTGAGGCGGCCCGCGCCGCCGGCGCCGACGGGGTCGAGCTCGACGCGCGCCAGAGCGCGCGCGGCGAGCTGGTCGTGCACCACGACCCGCGCGTGCAGTCCCTCGTGATCGCCGAGCACGCCGCCAGTGACCTCGCGCCCTACGTGCCGAGCCTCACGGCGGCGCTCGCCGCGACGACCGGCCTCGCGGTCAATGTGGAGGTGAAGAACCTGCGCGAACCCGACGAGCCGACCTATGACGCGAGTGGCGACTTCGCGCGCTCGGTCGTGGCGGCCGTCGAGGCATCGGGTCGAGCCGACGACGTCATCTACTCGAGCTTCGACCTGGCTACCTGTGTCGTGCTCGCCGTGGCCTCGCCCCGGCCGGTCGGGTGGCTGATCGAGGAGGTGGCCGATCCGATCGCCACGCTCGAGACGGCCGCGCGGGCGGGGCTCGCTGCGGTGAACCCGTACTTGGGCCTGGTCAACGCTGCTTTCGTCGCCCAGGCTCACGCGCTGGGGCTCGGCGTTAACGTCTGGACGGTCAACGCACCCGCGGACCTCGCGGCGATGCTCGAGCTCGGCGTGGACGTCGTGATCACCGACGACCCCGTGACGGCGATCGCGCTGCGCGACGGCCCGGCGGGAGCCACTTTGTAGATGTCGTAGATTAAGTCCCATGAACGTTGTCGTGTGTGTCAAACAGATTCCCGACCCCGCCGCGCCCCAGTCCCTGGACGCGTCCTACAACCTGAACCGGTCGGGCAAGCTCATCTTGGACGAGGCCGATACCTACGGGGTCGAGATGGCCCTGCAGCTGGTCGACAAGGCCGGCGGGGGCGAGGTCACCGTCGTCTCGATGGGATCGGCGGAGGACCTCGCGGGGCTGCGCAACGCGCTCGCGATGGGAGCCGCCAAGGCCGTCATCGTCAGTGACGACGCGCTGCGCGGCACCGACGCGCTCGGTACCGCCAAGGTGCTCGCCGCCGCGATCCGCCGGGTGAACCCGGACCTGGTGCTGGCCGCGACCGAGTCCTCGGACGGCTACACCGGCACGACGCCGGTCCAGCTGGCCGAACTGCTCGGTATGCCCTCGATCACCTTCGCCAAGTCGGTCACCGTCACCGGCGACACCCTCGCCGTCGAGCGCCAGACCGAGGCTGGTTACGACGAGGTAACCGCCCCGCTGCCCGCCGTGGTGACCGTCACGGCCGGCGTCGTCGAGCCGCGCTACGCCTCCTTCAAGGGCATCATGGCCGCCAAGTCCAAGCCCGTCGAGATCCTCTCGGTCGCCGACCTCGGCCTGGCTGACCAGGTCGGCCCCGCCGGCGCGCGCCAGGCCATCGTCGAGGTCATCACCGCCGAGACCCGTCAGGCCGGCGAGAAGTTCGTCGACGACGGCGACGGCGCCAGCAAGATCGTCGCCTTCCTCGAGTCCATCAAAGTCCTGTAGGAGCATCATGACACTGAACGCACTCTGGGTCGTCGTCGAGCCCGCCAACGGCTCGCTCACCACGACCTCACTGGAACTGCTCAGCCACGCGCGAAACCTCGCCTCGAGCGTCACCGCGCTGACCTGGGGCACCGGCGAGCACGCCGCCCAGGCCGGCGAGTACGGCGCGAGCACGCTCTACACGGTTGGCGACCTCGCGGGGGCGCTACCCGGCGCACCCGTGGCGGCCGCCATCGCCGCGCTCGTCGCGAGCGAGGCGCCCGACGCCATCCTCGTGCCCACCAGCTACGACGGCCGCGACATCGCGGCGCGGCTCTCGGCGCGTCTTGACCGGCCGGTGCTGACCAACGTGACGGGCCTCGTCGACGAGGGTGGCCTCGTGACCGAGCACCCGATCTTCGGCGGCACCCAAGTCGCGCGGGCTCGCTTCACCGGCGCGGGACCGGGCATCGTGCTCGTGCGCGCGAAGTCCTTCGCCGCCGAGCCCAGTGGCGGCGCGCCAGCGAGCGTCGTGGCGGCCCCGGCGGGCGAGCTCGGCGCACAGGGAAGCGCGCGCATCACCGCGACCCACGTCGAGGAGCGTCAGGGACCCAAGCTCGAAGAGGCGCCGGTCGTCGTCTCGGGCGGCCGCGGGCTCGGCGAGGCCTCGCGCTACGCGCTCGTCGAGGAGGCCGCGCGCCTGCTCAACGGCGCCGCCGGTGCGAGTCGCGCGATCGTGGATGCGGGCTGGGTGCCCTACTCGCACCAGGTCGGCCAGACCGGCAAGACCGTCAAGCCGACCGTCTACATCGCCTGTGGGATCTCGGGGGCGACCCAGCACATGGTCGGGATGAAGGGCTCCAAGAACATCGTGGCGATCAACAAGGACCCCGACGCACCGATCTTCCAGATCGCCGACCTCGGGATCGTGGGTGACGTCAACACGGTGCTGCCGTCCCTGATCGAGGCGTTGAAGTCACGAGGCTCGTGAGCCGTCACGCCGGTGCGTCGCACCGGCTCGAACCGACCGCGGCGGCCTAGGCTCGCTACTCGTGCAATCGGATTACCCCACGCCATCGCCCCGACGGCGGTGGATGGTCCTGGTCGTGCTCGGGCTCACGCAGTTGATGGTGGCCCTGGATGCGACCGTGATCAACATCGCCCTGCCACGCGCCCAGGTGGCCCTGCACTTCAGCGCGGGCGACCGGCAGTGGGCCATCACCGCCTACGCCCTCGCCTTCGGCTCGCTGCTCTTGCTCGGCGGGCGCCTCGGTGACCTCTGGGGTCGCCGGACCGCCCTGGTGGTCGGCCTGGTCGGCTTCGCGGTGGCGAGCGCGGTGGGCGGGTTCGCGTCGAACTTCACCGAGCTGGTCGCGGCGCGCGCCGTCCAGGGGGTCTTCAGCGCCATCCTCGCCCCGGCCGCGCTCGCGGCCCTGACGACGACCTTCACCGACCGCGTCGAACGGGCCCGGGCCTTCACCATCTACGGCGCGCTCGCCGGCTCGGGCGCGGCGATCGGGCTCATCCTCGGCGGGGCACTGACCCAGTGGGCGTCGTGGCGCTGGAGCCTGTTCATCAACGTGGTCTTCGCCGCCGTCGCGCTGGTGGGGGTGCTGACGCTCATCGAGAGCCGGCCGCGCACGAAGCCGACGAGCCTCGACGTGACCGGGGCGGTGCTCGCGAGCGCCGGGCTCTTCGCGATCGTCTTTGGTCTCGCCCACGCGGTGACCGCGACCTGGGCGAGCACGGTCACGATCGGCAGCCTGGTCGTCGGCGTCGCGCTGCTCCTCGCCTTTCTCAAGTGGCAACAGCGCAGCGACCACCCCCTGCTCGAGCTGCCGGTGCTCTTCGCGCGCACGCGCGGGGGCTCGATGGTGGCGCTCTTCATCACGATGATGGGATTCTTCGGGGTCTCGCTGCTGCTCGCCTACTACCTGCAGAACGAGCTCGGCTACTCGCCGCTGCGCACCGGGATCGCCTTCTTGCCGATGGTGATCGCCCTCGGGCTCTCGGCGATGCTCGCGAGCGCGCGGATCCTCGCCGTGTCGGGGCCGCGGCCGCTGATCCCGGCGGGGATGCTGCTCGCGGGGCTGTCGATGGTGCTCTTGACCCGCCTGCCCGTGCGGGGCGACTACTTCGGCACGGTGTTGCCGGGACTCATCCTGCTCGGCCTCGGTCTCGGGCTGATCTTCGCCCCGGCGACCGCGAGCGCGACGGCGGGCGTCGCCCCGGCGCGCGCCGGCGTGGCCTCGGCGATGGTGAACTCGTCCCAGCAGATCGGCGGCTCGGTCGGGACGGCGCTGCTCAACACCATCGCCGTCACCGTCTCGGGCCGCGCCTTCACCCATGGCACAAGCGCGTCGCCCATCGCCCGGGCGGCCTCGTCGGCCCTGCACGGGTACTCGATCGCGTTCTGGTGGGCCGCGGGGATCTTCTTCGCGGGCTCGCTCTTCACCGCGATCGTGCTCGAGTCGGGTGCGCCCGAGCTCAGCGCCGACGGCGCCTAGCGCGTAGGGTCAGCGCAGCGCATAGGTGACCCGTACGGTCACCGAGACCGACTGGGTCCCTGGCTGCACGGGCAGGGCCGCGGACTTCGCGGCGGCGAAGGTAAAGGGGCCGGGCTCGACGAAGGGCTGGTTCACCTCGTTGTCGACGATGTGGGTGACCGCGCCGAGGGACGTCGAGGCGGCGCTCGCCAGCTGGGCGGCGGCCCGGTGGGCGTCGGCCATGGCCTTGGCGCGAGCCCGCGCGAGCACGGTCGACTGGTTGGTGATCGAGTAGGTGATGCCCGAGAGCTGGGCGCTGTTGCCGGCCGCGGCGAGCGCGGCCCCGAGCAGCGCGCCGGCGCGCGCGACGTGGTGGCTGGTCACGGTGAGCTCGTCGTAGACCTGGTAGCCCGTGACCTGGCCGTGGGCGTTGGTGACGTTGGACACGCTGAGCCCCGACGTGGCAAGTCCCGACCGCGGCACGCCGGCCGCGAGCAGGGCCGACTCGACCGCGCGCGTGCGCGCGTTGTTCGCGGCGAGCGATTCGGCCGTGGAGGCCTTGGTCGTCGTGACCCCGATGGTGAAGGCGACCGTGTCGGGCACGCCCGAGGCGCTCGCCGAGCCGCTCACCTCGATGGTGCCCGCGCGGTGCGCGCGGCCAGCGGCGTAGCCGGCGCCGAGCAGCGCCGCGACGACGAGGATCGTGACGAGGGTGGTGACGGCGACGCGGACACTGCGACCGGTGCTAGACATCGGACTTCCCTTCTCTCACCAGGTGCTGTCCAGCCGGGTCGGTTTCTAACCCGTCGCGTGACGGGTGAACGAGCGAGCCGTCAGATCAGCGGCCAGGGATAGGGCGGCCAGTCGCGGTCCTCGTCGGGGGTGGGGTAGCGGCTCGACTCGACAAGCGCGCTCGCCCGGTTGAGCGCGAGGGCGACCTCGTGGGGCGCGAGCCACGGGCGAAGGGCTGCGCCGTCGCCGCGGGCGAAGCGCTCGATGCGCTCGAGCAGCGCCCCGTCGACCCGCAGCCCGGCGTACTCCCAGACCACGGTGCGCAGTTTGTCCTCCTCGTGGAAGCACAGCCCGTTGTCGATCGCCCAGCACCGAGTTCCGTCGTAGAGGACGTGGCCGGCCTTGCGGTCGGCGTTGTTCGCGACGACGTCAAAGGCCGCGAGGGTCGCGAACCACTCGTCGAACTCGGGACGCTCGCGCAGCGTGAAGTAGTGGTCGTCACTCGCGTCCTCGACCCACCACTGCAGCGAGCCGGGCCCGAAGGGCGCGTCGTCGCGCGCGACGGTCGTGGGCACGAGGTCGGTCGCGAGCGCCGCGTCGAGCTCGGAGGCGGCGACCTCGCGGCGCCAGAGGCCGTCGGGGAAGTCCCAGAGCGGCCGCTCGCCGGCCTCGGCCTTGTAGCAGGCGTGCGCCTGGTCGGCGCCGAGGCGAAGCGTCACCAGCAGCGCCTGGTTGGAGGAACCGGTGACGCGGCCCTCGACGGTGATGTCTCCGTGCACGAGGAGCTCGCGCTGCTCGGCGCGTTGCACGGCTAGACGATTGGCGCGCGGTGCCCGTTGGTGCGCGGGCAGTCGTGGCCTCGCGGGTCGAGGGGTCCGCCACAGAGCGGGCACGCTGGGCGCCCGGCCTCGACGAGTCGGGTGACGGCGATGGCGAGCGCGCCCGCCCACTCCTTGGTCAGGGTCAGCTCGAGGGTGTCCTCGCCCTCGCGCGACTCGACCGAGACGGTGATGGTGTCGGTGTCCTCGTCGACCGAGACGGTGATGTCACCGGCCTCGAAGTCCGACTCGAGCTCGTCCTCGAGGGACAGGTCGTCGGGCAGGTGTCCGGGACGGCCGAGGGTGTGCAGGACCTGGGCGATCCACTCGGCGAGCGCGGCGAGCTGCTGCTTCTCGCACTTGACGACGATGAGACGCCGACCCTGGCGCGCCTGGAGCAGGAACCGCCGCTGGCCCACCTCGCCGTGGGCGCCGACCATGACCCGGTCGGGTGCGTCAAAGACGTAGTTCATCGGCCGAGCACCTCGGTGATCGAGCCGGTGCTGTTCACACAGAGCACCACGGGCACCTCGCCGAGGGCGATTGCGCTGACCGAGCAGGTCGAGATCATCGTGCGCTGGAAGAGGTCGAGCGGCACGCCTTGGGCGAAGGTGACCGCCGCCTTGATGGGGTCGGCGTGGCTGACGAGCACGATGGTCTCGCCGGGGTGCACCGTGGCCAGGCGCTCGATCGTCGACCAGACCCGGTGCTGCATCCCGGCGAAGGACTCCCCGCCGGGGAAGGTGAAGGTGCTCGGGGCGTGCTGGACGGCGCGCCACGCGCGGGTCCGGCGCAGGCGTGACAGCGACTGGCCGGTCCAGTCGCCGAAGTCGCACTCGAGCAGGCCGCGATCGGCGCGAGCGCGAAGCCCGAGCGCGCGCGCGATCGGCGCGGCGGTCTCACGGGCGCGCTCGAGGGGCGAGCAGTAGAGCGCGCTCGGCGCGGTGGCGAGCTCGGCGAGGCGCTCGCCGACGCGCTCGGCCTGGGCCCGGCCGCGCTCGGAGAGGTGCAGGCCCGGCGCCCGACCGGGCAGCACCGAGCCGGTGGTCGGTGTCTGGCCGTGGCGCACGAGCAGGACCCTGGTAGCGGCGAGACGCGTCACGGGCGGCGCAGTGGGATCAGTCGTGGCTTCGGGTCGGCCGACTCGGGCCAACGCCGGCGTGACACCTGGGCGAGCTTGTGCAACAGCGCGACTGCGCCGGGGTCGTCGTCGCCGGGGCGCACCTCGATGCGGCCACCGTCGATGAGGCCCTGGAGGAGCATGCGACCGAGCTCGGTGCGCACGATGAGCAGCGTCCAGTCCCCGAAGGCGCCGATGCCGCCCGCCGAGATGTCGGCGTGCTCGGCGGCGAAGTCGGGGCACTGCTGGCAGCCCTCGCGGGTGAACGCGTGGGCCTCCTTCAGGGGCACCTCGTGCATCGCGCCGTCGCGGGTCCAGATCTGAAAGACGCCCTTGATGTTCATCTTGACGATGTCCTCGCGCGCGAGCCCGTAGCGGGCTTCGAAGAGCTCGTCGAAGATGCGGTCGTCGAAGGTCTTCGAGCAGAGCAGGCCAATCGTGAGACTCAGCCGTCGCGCGATCTTGCCGGCCTTTCGCACCTGCATCGCGCCCGGGGCCGAGGCCATGCAACCCATGCCGACCAGCGCGACGCGCTCGGCGCCGGCAGCGACGGCCTCGGGGTAGGCGAGGAGGTTGGCGCTGTAGGTGTAGCGCGATCCCGCGCTCGCGAGCACCTCGTCGCGCGTTCTCGCCACCGCCGGCTCGGCCCGCCAGGTGCCCTCGCCGGTGGCACTCACGAGCGCGGCGTCGATGAGGTCGTGCTCGAGGGCGTAGAGCAGGATGGCTGACACCACGCCGCCGTCCTGTGCCGTGCCGGCCACCTCGGGGTCGAGGGCCCGGGCGAGCACCACGTCGCCGACGCCGTAGACCTCGTCCTCGGTGCGCTCGCGCCCGACCCGGTGCACGTCGATCTCGGCCTCCCAGGACCGGAAGCGCGGGCAGGCGCGGGTGCACATCGTGCAGCCCTTGATCCCGTGGGTGCAGTCCTCGCGGCCGCCGTCGATGTCGAGGTGCCAGGGCTTGTAGTGACCGTCCTGGTCGTCGTAGTCGAGCACGTCGTGGGGACAGGCGACGACGCAGGCCGCGCAGCCCGTGCACAGTCCCGAGGTCACGACCTCGCTGAAGAGTTCGCGCCATTGGGGCTTGTCGACCATCCACTCATGCTAGTGAGGCGCACCTTTGCACCCGCTACCCTGACGCGGTGCCCGAAGTGCTGGAGATCGAGTCCTACCGTCAGCTCGCCGAGCGCGTCGTGGGCGCCACGATCGTGCGCGGCTGGGCCGACGCCTACGCCGCGAAGAAGCTCGCCACGCCCGGCGCGTGGGCGCGCGCGGTGCGCGGGCTCACCATCACCGACACCACCCGGCGGGGCAAGCTGCTCGTGCTTCGCACCGACGGCGTGACCCTCGGGCTGCGCTTCGGGATGACCGGCGTGCTGCTGCTCGACGGTGACGCCGGGATCGAGGGGCTCTTCTACGGCCCTCACGACTTTCGCGCCGCGTGGGTGCGCGCGGGCCTCGAGTTCGCCGACGGCCGCCGACTCGTCGTGCACGACCCGCGGCGCCTGGCGCGCGTGGAGCTCGACCCCGACCTCGACGAGCTCGGGGCCGACGCGCTGTCGATGACCCGGCCGGCCCTCGAGGCCGCGCTCGTCTCGCGCGGTGAGGGACCGGCGATCAAGGCGCGCCTGCTCGACCAGTCGCGCATCGCCGGGGTGGGCAACCTGCTGGCTGACGAGATGCTCTTTCGCGCCGGCATCGACCCGCGCACGCCCGTGGGGCGCCTGGTTCCGACCCAGCGAGCGGCGCTCTATCGCGCCTTCACCCAGACGATGCGCACCCTTGGCAAGCGCGGCGGATCGCACACGGGTGACCACATGGAAGCACGGTTCCCCGGCGGGCTCTGCCCGCGCGACGGGGCGGCGATGCGCATCGACACCGTCGGCGGGCGCACGACCTACTGGTGCAGCCAGCACCAGTCCTAGCGCCGGTGCCCTTCGCCACGCCGGTGCGAACCTCGCCGGGGGCGTACGCTCCCCAGTAGGTAATGCAGAGCGTCAACGAGGCCGCGACTGGGTGGGTCTCACGGCGCGTGGGGAGGCCAGGATGGACAGAGACCCGAGGACGTCGCGCCGTAGCTGGGCCGAGCCGTTCCGCATCAAGATGGTGGAGCCGATCACGGTGACCACCCGCGGGCACCGCGAGCGCGCGATCAAGGATGCCGGGTGGAACACGTTCCTGCTTCGCGCCGAGGACGTCTACATCGACCTGCTCACCGACTCGGGCACCAACGCGATGTCGGACCGTCAGTGGGCGGCACTCATGCTCGGCGACGAGGCCTACGCCGGGAGCCGGTCGTACTACCACCTCGAGGACGCGGTGCGCGACGTCTACGGCTACGAGGAGCTCGTGCCGACCCACCAGGGCCGTGGCGCCGAGCACATCCTCAGCCAGATCCTCATCAAGCCCGGCGACGCGGTGCCGGGCAACATGTACTTCACCACGACCCGCTATCACCAGGAGCGAGCCGGTGGGACCTTCGTCGACGTGATCATCGACGAGGCCCACGACCCCGCGAGCACCTATCCCTTCAAGGGCAACGTCGACCTCGACAAGTTCCGCGCGGTCATCGACGAGTACGGCGCGAGCCGGATTCCCTACATCTCGGTCGAGACCAACGTGAACATGGCCGGCGGCCAGCCCCTCTCCATGGCGAACCTGCGCGCCACCTACGAGCTCTGCCGCGAGCACGGCATCTACCTCATGCTCGACGCCACGCGCGCCCTCGAGAACGCGTGGTTCATCAAGCAGCGCGAGCCGGGCTACCAGGACAAGAGCGTGCGCGAGATCCTGCGCGAGCTCTGCAGCTACTCCGACGGCGCGACGGTGTCCTCGAAGAAGGACAACCTCGTCAATATCGGGGGCTTCCTCGCCCTGCGCGGCCCCGACCTCGCGCGACGCGCGCGAAGCCTGCTGGTGGCCTTCGAGGGCCTGCACACCTACGGCGGCATGTCGGGGCGCGACATGGAGGCCCTCGCCCAGGGGATCCGCGAGATGGTCGAGACTGACGACCACATCGCCGCGCGCATCGGCCAGGTCGAGTACTTGGGCAACAAGCTGATCGACGAGGACGTGCCCATCGTGCTGCCCATCGGCGGGCACGGCGTGTTCCTCGACGCGCGGGCGATCCTCGCGCACATCCCCCAAGAGCAGTTCCCCGCCCAGGCGCTGGCCGCCGCCCTCTACGTCGACTCCGGCGTGCGCTCGATGGAGCGCGGCGTCGTGTCGGCCGGGCGCGACCCCGTCACGGGGCAGAACCACCTGCCCAAGCTCGAGCTCGTCCGTCTCACGATCCCGCGGCGGGTCTACACCCAGGCCCACATGGACGTCGTCGCCGAGTCGGTCGTCGAGGTGGTCGCGAGTGCCGACGAGGTCGCCGGGCTGCGCTTCACCTACGAGCCCGAGGACCTTCGGTTCTTCCTCGCGCGCTTCGAGCCGATCAGCTGAGCGTTGCGAGCCGTTCGAAGAACGTCCAAAGGTAAATATTTGCTAGTAACGGGCTGACGGCGCGTGAATTTGCGAGAGAATGCCTCAATGTCCTCGTTCGTCCAGCACTACGGCTACTTCGCGCTGTTCCTCCTCGCCATCGCCGAGTCGGCCCTCATCCCGATCCCCTCGGAGGTGACCTT
>JAJXTB010000064.1 GCA_021784205.1 Actinomycetes bacterium
CAACGAGAGGCGCGCGCGCTGGGAGATCCCACGCGCTATTCGATCTTCCGGCGCATCGCCGACGCCGACGGGCCGCTCAGCGTGGCCGAGTTGACAGCCTTCGTGGGGCTCAACCACAACGCCGTGCGCCAGCACCTCGCGGTGTTGAAGGACGCCGGACTGGTGAGCGAGGAGCGAGAGCTGCGCACCCGTCCCGGGCGCCCGTCGCTGCTCTATCGACTCCACCCCGAAGCCGCGGGCAAGTGGTCGACACTCGGCTCCTACGAGTGGCTCGCGCGCCTGCTGGCTGAGGCAGTGCACGAGGGCGCGAGCGTGCGCGACGTCGGGCGACGCGACGGGCGTCGCCGCGGTGCGTCGGATGGCGGCGACGCAGTGGACCGGATGGAGGTCGAGCTGTTGCGCGGGGGATTTCGGCCCACGCGAGTGGACCGCGCGACGACGACCGACTTCGTCCTCGGACGGTGCCCCTTCGAAGAGGTGGCGGCGACCAATCCCCACGAGGTCTGCCAACTTCACCTCGGCCTGGCCGAGGGACTCGCTGACTCACTCGGCGATGTGACGGTCGAGCGACTCGTGAAAAAGGACCCGCGTCGTGCGGGCTGCCGTCTGGTGATCTCTCGGGCGACGCACTAACGCGAGGACTTGGTCGGACGGGTCCTCAATTCGGCGGCCAGTGTGATCGGCGACGGCTCGCCGCTCTCCACGCTCGGACGCGAGGCGCGTAAGCGCAGGGGCCGCCAGGCGAGGTCGATCGCCGTGATGACGCCCACGCACGCGAGCAGTCCGCCACCGAGTCCGATGGCCGCCGTCGACGAAGCGGCGATGCCGGCGACGAGCGAGGCTACGCCCGCGTTGACGAGGGCGAAGTCGACCGCCGCCCAGTGCCGGTTGAAGAGGTCCGCGAACATCAGCTGCGCGCCGTCGCTGGTGGTCGACACGCCGCGCGCGCGCAGCGACGACCACGCGATAAACGGGACGATCTTGAACGAGTGACCCACGAGGGCGACGAGCAGCCAACCGGCGACGGCGCAGACGGCCGCCGCTACGAGGGCGACGCCGCGGGGGTGATTGGCGCCGAGGGTGAGGGCCCCCGCGAGGGCCAGCGTCGCACCGATAATCAGCCAGATCGCCGAGGCGCTCACGAAGCCCAGGTGCAGGTCGGCGCCGCGGCGCCGGTGGCGGATCGTTCGCACGAGCGAGGTGAGGTGGGCCGCCAGTCCGAGGGCGGCGCCGCCCGCGCCGAGCACGGCGAGGGGCCAGAAATTGCCGAGAAGCCCCGCCGAGAGGAGAACGGTGCCGCCAAAGAGCGCCCACACTGAGAGCTTCGCGCTGCGCTGGCGGCCCGGGACGTGCGAGAGCATGAACATCGGCCATAGCTTCTGTGCCACGCTCACGTAGGCGAGGCCCAGCCACGCCAACAGCCCGACGCACGCGTGGGCCAACACGACGTGGCTCGAGAGGTCGAACCACTGGCCCCGCCGGTCGATCACGTAGACGACGCCGTAGCAGGCCGTCACCACGAGGCCGAGCACGCTGAGTCGCAGCCCGCGCACCGCCGCGCTGTCCGAGCGCGCCGACAAAGCACCCCACACGTTGATCACGAGCAGCGTCACGGCGGTGGCGGCGAGCGCCCCACCGGCCTCGACGACGCCCTCGCGGCGCGTGAGGAATCCGATGGGCAGCAGCCAGGCGCCGCCGAGCCAGCTGAGGAACGTGGCGCGCGAGAGCCGCACCGAGGCCAGGGCCCGCTGAGTGATCACGGGGATGAACTGGTGCAGCGCGCCGAGCACTCCCATCGAGAGTGTGGCCAGCATCGCCAGGTGCGCCGCGCCGACGACGCGATCGGTTGTGGGATCGCGAACGATCGACGCGCGAACGGCGACGATCGACACGCCACAGGCGACCAGGCCCACTGCGGCCGCGGCGAGAAAGCTCAGCGGCACCGTCGGTGGGGGGACGCCCGCGGGCATCCCGGCGGGTCGATCGCGCCAACCGGCGTTGGTGGGGGGGATCGTCACGGTGGCCTCCTGGACACGAGTCCGCGTCTGTTATTGTTCTAGTTGATAGTAGAAGAATAGACGGCCCCGGGGCCGGAAGGGTAGGGACCATGGCCACACTCGACGTTCGACCACTGCTCGCGGACGGCCTCGAGCCGTTCGACCAGATCATGAGTGCCGTGGGTCAGCTGAGCCCGGGCGAGGACCTCGTGATCGTCGCGCCCTTCGAGCCCGTCCCCTTAGAGGGGGTGCTCGGTAGCCAGGGTTTCGCCTTTGACGCCGTCGAGATCGGCGACGGCGACTGGCGTGTCACGTTCTCGAGGCCCGCGTGAGTGCCGACGTGGGGCGCGCCGCTCGGCTCGCGAGTGCCGGGCGCGAGTTCGACTGGGCCTGGCGGGCGCTCGCTGAGGTGATCGACCCCGAGCTGGGTCTCGACATCGTCTCACTCGGCCTCGTCTACGACGTCGTGAGAGAAGGCGACCGGCTGGTCGTCGCGATGACGCTCACGACGCCCGGATGCCCAGCGTCGGAGACCCTGCCGGCGATGGCGCGCGCGGCCCTCGTGGAGGCGGGTCCGCAGGGTACCGACCCGGACGTTCGCCTGGTGTGGTCGCCCCCGTGGGACCTGTCCATGATCGACGAGGTCGCTGCGGCGAGGGCCGGTCTCAGAGTGCGGCGCTAGTCGTGGCCCGCCAAATCTCGCTCCAGCGCGTTTACGACGAGACACCCCGGGGCGCGCGCGAGTATCGCGTGCTCGTCGACCGGCTCTGGCCGCGTGGGCGCTCCAGGGAGTCGATCGACTACGACGAGTGGGACAAGGACATCGCCCCGAGTCCTGATCTGCGCAGGTGGTACGGACATGAGATCGAGCGATTCGCCGAGTTCTCTCGCCTCTATCAGGATGAGCTCGCGTGCGGAGTCGCCGCCGAGCACGTGGCGCGTCTGCGCGCGAGCGCCCGCGAGCATCACGTCGTGCTGCTCACGGCGAGTCGCGACCTCGACCACTCGCACGCGAAGGTCCTCAGTGACGTCCTGCGCGCTCGGTGACATGTAGCGCGGCCCACTCGATATAGTTGATCTAGTTGCAACTAGAAATAATAAGTAGCGGCCGCGGCCGGCGAAAGGACGACATCATGACCGAGGGAAACGACGTCGCGTACGGACAGATGCTCGCTCACCACAGCGAGCTGGTGGAGAACGTGTTGCGCCGCGTGGTAGCGCTCGAGACGGCGGTAGCCGAGTCGTCCCCTTTCGAGGAGGTGAAGGTCGACCTCCTCACCTACGTGGTCGACGAGGTCCTGCCTCACGCCTTGGCTGAGGAGTTGACGGTCTACGCGAGCGCCGCGCGACGCGAGGGCGTGGCGGCCACCGTCGAGCACATGGTTAGCGAGCACCGTACGCTCGCTCTCGAGGTTGAAGGTCTCGCCCGGGCGGCGAGCGGGGTCGATGCGGTCGCGCACGCGCGCGGCTTCTTTGATCTCTTCGACGCGCACGTCACGCGCGAGAACGAGGTGCTGCTCGCGCCAATGGTAGGTGACGACGAGGTGGATCTCGCGGCGCTGCTGAGCGCGATGGGCCAGTTGATTCACCACCACTCTGACGACGCCGTGCAGCTGCGCGTCGAGCGCGCGGACCACGAGGCCCTGGTGGTGCGGACGCTGATCGACGCGACACTGTCGCTGGCGCGAGCGGGCGAGGGGGAGCGGGCGTGCTCGCTCGCAGCCCGAGCCTGGGCGGCTCTTCGTATGGCCCGTCCCGACCTCGCCGACGAGGTGAACCGGGCGATGCACCGCCTCGTTCGCGTGAGCGGCGCGAGCGCGCAGACGACGTCCTCTGGGGAGTCGTCGGCGGAGGACATTGTGCTCGACGTGCGCCCCCTCGTGCCGCGCGAGCGCCACGAGACGATCTTTCAGACGTTCGACGACCTTCGCGCGGGTACTGGCTTCCTGCTCGTGAACGACCACGACCCGCGACCGCTGCGCTATCAGTTCGAGGCCGAGCACGCCGGCGAGTTCACCTGGGACTACCTCGAGAGCGGACCGCGCGTGTGGCGCGTGCGCGTCGGACGCGTCCGCTAGATCGATCCGATTCAGTCCACGGCCTAGGGTGTCGCGGTGACGTTGCTCTGGACCTTCGTGCTCTTCACTCACGTGACGGCGGCGGTCTTTTGGGTTGGCGGCCAGCTCATGCTCTCGTTCGTGGTGCTGCCGGCGTTTCGCCGACTGGCGCCGCCACCTTTGGTCGCCCAGGTAACGATCGCCGCCGCCCGGCGATTCGCGCGCATCGCCAATCGCGGACTCTTGCCCGTGTTGGTGGTGAGCGGACCACTGCTCGCCTGGCACGACGGCGTGCGTCCCTCGACGATCGACGCGACGGTCTTCGGTCAAGTCCTCGAGGTCAAGATCGTCCTCGTCCTCGTGGTGGTGGGCCTCGCGCTCACCCACGGGGTCACGGCGAAGCGCTTGTCGCGACGCGGCTCGCGACGCCTGGGCCTCGTCACGATGGGACTGTCGGTCCTGATCCTGGGCTTCGCCGCCGCGCTCGCGGTCCTGCCGTCGCCGAACTAGAAGAACTGACTGCAACGCGACGCGTATAGGTGTCAGCGACTGGCGACTGGCGACAACCACGACCCTCGTGATCGTTCGCGTGACTTCGTTGTCCATTACGAAACGTGTCGAGTAATCCATCCCATTATGTAATGGTCGCGTTAATCTCTTCCAACAACGAGCTCGGGGGAGACAATGACCACTGAAACGCAACTGCAACGCAATGCGATCGGCCTGCGCGAGGTGGTCTTCCAATCGATTTGCTCGATGGCGCCAGGTGCCGCGATCGCTGCTTCGATTCCGTTCGGTGCACCTCTCGCGGGTGGCGCGCTTCCTCTTGCCGTAATCTTCGCCTTTGTGGGGATCTTCTTCACCGCCTCGAGCATCGGTCAGTTGGCCAAGCACATCCCTTCGTCGGGATCGGTGGCCACCTACAGCGCGATTGGGCTACGTCCGTGGGTGGGTTTCCTCGTCGGCTGGGGTTACGCGGCGGTGGAAGTTCTGATCGTGCCGCTGGTCATGCTCCAGCTCGGCTACACGGTCGCGGGAGAGTGGAACTCGAAGGTTCACTCGTTTCCTTTGGGTAGTTGGTGGGTATTCACGGCACTAGGTACCATTCTCGTCTGCTACACCGTGTGGCTGGGTATCCGCACATCGGCGAAGACCGCAACGATCCTGGGTTTCGTGGAGATCGCGGTGTTCGCTTTACTTTCGATTGTTCTGATCGTCAAGGCCGGGGGACACAACACGCTTGCGGTGTTCACCCCCAAGTACGCGACTGCGGCGGGCTTTCACGGCTGGAGTGGTGTGATCGCGGGTTCGGTGTTCACCCTCCTGGCCTTCTCGGGGTTTGAGGCGGCCGCTCCCATGGCCGAAGAGACCGAGAATCCGCGGCGCAATGTCCCTCGCGCCATCATGATCGCGACAGTCTGCATCGGCGTCCTCTACGCGTTCTCCACCTACGCAGCCGATGTCGCCTACGGGCCGAGCAGGTTCACGGGATTCGCGGCCTCGGCCAACGGCGTGCCGTGGGATGGACTTGCGAACTCGGTGTCGATCGTGTTCTGGGCGCTCGTGCTCTTCGCCATCATCAACTCGACCCTCGCGAACGCCATCGCGGGCACCAACGTGTTTACTCGCACGGCCTTCGCCTTCGGCCGCGCTGGGGCCTTTCCGAAGTCGCTGGCCAAGCTCAATGAGAAGCACCGTTCACCGCAGAACGCGCTGATCATCCAGTTGATCTTGGGTCTGGTGATCGCGCTGGCCTTGGGGGCGAAGTACGGGCCGACCACGGCGTTTGGCATTGTGGCGACTGGCCTCGTCGTCGTAGTGGTCGTCGTGTACGCGATCACCAACTTGGCCTGCATCGGATACTTTGCTAAGCACCGCCGCGAAGAGCGCCACGCGGGGTTGCACATCGTAGTGCCGATCCTCGGCTTTATCTTCCTAGTGCCGGGATTCATGAACGCGGCCGGCATCACGGGAGTGCCCGGGCTCAAGTTCGTGTCCGCACTTCCGGCGCCCTTGTCTTACGGTGCGTGGGCTATGGGAGCGTGGGCAATCGTTGGCCTCGTGTCGCTGCTAGTCCTTCGATCCAAGTCGCCAGACTCTGTTGACGCGGTCGCCTTCGTCCACGAATAGAAGCAGCGACGTTGCTCTCGCTGATGCGGGAGGTACCGGCAATAGTGTGATTCAACGAGGGATGGAGTGCTCATGAGTACTGAATTCACCACTGTTCTGAACTACGAGATGGACCACGATGGTGATCCCAGCCGCCTTGTTTACACTTTCGGCGGTGCCGAGCCTCGTGCCTCGATTTCGCCCGGTCAGGTGTTGGACACGTCAAGTCTGGACTGTTTCGCTGGGGCGATCCACTCGGTTGATGACCTCGTAAGCGAAGTATGTGATCATCGATTCCTCAACCCTCAGACGGGGCCGTTTTACGTCGAAGGTGCAGAGCCGGGCGATGTATTGGCGGTGCACTTCGCAAGCATCGAACCACGTCACACGCTGGGTTTCTCGACCACGGTGCCGCTTTTCGGGGCGCTGACGGCGAACGGCTTTACCCAAATGCTGCACGCACCGTTGCCGGAAATGACCTGGGTATATCGCATCGATAAGGAGAAGCGCACCGTGCGCTACGAAGCGAGAGAGTCGGACGCGACCTACGAATTGCCTCTCGATCCCATGCATGGCACCGTCGGAGTGGCACCCGCTCTGAACGAGGCGCGATCTGCACTGACGCCGGGAGACTGGGGTGGCAATATGGACACCCCCGAAATGCGCGCGGGCGTGACCTGTTATCTCGGCGTCAACGTTGAGGGAGCTCTTTTCAGCTTCGGTGATGGTCACGCGCGTCAAGGTGAGGGCGAGACGTGCGGCGTTGCAGTGGAGACTGCGATGGACACTGTCATCGTAATTGACGTCATCAAGAACATTGAGCCAGTACTGTGGCCGCGCTTGGAGAGCGACACCGCGATCTTCACGACAGGATCGACTAAACCCCTCGAGGATGCGTTCCGAATTAGCCAGGCTCAGATGGTCCACTGGGTTGCCGAACTCACTGGCCTCTCGATGATGGATTCATACCAATTTGTATCTCAAGCGGTCGAGGCGCCGATCGCCAATGTCGTCGACACCAACTACACGGTGGTTGCCAAGTTGCGTAAGGACTACTTGCCTGCGGTAGCACCCATGAATGGCGTCCATGCGCGCCTGAAGGCCATAGGAAGGGCGTATCTGGATACGAAGTAAAGGCTTCGGCCGTCACGCATGGGCGTGGAATCAGGGCTCACGCCGGGTCACGACCACGATGTTGATTACTTTTTTCATCCATCGGTGGCAATTCCACGGGTAGCATCGCGTGCAACCTCGTTCGAGCAAGGTTGTAGCCGCGTGAACGTTCTCTTCATCACCCTCGACCAGTTCCGTGCGGATGCCTACGGCGCCGCGGGAAACTTCTTGGCAGCCACACCTACCCTCGACTCCCTGGCGAGTGAGGGCGTGCGACTGGCTCGTCACTACTCTCAGGCGGCACCGTGTTCACCCGGACGAGCCGCCCTCTACACCGGCACCTACCAGATGAACAACCGGGTGGTGGCCAACGGCTCACCCTTGTCGGCGCGCTTTGACAACGTGGCCATGATGGCGCGTCGCGCCGGCTACGTGCCAACGCTCTTTGGCTACACGGACCAGGGGATCGACCCCGCGATGGCCGACGGGCCCGACGACCCGCGTCTGGACAGTTACGAGGGAGTGTTGCCGGGCTTCGCCCTGGGCCACTACATGCCCGAGAGCCAGGCCACGTGGGTCGAATACCTGCGCGATCTCGGCTACGACGTCCCCTACGGCTGGCGACTCTCGCTGATGGGCGAGCCCGAGCGTCCCGCCGAGCACTCGCTGACGAGTTTTCTCACGACCAAGTTTGTCGAATGGCTGGCGACGCAGGACTCGGGCTGGTTCGCGCACCTCAGCTACTTGCGGCCCCACCCGCCCTACGCCGCGGCGGGCGACTACGCGACTCTCTACGACCCGGCCGACGTCGCGATGCCGATCCCACCGGTCGAGGCGAGCGAGCGCCACCCGCTGCACGAGATGGCCCTGGGAGTGTCGGCGAGCGCGGCGCCGCGCGAGGAGGAGGCGATTCGTCGCCTGCGCGCCCAGTACTACGGGATGATCAGCGAAGTCGACGCCAACCTGGGGCGCGTGATGTCCGCGATCAAGGATCGCGGAGAATGGCAGGACACGCTCGTCATCGTGACCTCGGACCACGGTGATCAGCTCGGCGACCACGGACTCATCCAGAAGCTCGGCTTCTTTCCCCAGAGCTATCACATCCTCGGCATCTGGCGAGATCCGCGTCGCACCCGCCGCGGAGAAGTCATCGAGCGCTTCACCGAGAACGTGGACCTCGCGCCGACCCTCGCCGACGCGCTGGGCCTCGAGATCCCGGCGCAGTTCGACGGACGCGTCCTCACGCCTCTGCTCGACGGCGAGATCGGCGACTGGCGCACGAGTGCGCACTACGAGTGGGACTATCGCTCGTACTTCATCGCCGAAGCCGAGACCCGCTGGCCGCGGGACCGCACGCTGTCGCGACAGAACCTTGCGGTGGGCGTCGGCGAGGACATCGCCTACGTGCAGTTCGGCGACGGGACTTTCAAGTGCTTCGACCTCGCGGCTGACGCCACCTGGCGTACCGAGTGCGTCGACGCTGACCGCGTCTTGCGCGCGGCCCAGGAGATGCTGGTCTGGCGCCAGGAGCACCTGGAGCGCGAGTACACCGACATGCTCCTCGAGCCTGGCCGGCCGGGGCGCTGGCCGGCCCTTCATTAGCTACTCGACGGTGACGAGAGTGCCGAGCGGGGTGTAGGGCCAGAGGATCTTCGCTGTGGCGAAGGGCATCTCCACGCAGCCCAGGCTTTGGGGCCAGCCGTAGGAGGAACGGATGAAGCCGTGCAGCGCATCGCCGCCGTTGAAGTACGACGTCCACGGGATGCCCGTGTCGTGATAGGGCTTGCCGTCGGGCAGGGTACCCGACATGGTGGTCGTCACGTAGCGCAGGTACACGGTGAAGGTGCCCGGCGCGGTGGGGGCCGCGGCAATGCCGGTGTTGGCCAGGGTCGTAAAGGAGATCTTGCCGTTGCGATACAACCAGACGCGCTGGGGGAGGGCGCGGCGAACGACGACGAAGTTGTAGGTCTCGTCGCTCTTTTGGTGGCGCAGCGCGGCGCTCACCAGTGCGAACCACGTCGGGGGGTACATGTCGCCCGTGACGGGCAGGTTGTGCTGGGCCTGGAATCTCATCAGGGCGCCACGAAGGACCACGTTGAGGGTACCCACGTGCCAACTGGCCTTGAGAGACGGCGGGAGATCGTTGAAACGCCACACGTAGTGGCCGCGCTGAAGCGTCACCGGGGTCACGCGCACAGATTGCGGTCGCCGGGCTGGGGCGCTCAGCGTTGTGGTGGTCGCCGGCAGTGTCGTCGACGAAGTGGTCGTGGTCGGCGAGGTCGTCGTGGTGGTGGGTGGCTTGGGCTTCGGCGCCGAAGCGGGCACGAAGGCCACGGGTAGGAAGTTCAGATTGGCGAGGAGTTGGTCCTCGAGGGCGACCGAAAAGACCACCGAGCGGGGATTCACGGCCGCCGGGCGCGTCCCCTGGGCCGACGCCGGCGTCGTGACGACCAGTGGGGCGGCCGCGATCACGGCGGCGCACAGGGGCAGGAATCGGCGAAGGGCTGGTCGGACCATTGATTCACCCTATCGATGCGAGAGGGCAATGATGACGTCACGCGCACGGATCGCCGCGTCGTTATCGCTCGTGAAGTCCGGCGGATGTCGTGGGCGATTACTGTGCGGCGGTAATGAACTCGCGCACCCCGTTCCTTCGTCCCATGGCGCTCCTCGCCGCCGGTGGCCTTGTCGCGATGACCTATTCGGTGTCGGCGGTCGCCGCGTCGTCGCACTCGGCGACGACGACCACCTCGGTGAGCACTCTGCCCGGCTCGACCACGACCCTTCCCACGACGACGACCACGCCACCGACCACGACGACCACGCCGCCGACCACGACGACTACGGTGCCGCGCACCCTGACCTGGCCCGCGGGCGAGAGTGCGGCGGTCCTCGCTCCCGAGGTGGCGGTCGCCGCGGTATCGCCCTACCAGCCGCGCGTGGCGATCGCCAGCCTGACCAAGATGATGACGGCCTGGGTACTGCTGCACCGCATGCCCCTCACGTTCTCCCAGCGGGGCCCGTGTCACGTGGTGAACGCCCACGACGTCGCCCTCTATCGCCACGACGTGGCGACCGGTCAGTCGAGTGCGGCGGTCGCGTTGGGTGAGCGCCTCTGCGAAGGGACGCTGCTGCGGGGCCTTCTCATCCACTCGGCGGGCAACTACGCCGAGATTCTCGTCGAACTGGCCGGTCTCACGGACCGCCAGTTCATCGCGGTGATGAATCGCACCGCCGTGGCGATGGGACTCCACGACACGCACTACGTGGACATCACCGGCATCGGCGCGGGTGACCGTTCGACCGCTCGCGATCAGGTTCACCTCGCGCAGATGCTGATGTCGAAGGAACCCATCGTGGACCGCATTGTCACGATGCCATCCATCCGCCTGCCGGTCGCCGGTGTCCTCAACTCCTACACGCCCTTCGTCGGACAGGGAGGCGTCGTCGGGGTGAAGTCCGGCTACACGGACCTTGCGGGCGGCTGCGACGTGATGGCCATCGTCTTTCGCATCGGGACCTTCTCGACCACGGTATACGCGGCCGTCCTCGGTGATCACGGGCCGAACGCCATCGTGGGTGCCGCCCAGGTCGCCCTCAACCTCGCGCGCGAGATTCGCCTCGACCTCCGCGTGGCGGGCTCTTCGTCGGGCCGACACCTCGCCTGGGCGGGATCGCCGGGCTACGTCGTGACCACGACCACCACTCCGCCAACGACCACGACGACGACCAGCACTACGACGACCACCACTGTTCCAACGACGACGACAACTCTTCCGTAGGTCGGCGAGGGCGACGCAGTGGTCCGCGGTCTTGTTAGTGAAGTCCGAGCAGTTTGAACACGAGGAACGCCGGCCAGAACAGTGCCTTGACGATCGCCACCAGGACGAGCCACAGGCTGCCCGAGTGGGTGTGCAGGTAGTAGATAAGTGCACCGACGAAGCCGAGGAACCATCCCCCACCGGCTCCGCCCGGGCCTCTCCACGTGTCATGCGATCCTCTGCGGCCTGGTGACATGGCGTCTCCTCTCGGTGCTCGTGGCCCCGAATCAGTATCGGCGCGATTCGTCCCCAGCGTCAGGATCCCTTCGCCGCGCACCCTGCGCTAGCGAGCGAACGAGATGACGTCAGACTGCGGCTTCGTCGTCGGGCGGGAAGAGGGCCACGGGGCCGATCTGCATCGTCCGGTCCGCGGACTTGCACATGTCGTAGATGGTGAGTGCGGCGACGGTCGCGGCACTCAGTGCGTGCATGCGCGCGCCGATCGGAGTGGTGCCTTCGACGCGCGTGGTCACGTCGATCGAGCTGTCGCCGACCGTGAAGTCCACCGTCACGCCGTGCACGATCTCGGGATCGCTCAGGGGCAGGTACGAGGCGGCCTCCTTCGCGGCCTGGACACCGGCGTAGCGCGCGGCGCCGAGAACGTCGCCCTTCTTCATCTCGTGGGCGACGATGGCGCGTGCCGTGGCGGGCGACATGGTGATGCGACTGTGCGCGCGAGCCGAGGTGACGTAACTGTCTGAGTCCACAGTCCTTCATAGCAAATGGTCGTGCCGGTGCGCCGCGCGCGACGCGTCTACTCTCGAAGGGTGTCCACGCGCGCCAAGGTTTTGACGGTCTCGGACTCCGCGGCCCGGGGTGAGAGGGTCGACACCGCCGGTCCCGCGCTGGCCGCACGACTCTCGCAGGCAGGCTATGAGGTGCTTGACGAGCGTGTCGTCGCCGACGGCGTCGAGTCGGTGGCCTCGGCGATTCGCGAACTGGCCGCTGACTTCGCCGGACTCGTCGTGACGACGGGGGGAACGGGATTCGCCCCTCGGGACCTCACGCCCGAGGCCACGCTGTCGGTCATCGATCGTGAGGCGCCCGGCTTCGCGGAACTGATGCGCGCGACGAGCCCCTACGGGGCTCTCTCGAGGGGGCGCTGCGGAACCCTGGGAGCGAGCCTGGTCCTCAACACGCCTGGCTCGCCGAAGGGAGCTCTGGAGTGCCTGGACGCGGTGCTGCCCCTCCTCGGGCACGCGCTCTCGCTACTCGCCGGAAGCGACGACGCTCACCCGCCCGAGACCGGCGGCACGACCGCGATCTCGTCCGAGGGCCCGACCGCCTGATCGGGGGGCGCGTCCTCGCCGTTCACCCACAGCCGACTGATCGCGAGGATCTCGGCGAAGCCTGGACCGAAGCGCGTCACCGCGGCCGCCATCACCTCGGCGACTGTGGCACCCTCGATTTCGGCGCGGCGCACGCCCGCGGCCTCGTGGGCGGGACCGAGCAAGAGGACCTGACTCATCGCGACTCCAGGTCGCTCACGTCGAGGATGTCCTGAGCCTCCTGACTCCAGGCCGAGCCGCCCTGCCAGATCTCTCGTTTCCACATGGGGACGGTGCGCTTGACCGCGTCGATGCAGAACTGGGCGGCCTCGAACGCCTCGCCGCGATGCGGCGAGGACACCGCTACGACGACGGCGGGCTCGCGCACCGCCACGGTGCCGATGCGGTGGTGGATGGCAATCGCGCGCACCACGGGCCAGCGCTCGCGCGCGGCGGCGCTCACGCGTCGGATGCGCGACTCGGCGAGGTCGATGTCGGTGTCGTACTCGAGCTCGAGGATCTCGTGCTCGACCGTCGAGGTGGTGCGCGCGGTGCCGTAGAAGATCACCACCGCCCCGCAGTCGCGTCGCGTCACCCAGTGGGAGAGCTCATCGGGGTTCAATTTCTCGGGCGACACCACTACCCACTCGAGCGATTCGTCCGGCGTCACGCGCCACACCCTAGTTTCGGCGCCCATTGCGTCGTTCCGGGAACGGTCCGCCACGCAGGGAGTAACCGCAAATGCGGTTCTTTCGTCGGTTTTATGGCGTAAATGCGGCTCCGTCGGCGTAGTATCGGCGCACGGGAGCGGCGACGGCTGCACCACAGAGGGAGAGTTGCTATGTCGAGGGTCTGGTCCATCGCCGCGGGCAGGGGCCGTCGTCTTCTGGTGGGCGCACTCGCGATCGCGCCGCTCAGCCTCGGACTCGCGGTGAGCCCGGCGCACGCGTCGGGCTCGGGACCGGTCGACGTGCTCTATGCGGGCTCGTTGCTCGATCTCATGCAGAACCAGATCGCGCCGGCCTTCCACCGCGCGACCGGCTACAGCGTCGTGGGAATCGCCAACGGATCGACGGCGCTCGCGTCTGAGATCAAAGGCGGCACCGAGGTCGCCGACGTCTTCGTGAGTGCCGCGCCGAGCGTCAACCGCGAGCTCGAGGGAGCGGCGAACGGAAACTGGATCTCGTCGTATCGAGTCATCGGGCGTTCCGCCCTCGTCCTGGGCTACAACCCGTCGTCCCGGTTCGCCGCGGCGCTGCGCACGACGCCCTGGTACGACGTGGTGGGACGTGCGGGCTTCCTTCTCGGGCGCACGGACCCGGCGAGCGATCCCAAGGGCGTGCTCGCGGTGAGCGCGCTTCGCGAGGCCGCCCGCCGCTTCCACCGTCCCGCGCTCGCCGCGCTCGCCACCTCGACATCGAACGTCTTCACCGAGACCTCCCTGGTCGGTGAGCTCGACGCCGGACAGCTCGACGCCGGATTCTTCTACGCGGTCGAGGCCTCGGCGGCGCACCTGAAGACGGTGGCCCTCGCGGGCACGCACCTCGCTGGTACCTACACCGCGGCCGTCGTGAACCGCGCGCCGCACGGGCGCGCCGCGCGCGCCTTCGTCGCGTTCCTGCTCGGCGCACGAGGTCGCGCGATACTCCTGCACAACGGCATCACGCCGCCTGTGGCGCCGAAGAGCGCGGGCCAGTCGCCCACGCCTTGATGCGGCGCAGCCTCAGCTCACCGCTGCGCTGGCTCGCCGGTCTTGTCGTCTTGTACCTGGCGGGGCCTCTCGTCGCGCTGGTGGTTCGCTTCGTGTCGACACCGCATCGCGGCTTTCACCAGGCGGGTCTGTATTCGGCGCTGTGGGTCTCGCTGAGCGGCGCGAGCATCTCGCTCGCCCTCATCACCGTCGTCGGACTGCCGCTCGCCTTCGTGCTGGCCCGATCAACCAGCCGAATTTCGCGCCTGGTTGGTGTGCTCGTCCAGATCCCCCTGGCGATGCCACCACTGATGAGCGGGATCGTGCTCATCTATCTCGTCGGTCCCTACACGTTCCTCGGGCGGTTCTTCGACCGCCAGTTGACCAACTCGCGCACGGGAATCGTGCTCGCCATGACTTTCGTGGCCGCGCCGTTCCTGGTGGTCGCGGCGCGCGCGGCCTTCGAGTCGATCGACCAGAGCCTGCTCGACGTCGCCGAGACGTTGGGACACGGCGAGGTGTCGCGCTTTGTGCGCGTGGCGATTCCCGTCGCCGCGCCGGGGATTCGCGCGGGCATGGTGCTCGCCTGGCTGCGGGCCTTCGGCGAGTACGGGGCGGTCGTGGTCCTCGCCTACAACCCGACGTCGCTGCCGATCTACACCTACAACCAGTTCAGCGGGGCGGGTCTCTCCACGACGCTGGCCCCGACGGCCCTCGCGCTGGCGGCGGCGACCGTTGTCGTCGCCGCGAGCCGCCTGCACTGGCGCCGCCGCGCGCCGCGGCTTCCGTCGGTCGAGCCCCGCGCGCCCGAGAGTGTCGCGGCGCGACCCGTTCGCTTCGACGTGGACCATCACCTCGGAACGTTCCACCTGCGTCTGAGCTCGTCGCGCGCGGTGCGCCACCTCGCGGTGTTGGGTCCCTCGGGTGCCGGCAAGTCGGCGCTGCTGCGCAGTCTCGCGGGCCTCTACGGGCCGCAGTCAGCGCGGCTGTGGTGCGGCGAGGACGC
>JAJXTB010000065.1 GCA_021784205.1 Actinomycetes bacterium
GATCAGTGCGCGACGACGCGCACGCTGGTCTCTCGTAGCGCCAGGGCACTCACGCGGGCGGCGAAGGCGATCGGGCCAGACTCGCCGTCGTCGAGTTCGCTCGCGGCGAAGTCCTCTCGCGCGACCACCGCGCCGCCTTTGCCGGCGATCGCGCGTGACATCTCCTCGAGCGCCCCGCGGGGATTGACCGAGTAGGTGCAGAAGATCGCGACCTTGCGCGCGGCGAGGCGCGGCAGGCCCTCGATCCAGGCGCGCATCGCGCGCGCCGGGCGGACCCGAGCGAGTACCAGTCCCTCGACCCACGTGCCCACAACGAGCACGTCGGCCGCGGCGATCTCGCGCGGACCGACCTGGTCAATCGGCAAGCACGTCACGTCGAGTCCGCGGGCGTCGCACTGGCTCGCGATCGTCTCGGCCGCCGCGCGGGTCCTTCCCCCTTCGCTCTCGTAACAGACGAGCACCCGCGGCGGCGCCGAGGCGTCGCTCTCGTCGCGCCGTCCAGGGCAAGAGGGCTGCGCATCGAGAATCGCGGCCGCGGCGCGACGGCCCTGCGCCATCGCCTCGACGACGGTGGAGGGTCCGGTCAGGGCGTCTCCAACCACCCAGAGTCGTTCGCGGTTGGCGAGCGACGCGGCCCACAGGCCCGACTCGCGCGCCAGCGCGAGCGCGCCCACCGCGGAGTGGTTCGCGTAGGCCGAGGCCGGTCCCGCGAGGATCCCGCTCGCGCGCCAGCGCTCGTCGGGGATGTTCGGCGCGCTCTTGCGCATGGGCGTGCCGGGCAGGGCCGCGGTGAAGCTCGCGTCGTTGCGATAGCCCATCGCCATTACCACCAGGGACACCTCGAGGAACTCGTGATCCTCGACCTGCACCGAGGGTGGGCGCTTGGCGCTCGACTGCTCGGTGCGCGACAACTCGGCGCGCGCCACGCGACCCTCGCGCGCGTGCAGCGCCGCCAGCGTGCGGTTGAAGCGGACCTCGACGCCCTCGTGACGGGCCTCGGCGAGTTCGTCGGGGCGCGCGAGCGCGAAGCGCTCGTCGAGCCAGTCCACGCAGGTCGCGGCGAGATCGAGGCGGCGCGCGAGACGCGCGACGTCCATCGCGGTATTGCCCGCGCCGAGCACCAGCACGTGCGCGCCGCGCGCCACGCCCAGCTGGGCGAGGAAAGCCGCCACGTCGCCGCCCGACTCGAGGGCGACCTTGGCCCCCTGTAGGAAGGTCGTCGCGTCGGTGACCCCGTCGCTGTCGGATCCGGGCACCGAGAGACGCATCGGCGCGCCCGCCCCGTTGGCGACGATCAGGGCGTCGTGCACGTTGAGGAGCAGATCGAGGTCACCGGCCCCGATCGCCGTGTTGAGGACGAGCTCGACGCCGGCCTCCTCGAGCTGGCGCCACGGACGGCGCGCGACGTCGTCGGGCAGGGTGAAGTCGGGCATGCCCCAGACGGGCAGCCCGCCCGGCGCGCTGTCACGCTCGTAGACCGTCACCGCGCAGCCCGCCTCTATGAGCTCCCAGGCGGCACCGGCGCCAGCCGGGCCCGATCCCACGATGCCCACCGAGAGGTTGCTCGACGGCTCTATTCGGGGGGTGGGAACCTCGACCTGCTCGGTCACGAATCGCTCCAGGCGTCCGATCGCGACGGGAGCGCCGCCGGCGAGGGACCACGAGCACGCGCCCTCACACTGGGCCGACTGGTTGCACACCCGCGAGCAGATGTCCGGCAGGGACGTGGTGCGCGCGAGGATCTCGTGGGCGAGGTCGAAGTCCTGGAGACGGATCGCTCCAATGAAGCCTGGGATGTCGTTGTGCGCCGGGCATCCTCGCACGCACGTCGGGTCCAGGCAGGTGAGGCAGCGCTCCGCCTCGGCCAGGGCCGCGGCGAGGTCGGAGAAGCCCACGCGGGTCTCAGCGACGTCGCCCACCAGCGACACCGGGTGGTGCAGCGGCGGGTCGACGCGCTCGGCCACGAGCAGCGGTCCCTCGACGGTGATCGCGCCGAAGGGGCACGTGCGCACGCACTGGCGACAGCCCACGCACGCGTCGTCGTCGGCGACCGCCGTCCAGGTGGCGAGATCCATGGAGAGAGCGCCCTGCGGGCAGCGGATGACGCACTCCTGGCAGCCGGCGCAGCGGTCGGCGATAACGGTCACGTGGACCGGGGTTTCGAGAACGGTCATGGTCCCTCCTAGTCCGCGGCGTTCATCAGCACGTACAGCACGGCGGCGGCGATCCCGCACACCAACGCGAAGGTGGCGGCGCTCACCTGGACGCGGCGCCGGCTGGTGGCGATTCCCGCCAGGTCGCGTCCGGCGATGCGCCAGCTGGTGTACATCGCGGCCAGGGTGCCGGCCGCGATGACGCCGACCTGGACCGCGATGATCCCGGAGTTCGAGCCGATGATCGAGGTGTTGTAGAGCGACGACGACGTCGAGCCCGCGCCGAAGAGGTGGCCCACCGCGGGCACTACCCGGGTGGCGTGCTGGAAGAACTTGGGCAGCTGGCGCGCGAAGTAGTCGGCGCCGACCACGGGGATGACCCCGTACATCAGTGGCACGAAGTACAGGCGAAAGCGGCTCGTGCGATCCACAAAGGAGGTCCCACTCGCGGGCACGATCGCGTCGCGTCGGCCCACCAGCGCTTGAATCACGCGCGAGGCTCCCGCCATCGCCAAGGCCACGAGTGCGATCACGCCGAGGTAGTCGAGGGGGTTCGGGTACTGGGGGAAGTTGGTGTGCGCGTTGAGCCAGTTGTCGAGCGAGGCGAAGAACGTCAGCGCGTTGAGCTGCTGGTAGATCACGAGGCCCCAGAGCAGGGCGACCGACCAGGCCACGTCGGCGCGCCGGCGCGAGGGCGCGATCACCGACGTGAGGGGCTTTTGCACGTAGAGGCCGATGTTGTCGCTGGGACAGGCCTTGTAGCACTCGCTGCACAGCCCGCAGGTCAGGTTGGAGTCGGCGCTGCCGGGCCAGGTGTACCACGGGCAGCCGAACCCATCGGCGTCGCCGCGCATGCAGCTCTTGGTCTCACACGACAGGCACACGTCGCGGTCGCGCGTGCGAAAGCCGGCGACCGAACCCATCGATCCGACCGTGCCGATGATCGAGGTGAGCGGGCAGACGTAGCGACAGAAGCTGCGCCGCTCGAAGAGCAAGAAGAAGAGCAGGGCGCTGCCGACGATGCCGAGCACCATGTAACTAGTCGCGGCCGGGTTGCCCGGACCGGCAATGTTGAAGAACTCCTCGATCCAGGTGAGCAGCAAGAAGGCCCCCACCGAGATTAGGAAGCCGTACTGGCCGACCTTGGCGGGAAACTTGAGTCCGAGGCCGATCGGCTTGGTCGTGCGCTTCCAGAACGTGTGGCGCTGGACCCACTCGCCGAATCCCCCGAAGGGGCACATCGCGCACCACGCGCGCCCGACCACGACCATCATCACGAAGACGAGGCAGAACCAGATGTACCAGGTGATCGCGGTGGCGAAGTTGAGACCGGGCACCACCGTGCCCAGCAGGCCGATGCCGATGACCAGCCAGAAAATGATCTGGTTGGGCAGGATGAGCAGGAACTGGAGCTTGCGATTGTGCAGCAGACGCGCAACGCGCGGGTTTGCTGCGATGTCAAGACCCGGTGACGGGTCGGTCGCGGCGAAGCGCTCGCCCGGCTCTTCGGGGGCCCGCGTGCGGATCGCCACCGCGATCGGGTCGATCAGGTGAACGTCGCGTGGGGCGATGCCCTCGTGTTGCGCTTTGAGAACCATGGCCCCTCCGTTATCTGTAGTTCACCGCTGCACTACTACGTACTAACTAAATTTATACCGTAGAACTACTGGTATAGTTAAGTACTACCACTGAAGTGAGATCACTGTCAAGCACGGCATAAGGTCCCTAGACCCTAGGAAGGGGTCAGTGAGAGACTGCGAACAGACGACAGACCGGGGGCATCAGTGAAACTCCGTAGTCACCCGACGCCATTGGAGGACTCGTGAGCGACCTCACCGCGCCCGACGCCCCCACCGAGGGCGACGCCGAACGACGCCGACGAATCCGCGTCGTGATCGTCGACGACCACGCGCTGGTGCGCGAGGGAACCCGCCAGATCCTTGAGATGGCTCCCGACCTGGACGTGGTCGCGGTGGCGGGCTCGGCCGAGGAGGCCCTCGAGATTCTCGCCGAGCGACCCACCGACGTCGCTCTGGTCGACATCAACCTGCCGGGCCTGTCCGGTCTCGACCTTGCGCGCGAGGCCGCTCAGCGCTGGCCGAGCGTGCACGTGCTGATCCTCTCGGCCTTCGACGAGCACGCCTACGTGACCGAGGCGCTCGAACTCGGGGTGAGCGGGTACCTGCTCAAGACCACGAGCGGGCGCGAACTGATCGACGCGGTACGCGCGGTCTCCGACGGGATCTTCGTGCTGGACCGCGCGGTCTCCCAGCGGCTTATCCGGCGACGTCGACGCGGCCCCGAGGCCCTCGCCGCCCTGACGCGCCGAGAGACTGACGTGCTCGAACTGCTCGCGCGGGGACGATCGAACAAGCAGATCGCCGCCTCCTTGGGCCTGGGCCTTCGCACGGTCGAAAGCCACGTCTCGAACCTGCTCGGCAAGCTCGGCGTGAACTCGCGCACCGAAGCGGTCACCTACGCGCTCAATCACCGCCTCGTGAGCCCGCGAAGCTATGACGACCTCGACGACGCAGATTAGCTACCCCTCCGCGCTGGGGCGCATCATCCACCCGCCGCTGCGCGAGCCGCGATTCTGGATGATCCAGGCGGTCGTGCTGGTGATCGTGGTGGCGCACTTCTTCCTCGACTTCAATCCCCATCTGGCGGGCGGGTCCCTCGCCCCGGCGATCCCCGTGGCCATCTTGGTGCTGCCCATCGGATACGCCGGCCTGCAGTTCGGACTCGCCGGCTCCTTCGCCACGGCGGTGTGGGCGACGTTTCTCTGGCTGCCCGACCTGCTGCTGCCCCACAACGAGGGCCACACGGGCTCGGACCTGGTCAACCTCGCGATCGTCTTGTTCGTGTCCTTCGTCTTTGGCCAGCGAATGGAGTCCGAGCGCATCACCCACCAGCGCGTCGAGGAGACGACCCGTCGGGCCCTCGCCGTCGAGGCGGGGTACCACCAGCTCTTCGAGACGAACCGCGCGCCCACCCTCGTGCTCGACGCCGACGACGTCGTGACCGACGCGAACCCCGCCGCGCACGACCTGCTCGGCCCTCAGCTGCTCGGACGCTCTGCGCGCACTCTCTTCGAGGGTCAGGAGAATCTGGCGACTCTCTCGGGCCAGGTGGTGAGCCTCGCCAATCATCACGACTTTCGCCTCGACGTGATCCGCCTGCCCGGCGGCGTCGACGGCCGCGAACGCCAGGTCACCTTCGAAGACGTCACCCTCGAGCGCACCGAGCAGCGCCGCGCCCGCGACTTCGCCCAGCGCGTCATCGAGGTCGAAGAGGACCAGCGGCGGCGCCTCTCGCGTGAGCTGCACGACGAGCCCCTCCAACTCTTCTTGCACCTCGCGCGACGCCTCGAGGTGCTCGCCGGCGATGCCGGGGTGCCGGGACACGTCGCCGCCGGCCTCGACGAGGCCCGTGGCCAGGCCCTCGACGCCGCGTCGCGACTGCGCTCCCTGGCGCGCGACTTGCGCCCACCCGCGCTCGACCAGCTCGGGCTCGTGCCCGCTCTCTCGAGCCTCGTCGCCGAGATCGACGACGGCGAGGGGCCCGAAGCCGACCTGCGCGTGAGCGGCGTGCAGCGTCGACTGCGTCCCGACATCGAACTGGCCGCGTTTCGCATCGTCCAGGAATCCCTGCGCAACGCCCTGCGCCACGCCGATGCGCGCCACCTCGAGGTACTCGTCTCCTTTGACCACGACCTCGAGCTGCACGTCACCGACGATGGTCGCGGCTTCGATCCCGCGGAGACGCACTCGGCGACGCCCTCGCCGTCGATGGGCCTCGTCGGCATGGCCGAGCGCGCGCGGCTCCTCGGCGGCGCCCTGAGCGTGCACTCCTCGCCGGGTGCGGGCACCCGCATCGAGGCAACCCTGCCCCTGAGCGAGACTGCGACGCCGTCGACGACTTTCCAGACGCCGACGCGGTAGGCCACGACGGGCTCGCTAGCGTAGACCCATGGCTCGGGCGCGTTGGTCGGTACTCGTCGCGGTTCTGTTCCTCGGCCTCGCCACGCCGGTGGGCGCCGCCGCGCCGCCCTGGGGGCCGGCCCAGCGCGTGGCCTTGCCAACGGGCGCCACGGGACTGAGCCAGGGATATCTCCCTTCTATCTCGTGCCCCGACGCCAGCGACTGCGCGGCGACGGGCATCTACGTCGACGGTGCCGGCAACGACGTCGGCATGGTCGTAAACGAGGTGGCCGGCCACTGGCGCGTCGCCACCGCGATCGTCGCACCGGCCAACGCGGCCGCGGTGCCGAGTGTCACGCCCTACTGGATCTCGTGCGCGAGCGCCGGCAACTGCGCCGTCGTCGGCTCCTATCTCGACGGCTCGGGCAACACCGACGCACTCGCTGTCAACGAAGTGAATGGCGTCTGGCGCGCCGCCACCGCGATCGTCCTGCCCGGTGACGCCGCCACCCAGGGCCAGAACGCCCTGCTGCGCTCGGTGAACTGCTCCGCGCCGGGCGCGTGCAGTGCGATCGGCACCTACGCCGACGCCACGAGCCCGGTGGCGCGCACGCTGGGCATGACCGTCAACGAGGTGAACGGCGTCTGGCGCGCCGCCCAGAGCGTCACGCTACCCGCCGGCACCAACGCGACGCCGTTGGTGTCACTCTCGAACCTCGCGTGCGCGAGCGCCGGCAACTGCGCGGCGACCGGCAGCTACCTCGACGCCAACAACGTCACGCGCGGCCTGCTCGTCACCGAGACCGCCGGGGTGTGGGGCGCGGCGACGACCCTGCTCGATCCGGCCAACGCCAGCGCCTACGCGCTGGCCCAGGTGAGCTCGCTTGACTGCCCCGCCGCCGGCACCTGCAGCGCGATCGGTACCTACGAGACGGCCGACGGGCACGCCGCGGGCTTCACTCTCGACGAGCGCCACGGCCGTTGGCAGCGCGCGGTGATGATGCGCCTGCCCGTCGCGCCCACCGTCAACCCTCACGTCTTCTTCTACGGCTTCGCCGGCGTGGCCTGCGCGAGCGCCGGCAACTGCGCGACCGGCGGGCAGTACCGCGACGCGAACGGCACCTACCAGGCCTTCGTCGTGAACGAGGTGCACGGCGTCTGGCGCAACGCGACGCGCGTCGCACTGCCCGCAGGCGCCTCGGCCGGGCACAACGGCGGCGTGGTCGCCCTGACCTGTCCCGCGCTCGGGGCGTGCCGGGCCGGCGCCGCCTACCTCGACGCTCACGGCAACTACCAGGCGCTGCTGCTGAGCGAGTCGGGCAACGTCTGGCGCGGAGCTCAGACCGTGAGCCTGCCGGGGGGTGCGACGAGCGTGGGAGTCGCCGGAGGGGTCTACGCGATCGTCTGCGTCGCGGCGAACCGCTGCGTGGCGGCGGGCAGCTACCTGGCCAGTGCCACGACCTACATGGGATTCACGGTCACGACCCGCTAAATCTCAAGGTTTCATCTGCGAGCCACCCGGGGGTCGCGACACCGTCACCTTCGCGTAACCCGCGCTTCCTAGCGTGACGCCATGAGCGTGGCGCCGCTGGCCGATCCCCGGTCGAGCGAACACGCCCCGAGCGCGCGCGCGACCCTCCTCGTCGTCGACGACGAGGTGAGCTACCGCGACGCGCTCGACGTCGGTCTGACCCACGAGGGCTATCGCGTGGTGACCGCGGGCTCGATCGCCGAGGCTCGCGCGGCGATTCTCGAGACGACCCCTCACCTGATCCTGCTCGACGTGATGCTGCCCGACGGCTCGGGAATCGACCTCTGCCGCGAGTTGACGCGCGAGTCGACGACCCCGGTCATCATGGTCAGCGCGCGCACGAGCGAGGTCGACGTCGTACTCGGTCTCGAGATCGGCGCGGCCGACTACGTGACCAAGCCCTACCGGCTGCGCGAGCTCGTCGCGCGCATCCGCGCGGTGCTGCGCCGCCCGACGCCCGTCGCCGAACCCGACACGATCACCTTCGGCGCGGTGACGATCGACTTCGTGCGGCGGCGCGTGACCCGCGGCGAGGTCGTGATCGAGATGAGCCGCAAGGAGTTCGATCTCCTCGCACTCTTCGCATCGCACCTGGGCGACGTCGTGACCCGCGAGGTCTGCCTCGACACGCTGTGGTGGGGCCTCGACCTCGCCGACTCGCGCACCCTCGACACCCACGTCAAGCGCCTGCGCCAGAAGATCGAGCAGACTCCGGCGACGCCGCGCCACCTGGTGACGGTGCGCGGGGTCGGATTCCGCCTCGACCCGTAGGCTCGCGGCGTGCGCGTTGGTGACCCCGCCCCCGACTTCCGCCTCCGCGACCAGGACGGCGTCGAGCGGCGCCTGGCGGACTTCCTCGCGATGGGCCCCGTGGTGCTCTTCTTCTATCCCGCGGCCTCGACGTCGGGCTGCACGCGCGAGACCTGCCACTTCCGCGACCTCGCTGGCGAGTTCGCCGCGCACCGCGCGAGCCGGGTGGGCATCTCCATGGACGCGGTCGACAAGCAGGCGGCCTTCGCCGCGCACAACCGTCTGGACTATCCCCTGCTCGCGGACGTGGGCGGCGCTGTGGCGCGCCTCTACGGCGTCAAGCGCTCCCTCGATGTCCTGCGGGTGCGACGCACGACCTTCGTCATCGACGAGAGCGGCGTCGTGCGCGAAATCGTCGCGAGCGAGCTCAACATGAACGTGCACGCCGACCGCGCGCTGGCGGCCCTGTCCACGCTCTAATTCAATTCAGCCCGCGATGAGCGATGGTGCCGGGTCGCTCAGGAACGCGCCGACGTGGGCGATGAACTGCGAGGCCAGCGCCCCGTCGATCTGACGATGGTCGAAGGACATCGACAACTCGACCACGTGGCGCACCACGACCTGGTCGTCGACGACCCAGGGGGCCTTCACCAGCTGGCCGACCGCGAGGATCGCCCCAGTGCCCGGCGGCAGGATCGGCATCGCGCCGTCCACCCCGAAGGGCCCGACGTTGGTGATGGTGAGCGTGGTGCCGGCCATCTCGGCGGGGGTCGTCGTGTTGTCGCGCGCCCGGTCCACCAGGCCGTTGAGCGCCTGGGCCATCGCCACGAGGCCGAGACGGTCGGCGTCTTTCACGTTGGGCACGATCAGTCCGCGCGGCGTGTTGGCGGCTATGCCCAGGTTGACGCTGCGGCGCACCACGACCTCGCTCGCGGCGGCGTCGAAGCTCGAGTTGATCCCGGGATAGGTGCGCGCGCCGTCGCACACGGCGAGCGCAGCGATGGTCAGCGGCGAAAGGCGGATTCCCTCGAGGCTCGGGCGCGACTTCAGCGACGCGAGCAGCTCAACCGTCTTGGTCGCGTCGACGCGCAGCCAGACGACGGCGTGCGGCGCGCTGAAGGCGCTCTGGGTCATCGCCTCGGACATTGTCTTCAGCACGCCCTTGACGGCGATGCGTTCCTCGGCCGGGCCGCTGTCCCACGGCTCGAGGTCGCGGCCAATGAAGCGCGAGGTCGTCGCCGGCGCCGCTAGGCGGGTCGCCACGCCCGCGCCGAGCAGCGCGTCGACGTCGGCGCGGGTGATAAGTCCGTCACGACCGGTGCCCCTGACGCGGGCCAGGTCGACGCCGTGCTGCTTGGCGTAGAGGCGAACGGGCGGGGTCGAGCGCGGCGACGCGCCCGGGGTCACACTTGGCGTCGCGGCCGCAGCGGGAGCTGCGGCGGGTGCCGGCGTGGCCGAGCCCTGTCGGCGGTGGCGCCGGGTGGGCGTGGCGTCTTCGTTGGAGACGCCGTATCCCACCAGCACCGAGGTGCGCGCCTCGGGCGCGGGTGCCGCTGTGGCGGCGGGCTCGGCGGCCGAAGTCGTCGCGTCCTCGCCATCGGATACCTCGAAGGTGATGAGGGGATGGTCCACTTCAATGGTGTCGCCGACGTTGCCGTGCAGGATCGTCACCGTGCCGGCGTAGGGGCTCGGCAGCTCGACGACGGCCTTAGCGGTCTCGATGTCGACCAGTGGCTGGTTGAGCGACACGACGTCGCCCACTGCGACCTTCCACTCGACGATGTCAGCCTCGACGAGACCCTCGCCGACGTCGGGAAGGAGGAAGACCTGCTCGCTCATGCATATCCCATCACTCGGTCGATCCCGTCGAGGACCCGGTCCACGCTCGGGCGGAAGGCGTCTTCGATGCGCGACGGCGGGTACGGCACGTGATAGCCGCTGACACGCACTCCCGGCGCGCGCAGCGAGTAGAAGCACCGCTCGGTCAGCTCGGCCACGATCTCCGAGCCCACCGAGGCGCTCTTAGTGGCCTCCTGGACGACCACGAGACGGCCGGTCTTCTCCACCGAGGCGATCATCGGGTCCAGGTCGAGCGGCGACAGCGAGCGAGCGTCGATCACCTCGACCGAGACGCCCTCGCCGGCCGCGGCCTCGGCCGCGCGTAACGCCGTCTTGACCATGGAGCCGTAGGCGACGACGGTCACGTCACTGCCCTCTCGGCGCACCTCGGCGTCGAAGAGTCCGCGCGGCGGGTTGTCGAGGTCGACCTCGCCCTTCTCCCAGTAGCGGCTCTTGGGCTCGCAGAAGATGACGGGGTCGTCGTGCTCGATCGACTGCTGGATCATCCAGTACGCGTCATTGGGCGTCGAGCAGGCGACGACGCGCAGCCCCGCGGTGTGCACGAAGTAGGCCTCGGGGCTCTCGGAGTGGTGCTCGATCGCGCCGATGCCGCCCTGGAAGGGCAGGCGGATCACGAGACCCATCGTGTAGACGCCGTCGGTGCGCTTGTGCAGCTTGGCCACCTGAGAAACGATCTGGTCGAAGGCGGGGTAGACAAAGCCGTCGAACTGAATCTCGACCACGGTGCGATAGCCGCGCACGGCAAGGCCCACCGCGGTGCCCACGATCGCCGACTCGGCGAGCGGCGCGTCGATCACGCGGTCCTCGCCGAAGTCCTTCTGCAGGCCGTCGGTGATGCGAAACACCCCGCCGAGCTTGCCGATGTCCTCGCCCATCAAGAGGACCCGGCGGTCCTTCTCCATCGCGCGGCGCAGCCCCTCGTTGAGGGCCTTAGCCATGGTCATGGTGGTCGTGGTCATCGCGGACCTACGCTGACGCCGAGTTCGATCATCTCGCGCCGACCCTCGTCGACGAGCGGGTGGGCGTCGGCGTAGACGTCGTCGAACATCGTGATGGGATCGGGTGCGTCCATCGCCAGCACGTCCTCTCTCAACTGCAGCGCGAGCGTCTCGGCTTCGGCCGCCACCTCGTCGAAGGCGGCCTTCTTCACCTTGTACTCGCGAGCCAGCAGGGCCTTGGTGCGCTCAACCGGGTCGCGGTGCTTCCACATCTCGACCTCGGCGTCGATGCGATAGCGCGTCGGGTCATCCGAGGTCGTGTGCGCGCCCATGCGATACGTGTAGGCCTCGATCAAGGTCGGCCCGCCGCCGGCGCGCGCGTTGTCGAGAGCGCGCTTGGTGACCTCGTACATCGCCAGCACGTCATTGCCGTCCACTCGAAAGCCAGGGAAGCCAAAGCCGTGCGCACGATGATAGAGGGGGATCTTGGCCTGCAGCGAGCTGGGCTCGGAGATCGCCCACTGGTTGTTCTGCAGGATGAAGACGATGGGCGCATTGAACGACGCCGCCCACACAAAGGATTCCAGCACGTCGCCCTGGCTGGAGGCGCCGTCACCGAAGAAGGTCATGACGGCCTCTTCGGCACCGTCGCGCTGAACGCCCATGGCGTATCCCACGGCGTGTAGGGCCTGGTTGCCGAGGACGACCGTGGGCACCGAGTGGCGGTACTTCTGGGGGTCCCAACCGCCGGTCGTAGTCGCGCGAAAGATCCGCAGCATGTCCGCCGGCGGCACGCCGCGCGTCCAGGCGATGCCGTGCTCGCGGTACGAGGGAAACGTGAAGTCCATCGGCTCCAGCGCGCGGCCCGCACCGATCTGGGCAGCCTCTTGACCCTGCAGCGGCGCCCAGAGCGCGAGTTGGCCCTGACGCTGCAACGAGGTCGCCTCGTTGCACAGCCGCCGGATGATAACCATGTCGCGGTAGAAGGAGAACACCTCGTCCCCGCCGAGAGTGCTCTCGTACTCGGGGTGGGCGACGCGCTGTCCCTCGGGCGTCAGGAGTTGAATCAGTTCCTCGCCGATCATTCACCCTCCCTTGGGAAAACTCCATCGCCACACTATCCCCGTACCATGAGGGGGTGTCTAGGCTGCTCGTCGACCTGGGCCCGCTGCGACGCCACCGCAATATCCGCCTGCTGGTCGGCGGCCAGCTGGTCTCGCTGATGGGCAGCAGCCTCACCGTGGTGGCCGTGCCCTACCAGGTCTACAAGGAGACCCACTCGAGCCTGTGGGTGGGGCTCGCGAGCCTCATCCAGCTGCCCTTTCTCATCGCGGGCTCGCTCTGGGGCGGCGCGATGGGCGACCGGCTGAACCGGCGCACCCTGCTCGTGGCGAGTTCGATGGTCCTCGCCATCTTCTCCGCGGCGCTCGCCCTCAACGCCCAGACCAGTCGCGCGCACTTTCCCCTCCTGCTCGCCCTCGCCGCGCTCGCCGCCGGCGCCGCGGGTTTCGCCGGCCCGATCCGACAGGCCACGATCCCGCGCCTCGTTGAAGGCGACGAGCTCGTCGCGACCTACTCGATCAACCAGGTCGTGATGAACGTGGCCACCGTCGTGGGACCGGCGATCGCGGGCGTGCTGCTGGCCAGTGTCTCGCTCGCCTCGTGCTACTGGGCCGACGCGGCCACGTTCGTGGTGCTGGCGGGGGCCGCGCGGGCGATGAGCAGCCTGCCGCCGAGTACCGAGCACGCCGGCGTCGCGGTCCTCGCCGCGATCCGCGACGGCTTCACCTACGTGCGTCGCCACGCGATCGCCCAGGCCGTCTACCTCGCCGATCTCAACGCGATGGTCTTCGGCCTGCCCCGTGCGCTCTTTCCCGCGGTGGCCCTGACCATCTATCAAGCGGGTCCGCGCACCCTCGGCCTGCTCTACGCCGCCCCCGGCGCGGGAGCACTCGTCATGGCGCTCGTCACTGGCTGGATCGCGCGCGTGCGCCGACGCGGACGCCTCGTCGTGCTCTCCGTCGCCGCCTGGGGTGGCGCCATGGCGGTCTTCGGCCTCGTGCACGTGGTGTGGGTGGGACTGGCTTGTCTCGCCGTCGCTGGCGCGATGGACGTCATCTCGACGGTGCTGCGCAGCACGATCCTGCAGTTGGCGATCACCGACGAGTTCCGCAGTCGCGTCTCCTCGATCCAGATGGCCGTGGTGACCGGCGGGCCGCGCCTGGGCGACCTCGAGTCCGGGGCGGTCGCGTCGCTGACCTCGACGTCGTTTTCGATCGTCTCGGGCGGGATCGCCTGCATCCTCGGCGTCTTCGCGCTGGCGCGCTGGCGGCCGGCCTTCTGGCGCGACGAGGCTCTCTAGAGGGGCTTGTTGCGCAGCGCGACCGTCGTCGTCGAGCCGTCACGGCGCAGGCCCGGCTTGCCGCGCGTGACGGTGGCCAGTTGTCCACAGGCCGCGTCGATCGAACGACCCCGCGTGTTGCGCACCGTGGCGTTCACCCCGCGCGCGATCAGCCCGTCGCGAAACGCGCGCACGCGCTCGGGCGCAGATCCGCGCACGAGATAGCCCGGGGTGGGGTTGAGGGGGATCAAGTTGACGTGCGCGGCCAGGGGCCGCGTGTAGGCGGCGAGCTCGTCGAGAGCACGATCGGTGTCGTTCACCCCGTCGATGAGGGCCCACTCGAAGCTCAGGCGCCGACCCGTCTCCTCGATCCAGTGCCGACAGGCCGCGGCCAGTCGCGTGAGGTCGTAGCGACGGTTGATCGGCGCGAGGTCGTTGCGCACCTCGTCGTTGGCCGAGTGCAAACTCACCGCCAGCGTCAGCGCCAGCCCCTCGCCGGCCAGGCGCTCGATCGCCGGCGCCACGCCGACCGTCGAGACAGTGAGGTGGCGCGCACTCATGCCACGCTCCTCGTGAAGTCGCCGCAGGACCCCGACGGTCACGTCGTAGTTGGCGAGCGGCTCGCCCATGCCCATGAAGACCACGTTAGAAAGTCGTCGCGGCGCTCCGGCGCGTGCGGCCACCACCACCTGCTCGATCACCTCGCCGACGCTGAGCTGGCGCGTGAAGCCCGCCTGGCCCGTCGCACAGAAGCTGCATCCCATGGCACATCCCGCCTGGGAGGAGACGCACACCGTCACCCGATCCTCGTAGGCCATGAGAACGGTCTCGATCGTCGCGCCGTCGTGCAGGGCGAAGACCCACCTGGTGGTCGCCCCGCCGTCACTGACGACCTCGTTGATCGCCGTCAGCGACGAAGGGTGCTCGAGGGCGAGGCGTTCGCGCAGCCCCTTGGGCAGCGTCGTCACCTCGTCGACGAGACGATCCTCGCGCCACAGTCCCCGCCAGAGCTGGTCGACGCGAAAGCGCGGCTCGCCCGTCAGGCTCGCCCCCAGTTCCTCGCGCGTCAGCTCGTACAGCGATCCCACGCATCCACGCTAGAGCGACGCGGCACCGCTCCAATCTCTGCTTGACTCGAAGGTGCCCGAGTGGGCGACAAAGGAGAGCGACATGGAGTTGACCAAGACCTCGGGAATCGTCACCGGCGGCGCCTCCGGCCTGGGCGAGGCGACGGCGCGCGCACTCGCCGCGCGCGGCGTCTCGGTCGTCGTGGCCGACCTGTCCGACGACAAGGGACTGGCCGTCGCGAGCGAGATCGGCGGGACCTACGTCCACTGCGACGTGACCAACACCGAGCAGGTCATCGCGGCCGTCGAGGCGGCGAAGGCTCTCGGCCCGCTGTGGAGCGTCGTCAACTGCGCCGGGATCGGCTGGGCGACGCGCACCATCGGCAAGGACGGCGAGTACGCGAGCGCCCACGACCTCGACGTCTACCGCAAGGTCATCGAGATCAACCTGATCGGCACCTTCAACGTCTGCC
>JAJXTB010000066.1 GCA_021784205.1 Actinomycetes bacterium
AGCCACGCGATCAAACTGGGATACGCCTGGCGTGAGGCGCACCCGCTCGAGCGTCGCGCAGACTTCGACGGGCTCCAGCGAATCGAGGAGCGCTGGAAGCAGGAGCGGCGCGAGCGACGCACCGACTCGTTCCTGCGCAATGAATTCACCGAACTCGCCCACCTGCGTCGTTACTTCGTGTGTGAGGGTCCGACCGGACTCGTCGCATCGATCACGTGCACGCCGGTCAACCGCTCGACGTGGTACCTCCAAGACCCGGTGCGAGATCCGAGCGCGCCCCGGGGAGCACTCGAGGGCGCGATGGCTCTCGCCCTGGACACATTTCGTGATGAGGGATACTCGTGGGCGTCGAACGGACCACTCCCGTTCTGGCGACCGGACGGCGTCCAGGACCGACCGCACCCCCTCGGCCCACTGGGCGATCGGGTGCTCAACTACTTCGATCGCCGCTACCGGTTCGCGCGTATCAACCAGTTCCGGTCCAAATTCCTGCCCGACGAAACGTGGCCGGTCTTCGTCGTTCGATCTCACCGGTTCGTGACCCCGCGCGCGATCGGTTCACTGGTGCGGGTTCTTACTCGCGCCATCGACTGAACTCCTCGATAACCCAACCGGTGCTCGAGTGCGGCGCCGTGTCCACTTTCGTCGGCGCGTGGCCCTAGACGTTGATCGACCCAGTGCGTACGATGGATTCGATCATGGGCCGAGCGCCGCGTCGATGGCGCGACAAGCAATCGGTTCCACCACCCACGACCCGCGACGGTCGTCGGCGCGTCAAAGAAGAAGGGGGATCATGGACGAGACCGCGACCTACGTCGTGCGGCCGCGGTCCACGCTCACGGAGGCGTCGTGACCGCTGAGCCGATTCTCCAGGCGAGCGACCTCGTCAAGCGGTTCGGTGAGTCAACCGCTGTCGACGGCGTGAGCTTCTCGATCAATTCCGGTGAGAGCTTCGGCTTCCTCGGCCCCAACGGTGCGGGCAAGACCAGCACGATGCGAATGATCTCGGCGGTCTCTCAACCGACCGCCGGGTCACTCAGCGTTTTCGGTCTCGATCCGCGCACCAACGGGCCAGAGATCCGTGGCCGGATCGGGGTCGTGCCCCAGGAGGACACGCTCGAACTCGAACTCTCGGTGCGACTCAACCTTGAGATGTTCGGTCGCTACTTCGACATACCCCGAGCGGTCCTTCGCGAACGCACCGCCGACCTCCTCGCCTTCACGCAGTTGAGCGAACGAGCGAACGATCGGGTGGAGGACCTCTCGGGGGGCATGAAGCGCCGGCTCACCATCGCCCGCGCGCTGATCAACCAGCCCGAGATCCTCATCCTCGACGAGCCGACCACCGGCCTCGATCCCCAAGCGCGCCACCTGCTCTGGGACCGCCTCTACCGTCTGAAGCGAGAAGGCGTGACCTTGATCATCACGACGCACTACATGGACGAGGCCGAACAGTTGTGCGACCGGCTCGTCGTGATGGACCACGGCTCGATCGTGGCCTCGGGCACGCCGAGGGAGTTGATCACGCATCACTCCACCCGAGAAGTCGTCGAGTTGCGTTTTAACACCGACTCGCACGACGGCTACCACGATCGACTCGCGCCTTTCGCGCAACGCCTGGAGATCTTGCCCGACCGGGTGCTGCTCTACGTCGACGAGGGCGATGAGACCCTGCGGCGGATCCACCAGGAAGACATCGCGCCGATGAGCGCCCTCGTTCGGCGTAGCTCGCTCGAAGACGTCTTCTTGCGCCTGACCGGGCGAACGCTGGTGGACTGACCGTGTCCACCCCGACCGATACGCGGCTCGGCTGGTCGAGGTGGCGACGCAGCTGGTGGTACCACGCGACGTACTACGCCCAGACGTGGCGTGGGTCGGTGGCGGGCACGGTCCTGTTTCCCATCTTCTACCTGGCCGCGCTCGGCGTCGGGGTCGGACACCTCGTCTCGGCCCATTCGGGTCTGGTCGACGGCCAGACCTACCTGCACTTCATCGCCCCGAGCCTGCTCGCCACGACGACCATGCAGCTCGGCGAGGGCGAGTCGCTCTGGCCCGTGCTGGCAGCGGTGAAGTGGATCCGGTCCTACCACGCGGCCGCGGCCACGCCCCTCGAGCCGCTCGACATCCTCATCGGAAAACTGTCGTGGGTCGTGACGAGGGCGCTCGCGACCGGCGTCGTCTACACCATCGTGATCGGGGCCTTTGGCGCGCTCCAGTCCTGGTGGAGCCTCGTGCTGCCCTTGATCGGCGGCCTGGTCACCCTGGCCTTCGCGGCGCCGTTCGTCGCTTACGCCGCCTCGGTGCAGTCCGACGCGTCCTTCATCGTGATCTACCGCTTCGCGATCGTCCCGATGTTCCTGTTCTCGGCGACCTTCTATCCCGTCAGTGCCTACCCCGGATACCTGCAGCCCGTGGTGCAGTTCGTCCCGCTCTACCACGGGGTCGCTCTCGCGCGTTCGGCGGCCTACGGCCAGTGGCCCCTGCTACCCACCGTCGGACACCTCGCGGTTCTTATGACGATGTCGGTCGTCGGCGTCCTCTGGGGCCGCCGATCCCTTCGACGTCGGTTGGTGGACTAGTGCTCACGAGGACCCTGCCTCAATTCGGCTCGCGCCGGAGCATTCGAATCTTCGAGCGCAACCTCATGGTCTACCGATCGCAGTGGCTGATGCTGATCTCGGGCTTCTTCGAGCCACTGTTCTACCTGCTCAGTATCGGCATCGGGCTCAACCACCTCGTCGGTTCCGTGCCGGTCGGTGGTCGCCTCGTGAGCTACGCAACCTTCGTCGCGCCCGGCATGCTGGCGACGTCGGCGATGAACGGCGCGACGATCGACACCATCTTCAACACGTTCTTTCGACTCAAGATCTCTCACTCCTACGACGCCGTGCTCTCCACGCCACTCGACGTCACCGACGTCGCCCTCGGCGAGGTGTGGTGGGCGTTGGCGCGTGCCAGCCTCTACGCGGCGTCGTTCATCGTCTGCATGGTGCTGCTCGGCGACGCCGGCAGCGCCTGGGTGGTGCTGTGCTGGCCGGCGGCCATCCTCACGAGCTTCGCGTTTAGCGCCATCGGACTCGCGGTGTGCACGTACATCCGATCGTGGCAGGACTTCGACCTCGTCACCATCGTGCAGCTCCCACTCTTCCTCTTCTCCGCGACGTTCTTTCCGATCTCGCTCTACCCCCGCTGGCTCGGTGCCGTCGTGGCGGTCTCGCCCCTCTACCAGTCAGCGGCCCTCATGCGCGGTCTGTCTCTCGGCGTGTTCCAGTGGGTGATGATCGGCCGCGTGGCCTACCTCGCCATCCTCGCGCTCGTCGGACTCAGACTCGCCTCGAACCGATTCCGGCGCATTCTCGCGCCTTAGTGAACCACCTACGGAGATCGCCACTCGGGAATGGCGAGAGTGACGGGTAAACAGATGCTCTCGCGTTGGTCGCTAGCAGGCCATGTCGAGGTCGTAGGTCGTGGTCGTGGTCGTGGTCGTAACCACGATCGTTCCGTATTGGGCGAGCAACAGTGGCGTGAGAACTGAGGTCGAGGATGAGGATGAGGACGTGAAACCAGGCGACGTCGATGAACAATTCTTCAGCCCCGCCTGCCAGTCGCCAGCGACGCTATACGGCACGACAAAGTTAGACCCCGTGATGGACGCCCACATCGAGGGCGTGGAGTAGATCCCGACCGGGACAGTATTCTGCGTGGTCGTAAGCTCGGAAAACATCCCCGTGATCGTGGCCCGGTTGAGCGCGGTATCGGTCGACCAGCTGTTGCCGGTCTCAATGTCAGCCCACCACATCGCCGGGGTGCCCGGCGCAGTACTCACGGCCCAGTCGGCCTCGCTGCAGCCGATCGCCCAGGCCCCCTGCAACGCGGACAGCGCATGACCCGAGGCACCGCCCGCTGGATAATTCAGCGAAGCGATCTTGCAGTTACTGGTGTCGGACTTCGCGTAGGCCAGGGCGTAACCCGTGTTGAAGTACGCCGACGGCGTTGTACCCGTCGCCTTTGTCGCACCCTTCCACTGGGTACCCGCGTACTGGTTCGTGGTGAACGGTCGGCCGTGTCCGAGGCCGATGATGGCGAAGGACATACCGCTCGGAGGGTTCGAGGATCCTTGCGGATACGACGCGTCGTACCCCGATGACAAGCCCGTGTACGTGGACGCTGCAGCGCGCTGCGCCAACGGGACGACCCCCGTCATCGCGACGAACGCGCCAACGGCGCCGACCCTCATCGCCCGTGAGTACAGCCGACCGCGTGACTTCATGTTGCCCCCCATGAACTGAACGACGGCGCCGTACCGCCCCATCAACGCTGCGGACATTGTAGTGCGCACGTGGCGCGAATTCGCGTGCGGCTTGCTCGACTACTCGTTCGCGCCGCAGCGCCACCCGTGGCGTTACGACCCTTGGGGCTGTCCCGACAGGACGTTGCGTCGACTCGTGTAGTCGTCGACTTCGATCTCGCCGCGAGCGAGTCGCTCGTCGAGGATTTTGCGTGCATTTCCTCCGGGCCACCCGTCACGCGCCCCGCCGTCGCGCGCCCCGCCGTCGCGTCGCCGCTGCGACATCGAGAGCAGTAACGCGACGACCGCCACGATGAGCAGCAGAACGAGGAAGACGAGGAAGAGTCCGCCGCGTAGTCCGACCGCGTGGCGCATCCCACCATCGAAGTAGGGGCCCCCGAAGCCCGGTTGTGGTGCGTCTGGTGGCACGATTGGTATCCGCCTTTCTTGGTCCATCACTCGATGGTCAATAGATTTCATTGTCGCCGCCAGCAACCATTTCGAGCCCAACTTCTTACCTGATTCTTTCGATCGAACGCGACGCGATCTCACGTCGATGATGCGACGCGACCCACCGACGTAACCAGCGCTTCGGTCAGCGCGGCGACCGGCACGGGTCGACGTGCGACTACCCACTGATGGCGCGGGCGACACCGGACGCCGGCTCGACGGCTGACCAGTCGTTCGTGGCGACTGGCGACGTGATTCCCACGTCGCGCCAGAACGGCGTCACGTGGATCGGGTGGCCACGAACGAGCCCGATCGCTCGGCACTCGGTGAGCCGCGGGGGTTCCCCGCGTGCGGGTAGCAACCGCACCGCGCACGTGGTCGTATCGACTATCGCCGGTAGGCTTGAGCGGCTATGCGTGCGACGAACTGCGACAGACGGGTTGGCGGGTGGGCCCTCGCCGGACCGTCAGCTGTCGCCGGGTAGGGCGTCGTGAAAGAAGTGACTCGCCGTTCGGTCGATCGATTCCGCTACGCACCCGCGCCGATGGCAATCGCGTTCCGACTCCTGATCAGCGTAGGTTTCATCATCGGATCACTCGTGGTGGCGACGCCCAGTGGCGCGACGCCGGGCTGGCAGATTTCGTGGACGTCGCCGATGGACCTCGCCCTGGGCGCCACGTACAACTCGACGGTGCGCGACACGGCGACCGTGGCCGTCGCCGGGAGCGCCGTTGAACTGACGTTCTCCAACCTCTGGAGCGCCACCCCGACTACCTTTAGCGCGGTCACCGCTGGCGTCGACCAGAATGGGCCCGACGTCGTGGCCGGAACCTTCGTGCCCGTCACGTTCGCAAACGGTCAGCGCGCCGTGACCATACCAGCGGGCGGGCGGGTCACGAGCGATCCGGTCGCCCTCGCGGTGCACGCCAACGAGAAGATCGCGGTCTCCATCGCCGTCTCGGGGTGGGCAACGGTGAGCGTGCACTACTGCTGCACCGGCAACATCAACACGTGGGCGACGAGCAATGGAGTCGGGGATCACACGACCGATCCGACCAGTCAGAGCTTCAACCCGCAGCTGACCGGCGCCTACGTGCGCTGGCTCTCGGGGGTGTCAGTCGCGAATTCGCCGGCCCAGGGTGCCGTGGTCGCTTTCGGTGACTCGATCACCGACGGGTACGGCTACGAGAACAACGGTTTCAGTTGGGTGAACGCCTTGCAGCAGCGCATCGACGGCCTACCGGCCACCGAACAGATGTCGGTCGTCAACGAAGGCATCGCCGGCAACACCTTGACCGTTTTCCCGCCGAGAACCTCCTACGCGACCAATTCGGGCGGGGTACCGGGAGTGACGCGACTCGCGACCGACGCGCTCGCGTGGCCGGGTGTGAAGGACGTCGTCGTCCTGCTCGGCACCAATGACATCTGGTTCGGCGCCGGCGGCGTGGCGGGAAAACCCATCCCGCCCTACGGCACGGCTGCGGCCATCGAGGCGGGCCTTCGAACGGTGGCGGCCCAGGTTCGCGCCCGGGGCCTCAACGTCTACGCCATCACCCTGCTGCCGCGCGCGACGTCGACCAAACAGGATCACGACCTCGCGGAGTACTGGGGTCCCTCGGAACAGTCGGTGATGAGCGCGGTGAACGCCTGGCTCTTGTCGGCGCGCACGGGCTTCACCGGCGTGATCAACCTCGCGGCGGTCATGGCCGACGTCTACAACGGTGACTGCAACCCGAACACGCCCTACGCGCCCTACTTCAATCCCGACCATCTCCACCCCAACGTGGCCGGCGAGACGGCGATGGCCAACGCCATCTCCACGCAGCTCTTCGGACTCCCCGACGCCCCGCTGAACCCGCCGGTCTTGAGCGCCACTCCGACGCCGGGCTGCGCGGCGGCCAAGGTGGCCTCGGCGGTGCTCGCGGCGGCCGTGCCGACGACGACCACGACCGTCGCACCGACGACCACGTCCGTCGTCGCGACGACCACGACCACCCCGTCGTCGCTCATGCGTGGCGCTCGATCCCTGGCGATCTGGTTGTTGCTCGCACTCGTTGTCGTCGCCGGTGTCCTCGCCCTCGTCGCGCGACGCCGTGTCGCGCGACGGCGTCGCCAGCGACGCCAGGCCATGCGCGTCGTGTCCTATCCCCGCGTGCCACCGCCGGCACAACCTCGAAGCGGCCCCAACCCGCGTCCTCGCCACCCGCGGCGATAACTCAGCGAAGCGAGTAGCGATAGCGCAGGAACGCCTCGCCGCTTCGGCTGGTCATGGCGCCGTCAGACTGCCAGCCGAGCGCTTCGTAGAAGTGTCGCGCTGCGAGGTCGGGCGGGGTCACGAGAACCAGTTCATCGTCGCCCGCCTCGCGCGCCGACGCGATCGCCGCGTCGATCAGCAGACGTCCGACGCCGCGGCCTTGGGCGGCCGGGTCGACGAGCACGTGGGTCACCTCACCGACCCGCGGTGACCCGGCGACCTGATCCGAAACGGCCGGGCGCAACCGCGCCCTGATGAGCCGCGCCACGCCTCGGGCGTAGCGTCCCGCTCGCGTGGCCACGAGGTCCTTCGCCAATTTCGGCCGGCTCAAGGCGGCCACGGCGATCGAGCGCGCGAGCGCGACGCCGTGTTCACGGACCATGGCGCGCACGTGGGTCGCGGGATCGGTCGCCCCGAGTAACACGCCGATCAGAGCGCCGGTGTCGTCCAGTGCCACAAAAGACATCGACCCCGGCGTGGTCGTCCACGCTCGGTAGTAGGCGCGCATGAACGAGGGACCGAAGCGTGAAAGGAACTCCATGTCGAGTACGACGAGGTGCAACGACACCGCGGTGTCAACGTCCGAGGCGACGAACTCACGAACGCTCACCACGAGGTGGGCCTTTCAGTAGTCGTGATGGCCGTGATCGAGTGCGGTGAACGTGGAATAGTCAACTGTACGTCGAGGCACGCCCACGACCGCTGAGAACGCCGGCTGGGCCGCTGCTAGATTGACCCCGATGGCACCACCGCGACACGGCCGGCGGGTCAACGTGCGTCGGCGTCGATTCATCGCCCTGGTCGCGCTGATCCTCGTGGCCCTCCTCGTCGTTTCGACGACCCGGGGTCACGGGCCCACCACCCCTTCAACCACCAGCTCGAGCACGTCGTCGACGTCGCTGACGTCGACGACGCGTCCGGCGACCCCGCACGCGCCCTTCGCCGTGGGGGCCGTCACCTTCACGGTGAGCGAGCCGGCCAACGGTTCGACCGGCGCGAGGACGTTCCCCGTCACCGTGCGCTACCCCGCCGTCGGTGTTCCCGGAACGGCGCGCCTCGGTCTCGTGCCACTGCGCCGCGCGGGTCCCTTCCCCCTGATCGTCTTCTCGCAGGGATTCGATATCTCGCCCGAGGCCTACGCCGGGCTGCTCAACGCGTGGAGCGCCGCGGGCTACGTCGTCGCCGATCCCGCGTACCCCTACACGTCGCCGAACGCCGCGGGCGGAGTCATCCGCACTGACATCGTCCACCACCCCGGCGACCTGAGCTTCCTGATCACCACCTTGATCGGTGACGGCTCGCAAACCGGCAACACCCTCGACGGCCTGGTGAACGCCCACGAGATCGGCGTCGTCGGCCAGTCCGACGGTGGCGACGTGAGCCTGGCGGCGGTGGCGAACTCGTGCTGTCGCGACGCGCGCATCGGGGCCGCCGTGATCCTCTCAGGGGCCGAACTGACCTGGTTCCCCGGCACCTACTACTCGACGGGCTCCGCTCCGCTGCTCGTGGTCCAGGGCACCAACGACCTGACGATGAACCCCGTCACCTGCAGCGTCACGCTGTATAACGAGGCACCGGCGCCCAAGTACTACTTAGCGATGATCGGCCAGACTCACCTCAGCGCGTACGTGCCGTCCGGACCTGCGCGCAACGTGGTAGCGGCGGCGTCGATCGACTTCTTCAACGCGTACCTGCGTCACGCGCCGGGCGCGCTCGCCGCTTTGCGAGTCGCGGGTACGCGTCCGGGACTCGCCACCATCACGAGCGCACCGAGTGTCCCGGCGGTTGCGGGGACCTGTCCCGACGCACCGGCCGGCTGATCAACCGAGCGGCTTGACGCCCTTGACGACGTTGGCCTCGGCGACGACGTTCACACTGGATAGGTCCACGAAGCCGGCCGCCTCGTAGAGACGCATCCAGGCGTCGGGGGTAATCGGGCGCTCACGGAGCCGAAAGATGTAGCGACCGGCGTTCTTGAGGATCCGCCAGTACCCGGGGATCCCCTTCTTCGCCATCACCTTGATCTTGCTCGCGATCACCTGGCGGTCCTCGGTCGTCGCCCCGCGACCGAGCATCATGTCCGAGTTGATCAACGCGCCCCCGGGGCGCAGCCAGCCGAAGGCCGCCGTGACGACCTTGGCCTTGTCCGCATCCAACAGGTGGTGAAGCGCGTAGTTACTGATCACGAGGTCAACCGACGACGGATCGATGCGCAGGTGTTCGATCGGCGAGACGATGCCCGAGACCTGCTCGAGTCCCTCGGTCTTGGCCTGGGCCACCATCCGCTCGACCATTGCCGCACTGACGTCGACGCCGATGACGCTGGCGCCACGCCGCGCGAGCTCGAGGGCGAGGCGACCGCCGCCGCAGCCGAGGTCCACGCAGACCATGCCGGGCTTCACGTCGGCGACTTCGATGGCCTTGGCGGCCACCTTGGTCATCCCGGCGTCGTTGTGACGGTCCCACGTGTCCGCCCGACGGGTCCACGTCCGCCGCTGGGTCGCGATCGACAGTCTCGTCGTCTGCTTCTTGCCCCACGAGGGGTTCGTTTCTTCGGGCGCGTTCGACATGTTCTCTCTTTTTCGGGGGATCGATCGGTTGCGACGACTGTCGTTTTAGAACGACGGGGGCACGTCCCGCCCGCCGGCGTCACGGTGACGCCCGTCGACCAGAAACCGATTCTACTGGCCGGGGCGATCGAGCCGGCGGCGGCGTGACCCCGACGTCACGCTCGGCGCCACCCCGTTCAACGGTCCGTCGCGGCCGACCACGCAGTCATCTCGGCGGCGAACAGGTCCAGTCCGACCGGGCCGAGCTCGAGCGCCTGGCGGTGGAACTCCTTCAGATCGAAACGCGAACCGAGCCGTTCGCGCGCCGCCTCGCGGACCTCGAGCCACCGTCGCTGGCCGACCTTGTACGAAATCGCCTGACCGGGCAGGCCGAGGTAGCGGTCGACCTCGGACACGGCGCTGGCGTGCTCTTCGATCGCCCACTCCTCGAGCAGGGCGACGGCCATCTCGGCGGTCCACGGTCGTCCCGAACAGTCGCCCAGGGATCCGAGCACGCCGAGATCACCGGGGGCCTCGAACCCGAGGTGCAAGCCGATGTCAACGACGACCCGGTTCGCCCGCAGCGCCTGTCCGGCCAGGTACCCGAACTCCTCGGCCGGGCTCGCGTACCCCCCGAGCTCCTCCATGAGTCGCTCGGCGTAGAGCGCCCACCCCTCGCCGTACCCCGACGTCCAGCCCCGCAGGCGGTGGAAGCGCGACTGGCGGTCCGCCGCCAACATCGCGATCGCCGACTGGAGGTGGTGACCGGGAACGGCCTCGTGGTACCACGTCGCGGGGAACCGCCACCACGCGAACGTCGTCGCGCCCATGGTGGGGTACCACGTGGTGCCCGGGCGAGAGAGGTCCTCGCTCACCGGGATGTAGTACGCGGCCGACGCGGACCCTTCAGGCGCGAGGCGCACGTCACAGAAGCGCACGCGCGGATCGATGTCGAAGTGAACCCCGTCGAGCTGTTGAACGGCGCCGTCGACGAACGCCCGCAGCCGCGCGAGGAGTTCCGTCGTCCCGTCGACGAGTTGGCCCGGATCGCGATCGAGCCGGACCGACGCGTCGCGCAGTCCTCCAACCCCGGGATACATCGACTCGGCGAGCTCGACCATCCGTTCGTGGATCCGACGCGACTCCTCCCATCCCCACCGATAGAGCTCGTCGAGGTCGAGCTCTGCGCCGGTGAAGTACGTCGCCCACGGCGCGTAGCGCTCTCGCCCGCACCCGTCCTCGAGCACGGTGCGAGGGGCGACGACCGTGCGCAACCACGCCGCGAGGTCCCCACACGCGTCGTCCGCGGCGGCGGCGGCCGCCCGCAGACCCGACCGGTCGAGGTCGACGGCGGCCGAGGTCGCGACCCGCTGCGCGAAACTCGCGTACGAGCCGTCCGCGTAGGTCTGCGCCTGGTCAGCGACACCGAGCACGTGGCGGCGCGACGGTAACTGTTCGCTCGTCGCCGCTTGCAGTGAGTCGCGCCAACTACCGAGAGAGTCCGAGACCGCGCCCAGACGAGTGGCGATGACCGCGGCGTCGGCCGGCGTGCGCGCGTCCATCAGTTCAAAGACCTGGCGAATCTCCGACAGCGGCGAAGAGATGACCGAGAAGGTCCGGCGGGTCTCACCCGAAGCCAGCAGCGCGAGGTCGCTCGACAGGCGTTCCACGATGACCGCCTTCGCGATCCGGTCGACGTCATCGAGCGGCGCGATCGCGTCGACCGCGAGGAGGGACGCCCTCAGCATCCGTTCGTCGTCGGCCTGGTGTTCCAGTGAGAAGTCCGGGAGTTGGTCGTCGTAGCCGGCGACACCGGCCATCGTCGCGAACAGGGGGTCGCGCGACGCGAGCTCGTCGACCAGCCGGTCGGCGAAGGCGAATAGTGCTGAACGCGCAGGGGTCGTCGGGTCAGTGTTCATGGTTCGATTGTCTCACGAGCGCGACCGACGTCGCCTCAGATTAACGAGCCGACGCGCAGGCCATCGAGGACGGCCTCTTCGACCGTGCGCGGAGCGAGGCAGTCACCGATGAGTTCCGTTGGGACACCATCGTGGCCGAGTTCGTCGGCCACGGGGTCCGCGGGCCGATACCCCGTCGCGAGCACAACCGCCGCTACCCGGTCCACGATCACCGGCTCATCGGTCAACACGTGCTGGAGATAGACCGAGTCGTCGTCGACCCCGAAGAGACGAACGAGGCTCAGGACCGTCACCCTCGCGCGCGCCAGGGCCGCCAACTGCTCGTCGCGCACGTACTGCTGAAGCGACGCGCCGGCGAAGTAGCCCGGGGTCGCGAGGGTCACGTCGTGGCCGGCCTCGGCGAGCAGTCGCGAGACACCGACGCCCACCCAGTCGTCACGCCAGTCGACGACCACGATCCGACCGGGCGGCACCGGGCGACCGAGCAAGACTGACTCGGCGTCGAGGATCGTCGGCGAGCCGAGGACCTCCATCGGTGTTCGGTAGGGTCGAGCACCCGTCGCGATCACGACGTGGTCGAACGACCCCGCGGCCACGAGCTGTCGGTCGACGCGCGAATTGACCACGATCGTCACGCCGGCGCGACGCGCCTCACGTTCGAGATTCATCGCGACCCCGCCGAACTCGTCGCGCCCCGGCAGTCGCTGGGCGAGCAAGACCTGGCCACCAAGGAGAGCCGACGCCTCGTGCAAGGTCACGTGGTGTCCGCGCTCGGCGGCCACGGCCGCGGCCTTCAAGCCGGCCGGACCGCCACCGACCACGAGCACGCGACGCGGCTCGGCGGCCCGGCGGCGCTGGCCGAGGGTCAGTTCGCGCCCCGTCTCGGGGTGCTGGATGCACGAGATCGCGAAGCCGGCGTGAAAGTGTCCGATGCACGCCTGGTTGCACCCCACGCAGGCGCGGATCTCCTCGGCCCGGCCCTCTCGAGCCAGGTTGGCCATCGTGGGGTCACAGATCAGTGCTCGGGTCATCACGCAGGCGTCGGCCAGTCCGTCGGCGAGGATACGCTGCGCCTCCTGGGGTTGATTGATCCGACCGGCGACGAAGACCGGGACGCCGACCACTTCCTTCACCTGCCTCGCCGCCGGCGCGACGTAGCCGTTGGGCAGGTCCATCGGCGCAGCGATGTGGTCCGACCCGGCCAGGGTCGCCGACGTACCCGTCGTGACGCTCACGTAGTCGATCAGACCCGCGCGGTCGAGCGCCTCGAGGGCTCCCAGGGCGACGTCGGGGGCGAGGCCCCGGGGGTCGCGTTCGTCCATCGACACGCGCACGCCAACGATCGGCCCGGGACCGACCCGCTCACGGATGGCGCGAGCGACGTCGACGATGAACCGACGCCGACCGGCGTCGTCACCGCCGTACTCGTCGTCGCGCTCGTTGACGAAGGGGTTCAGAAACTGCGCTGGCAGGTACCCGTGGCTCGCCACCACCTCGACGCCATCGAGACCCGCACGAATGAGCCGCGCCGCGGCCGCGGCGTAACCGTCGACGATCTCGACGATCTCGACGTGGCTCAGCGCGCGCGGCATCACCCGAAAGCGCTCATTGGCGACGGCGGAGGGGGCGACCGCGACGGGTAGGGACCCGTCGGCGGACTCCATTACCTCGCGACCCGGATGGAAGAGCTGGCCGACGATCGTGGTGCCGTGGGCGTGCACCGCCTCGGCGAGTCGTCGATAACCCTCGACGCAGCCGTCGTCGGTCGCCATCAGCACGTGGGACGTGTACCGAGCCGTCTCGTGGACACCGGCGACCTGAACGACGATGAGTCCGACCCCGCCGGCCGCTCGCGCCTCGTGGTAGGCGGTCAACTGCTCGGTGATCCGGCCGTCTCGAACCATCACCGTGTCGTGCCCCGACGAGACGATGCGATTCTTCACGACGGTGCGGCGAACGAGGAGCGGTTCGAAGAGGCGGTCGAAGTCCATCACTGCCTCAAGTGGTTGCCGCGTGACACGTCCCGAGGCTACTCACGGGCTGCGAACCGTCCCGCACTCTCGACGTCGCTGGTTTCGAGCTGCACCGGCTGTGGCGACCCAGTTAGTGAACCGGCGGAAACCGGTTCTCGTTCGCGGCCAGCTTGGCGCGAACCACGTCGGCGAGATCGACGTCCAGGACGTCGCCTAATCGAAGCAGGAAGATGAGCACGTCGGCCATCTCGAACTCGATGGCTCGGCGATGCTCCGGCGTCAAACGGTCACCGTCGGACTCTTCGGGTGTCAGCCAACGAAACTCGGCGACCAGTTCCCCGGCCTCGCCGGCGATCGCCATCGCGAGGTTCTTCGGCGTGTGGAACCTCCCCCAGTCACGGGCCTCCGCGAACGCGCGTGTCTCACGGCGCAGGTCCTCTAACTCACCCATCGTTCCCCTCTCGGCCGAGTCGGCGTCGCGTCCGGCGTCGCCACCAGCGCGCGGCTCGACGATGGCGTGCGCGACGGTCCCGTAGAGTAGCGCGAGGAGAGAGGAGTCCGATGACCACGTTCAGACACCGGCGCGCCATGATTCCCGCGGCGCTACTCACGGTCCTGGTCCTAGCGAGTGGGGTGACGGCCTGGCTCTCGAGCCAGTCGGCGGGCACGAGCGCGCCGGGACCCGAAGGCGTCCCCGTCCAGAACGTGCCGGTCTTAGCGCCGAGCGGTGCCGCCAACGGGTCGCCGATCGACGGAGTCACCTGTCGGACCATCGGTCAAGAGACCGTGCGCTACCACGTCCACGTGCTCGTCTCCATCTACGTGAACGGCCAACGCGAGCGCCTCCCCGCCGGCATCGGCGTGACCTCGCCGTCGGTCACCACCGGATCGGGTCCGACGACCTTCGTTGACGTTGGTCTGCACGATTGTCTCTACTGGCTCCACACGCACGCCAACGACGACGTCATTCACGTTGAAGCGCCGTCACGGGGTCACTTCACCCTCGGACAGTTCTTCGACATCTGGGGCCAGCCGCTCTCGAGCGGGCGGGTCGGACCCGCCGTCGGGCGGGTCGTCGTCTTCGAAAATGGTGTGCGATACGCCACGGATCCCCGTGCGGTTCCGCTCCTCGCCGGCGGCGTGGTCCAGATCGACGTCGGCTCGCCGCTCGTCGCCTTCAAACCCGTGACGTTCCACGTCTCCGGGCTGTGCGGCGACGGCACCAGCAGCTGTGCGAGTAAGCCGAGCTAGTCCGGAAGCGATCACGCGACGCGGGGACACCCGGGACCCAGGCAGCCTCAGGGGAGCCTCCGCCTCGACCAACGTCGACGCCGCACATACGTCGTGGCGATAACGTCGGGGTGAGACGAGACCAGGGTGAGACCGACGCGCACCAGCGAATTGGAACGAGTTGTGCGTGACTACGAGTGCGCCGTCGGAAACTACCTGCGCCGGCGGCTCTACCCGTTGAACGATGGCGA
>JAJXTB010000067.1 GCA_021784205.1 Actinomycetes bacterium
GCATGAAGCCGACCTGGACCAGCCGACGTCCACTCGCCTGCTCGGCGGCAATGACCGACTCGCACTCTTCGACCGTCGGCGCCAGCGGCTTTTCACAGAGAACCGGCTTGCCAGCGGCGATGCACTCCAGCGTCAGCGGAGCATGGAATTCGCCCGGCGAGGCGATGATGATGGCATCGACGTCCGGGCTTGAGATGACTTGCGACGCGGTCGGCATCGCCACCGCCCCGACCTGACCAGCGAGCTCTGCGGCCCGCGCTGTCGCCACGTCGAACAGCGCGGTCACCCGGGCTCCCGACACTTGGTTGGCAACTCGGTTGACGTGGTCGGCACCAATGTTGCCCGTCCCGATGACCCCGACGCGAAGGAGTTCCGTCGCCATCAGTAGACCCCGCAGGCGTTGAAGTACTCACGGGTGCGCTTCGCGATCGGGAATGGCACGTCGGGCGGGCACGGGTACATGTCCTGCTCGACAATCGCGTAAATGTCCACGTCGAGTTTCGAGAGCGCCTCGATCAGCGGAGGCATCTCGGGAATGCCCAAGGGTGGCTCGCACATAACGCCGAGCCGGACCGCCGGCGCGAAACCGAGGTTCTCATCGTTGACTCGCTTGAGGATTACGGGGTCGACCTGCTTGAGGTGAACGTAGCGCACCCGTTCGGCAAATCGTTCGATGATGGCGAGGTTGTCGCCGCCGCAGTAGGACACGTGGCCGGTGTCCAAGCAGAGATTGACGTACCGGCTGTCGGTGTCGTTGAGCAGCCGGTAGATCTCGTCTTGACTGCCGACGTGGCTGTCGGCGTGAGGGTGAAAGACCAGCGAGATCCCACTCTCCTCGAGCACGATCTTGCCGATCTCACCCATGCGAGTGGTGAGCCGGGTCCACTCCTCACTGGTGAGCGTCGTCGGTGAGATGACGTTGCCGTCGAGGTCCGAGTAGCCGTCGGGCAGGTAGATCAGGTACTTACCCCCGACCGCCGCGACCAGGTTAGCGACCTTGCGGGCCTCGGCCAGGTCCGCGTCAAACTTGTCGGCGTTGTGCAGCCCGCCAAAGACGCCGCCGCCAGAAACCTTGAGCCCCCGCTTCTCGACCTCGCCGCGCAGCACCTTCGGGTCGGTGGGCAGGTATCCGTGAGGGCCGAGCTCAACCCAGTGGTAGTCGGCTTGGGCGAGCTCGTCCAGAAATTGGGTCCAGGGGACCTGGTCGTCGGCCGACGGGAACCACACCCCCCACGAGTCGGGGGCAGACCCCAGGGCGACTCTCGATTCAGCGGACATGGTCGTTACCTACTTTCTCTTGCGGTACTACGCCACGGGCGCGAACTTCGCGCAATTCGTCTTCGAGGTCGCCCATGGCCTCGCCACCAGCCATCAGGTCGAGCACCTGCTCGCGCTTGCGCTCACCCTTGGACCATTCGTCGGCCATCGTTCCGCGGATCAGAACGGCGAAGTGGTCGCCCACGGCCAGTGCGTGGTGGACGTTGTGCGTCACCAGGACCACGGCCACCCCGCGCATCTGGGCCTGTACGACGAGGTGCAGCACCTTCGAGGCCTCCTTGACACCCAGCGCCGCAGTCGGTTCGTCGAGGATCAGCACCTTCGCACCGAAGTACATGGCCCGCGCGATCGACAGCGCCTGACGCTCGCCGCCTGACATCCCACCAACGAGTGCCGCGCCGTTGGTCACATTGGTGATACCGAGGCTCCGTAGTTCCTCGAGCGCGACCTGCTCGGCCAATTTGCGGTCGAAGTGTCGGAAGATGCCCCGACCCCGCGTCGGCTCTTCACCGAGGAAGAAGTTCCGACCGACCGTCATCAAGGGAACCGTTCCACCGCTCTGGTGTACGGTTGCGATACCAGCCTGGAGCGCCTCGTGTGGTCCGGCGAAGCGGTGTTCCGCGCCGTTCACGTATAGAGCGCCCGTGGTCGGCTGGTGCACGCCCGAGAGGATCTTGATGAGCGTGGACTTACCGGCGCCGTTGTCCCCGAGCAGGCACAGCACCTCGCCCTCGTTCACATTGAGCGAGACGTCGCGAAGCGCGGTCACGCCGACGAAGCTCTTGGACACGTTCTTCAGTTCGAGTGCTGGAACCGTTGTCACGACTAACTCCCCTTCTTCACGCCACGCGCGATCGTTGCCTTACGGAACCAATTATTCGAGAGCACCGCCAGTAGGAGTAGTCCGCCGATCAAGGCGTTCGACCAGTCGGTGTCCCAGCCGGTGAAGTAGATCCCCTGGGTGACCAGCTGATAGGTCATGGCACCGAGGACCACGCCGATGATGGTGCCGAATCCGCCGGTCAAGAGGACGCCGCCGATGACCGCGGCGATGATCGCGTTGAATACGAAGACCTGGCCGTTGGAGGCCGCCGAGCCGTTGTACTCCACGGCTTGAATGATGCCCACGAGTGCCGCGGCTGTGCTCGTGGAGATGAACAGGCCAATTCGAACGCGGGCGGTCTGCACGCCGGCGCGATTGGCGGTCTCGATGTCGCCGCCGATTGCTGTGATCCAGTTGCCCGTGCGCGTGTTGGTCAAGATGTGGTGGCCGAGTACCGCGATACCGGCCAACCACAGGATTGAGACATTGAACTGGTTCCAGTTTGACGAGAACAGGGCTCGAACGGGCGCGGTCGCTGTCATGTCGATCGACGAGCTGCCGGTGATGACCGTGGAGCCGCCCAGCGTGATGCCCGTCAGCAGCAGTTGAGTGCCCAGGGTCACGATGAACGATGGCAGCTTGGTGCGGGTGACGAGGATACCGTTGGTCAGACCCACCAGCGCCGCGAGCACGACGTCGATCACGAGACCGAGCCAGATGTTGTAGTGGAAGTAGCCCACCCACGCGGCGAGGAACATCGAACTAAACGCGACGACGGATCCCACCGATAAGTCAAACTCGCCCGCAATCATCAAGAAGCCGACCGGAATGGAGACGATGCCAAGCTCGGCGGCGGGATCGACCCACGTCGAGGTCCCCGCGAGACTGTGGAAAACCGGCTGGGTCGTCACCAAGAAGAACACGTAGATCGCGATGAACCCGATCAGGACCGAGAACTCGGGCCGGTAGATCAGATTGGTGATGCTGCGCCTCGCAGTCACCGTGTCAAGTGCTGGCGCTTCGAGTGTCGTCGCCATCTTTCCCCCTTACCGTATTTCAATGTCTGCACGAACTGTCAATCGCGTCGGTCCCCCTACTGCGCCCGACGCGACCACTTCACCGGCTTACCAGTGCCCTATCCACTCTGGTGGATAGGGCACTGGCCGGCGTACTACCCCAGCGCGACGACGATCGCCAGCGCTGCCACTACCAATGACTACCGGACTGCGATTGCGGCGCCAGCCCGAGCCAGGCCGGCGTTGGCCTTGTCAACAACGTTGGGACCCGTCGCGATCGGCGTCGACGGGATAATGCCCCACTTCGCGTACTGGAAGCCGACGATGATCCCGTAGAAACCCTGCAGGTACGGCTCTTGGTCAATGGTGAAGAGCTGATTGCCGTTGAGGAGTCGAGTCACGATGTTCGACGAGAGGTCCCAACTGCCAAGGGCGACGGTCTTGGTCTTGCCCGCCGACGAGATACCCGCGGCGGCCGCGTCAGCGTCGCCCGGACCGATGGTCATGACCGCGTTGGTCGTCGGGTTCGAGAGGAGGTATCCCTTCACCGCAGCCTCGACGGCGGATGGATTGTCGTGCGCCGAGGACGGGAGGTCGAGCTCATTGAAGGTTCCGCCTCCGGCCAACGTCGTCTTCTTCTGACCCGCGCACACCTGCTCGGCGGTAATCGTGCCGGGCAGCGTGTTGACGCAGACCTCGTGCTTGTAGCCGTCGGCGATGAACGTCGAGCCGGCCTTCAAGCCGACCGCGTAGTTGCTCTCGCCCACGTACGTGATCGCGCCGTCAGCCTTCCAGGTCGCGCCGTTGTTGTCCTCGACGACGATGGTCCCTTTGGCCTCCATCGCCTTGATGTACTGGGTCTGGGTCGTCGGACACCAGTTCGGAATCACCGCGACGGTCGGGTTTGAAGCCGCGATCGTCTTGGTCAGCGTGCCCGCATCAGGGCAGAAGTTGTTGTAATTCTGGAATCCGTACCACTGCACGGTTCCGCCCTGGGACTTGATTGCCGCCGCCGCCGCGTTGACCCCAGTGCGGACGCTCGTCCAAAACGAGTCCGTCGGCGCTCCGCCAAGGAATGCGATCGACACCTTCGCGGGAATCCCACCCCCTCCAGACGCGCTCGACGCCACCGCTGGCACGAGGCCCGCGATCGACAACGCCGCGGCGCTGATCAACATCAAAAACTTTCTCTTCATTTCACTCCATCTTTCTCGTCTAGCCAATTTCGACGAGGCTTTCGCCCCCCCCTTACATTCCCGGCTCCTTCGCGCTTCGTCGCACGGTTAGAGTCAAGAACTTTTGTCGCCGTCACGGTTGGCCCTCCCCTGGTCAAATGGACGTCGTACAGAATTTCCATCGGCGCACAACTCAAATCAGGCCGCCGAGTGAAGTGTGCGAGCCGCGAACTCGAGACCTTCCATCTGACCCAACTCGAAGTCTTCGTGCTCGATGTTGCAGTCGATTTCCGGGTTGGCCTTCTCCAGTGCGGTGAGGAACCTCGCCCAGTAGTCGGTGTCGTGTCCGCGGCCCACCGCGACGAACTGCCACGACGGGTTCGTCGGCCACCCATTGCAAACGTAACGTCCGCCCAGCGGCACCTTCGGCTCGTCGGGACCGAGCACACGAAAGCGACCGTCAAGTACCCCATTGATCTGGCAGTACTCCTCATTGATCCGGATATCCTTCGCAGCAGCGAAGAAGACTCGATCGCCGAGGAACTCGATGGCCTTCACCGGGTCGATCCCCTGCCAGAAGAGGTGGCTGGGGTCCATCTCCGCACCCACGTTGGTAGCGCCCGTCTCCTCGATGAGCCGCACCATTGTCGCGGGGTTGTAGACGATGTTGTGTGGGTGCATCTCGATGGCGACCTTGACGCCCGCGTTCGCACTCAGCGAGTTCATCGTCTTCCAGAAGGGGATTGCCACCGTGTTCCATTGGTAGTCGAGGATGTCGGTATAGGCGCTGTCCCAGGGCTCAACGACCCAGTTGGGTGTCGAGCAGCCGGCGTGACCGCCCGGGTTGCCCGACATCGTGATCACGTTGCGAACCCCGAGCTTGCTCGCGAGTTCGATCGCGTTGACTAGATCCTTGGAGTGCTTGGAGCGAACCTCGGGGTCCGGGTGCAGCGGATTGCCGTTCACGTTGAGCGCGGTCAGCTCGACGCCATACTCAGCGATCTCGGCGAGAAAGTTGCGGCGACTGATCTCGCTGGCGAGCAACGAGTCAACGGGGCAGTGTGGCGCCGGAATGAAGCCGCCCGCGTTCAGTTCGACGCTTCTGAGGCCAAGGTCCTGCAAGATGGCGAGTGATTCGCCCAATGTCTTGTCGTGCAAACAAGCGGTGTACGCGCCTAATTTCATGATTCCCCCATGTCGCAGTCGTTATCTCGTCGAGTGTGAACGTAACATTACAAAGTCCTTACACCTGTGTCAAGTAGTTGTCTTTACATTTCAGTTCTTCGTTGACGCCCGCAGTCCCGCGGGGATCTTCCCTGCGGCGGCCCCGCCCGGACACTCCAAAGGCCGGCGATTACAACGACTTCGAACGTTCCTGCCCCGCGGCGTGACCACCGTGGCCGAAGGTTGGCGGACCGCCCAACATGATTCGAACGCCGTCGGCACCACCCCATGGATCATGTCGTCGATGTAAACGAGCGGCGCGAAGGTACGCGTACGTCTAGCGAAGTCCGCGTACGAAGTCGCCGAGACGCGCCAAACCGACGCGAAGTTCGTCGCGCGACGTGGCGTAGGAGATTCGCACGTGGGTGTCAGCGGTATTGGTGGCGAAGTCACGGCCCGGCGTGATGGCCACGTGCGCTTCATCAAGTGCACGCTCGCAGAACTCCCAGGCGCCAAGACCGGTCCCACTCACGTCGACGTAGACGTAGAACGCGCCGTCGGGCTCGACTGAGACGGGCAACCCAATTCGGGCGAGCTCGGCCAACACGATCGCGCGGCGCGCGACGAACTCGACGCGGCGGTCCTCGCATTCAACCAACGTCTCGGGCGAAAAGCACGTGATCGCCGCCTGCTGCGCGGGTGACGAGGCGCACAGGAAGTAGTTCATCGCCAGACGCTCGATGGCCCCGACGAGCACCTCGGGCACGATGCACCAACCGAGGCGCCATCCCGTCATGCCGAAGTACTTGGAGAAGCTGTTGATCACGATCGCGTCGGGGTCGTACGAAAGGACGCTTCGCGGCGAGACGCCGTTCGCGTCGGGGTCGGCGAGGTTCAGGTAGATCTCGTCGACGAGCGGCCACGCGCCACGATCACGCGCCAGTTCGCAGATCGCCGCCAGCTCGGTGGGGGCGATCGAGGTCCCGGTCGGATTGGACGGGCTGGCGATCATGACCGCCCGTGTGTCGTTCGTCCACGCATCCTCGACGAGCCTTCGGTTGAGCTGAAACCGAGTCGCTGCGGTGGTGTCGACCGACACGACGCGGCCCCCGAAGGATTCGACCAACTGTCGATTGCACGGATACGAGGGGTCGGCCATGATCACGTCGCTGCCCACGTCGACGGTCGCCGCGACGGCGAGCAACAGAGCCGAAGACGCCCCCGAGGTCACGACGACCCGCGCGGGGTCGACGCGAACGCCGTGACGGTCCCAGTAGAAGCCCGCGATCGCCTCGCGCAGGGCCCGAATGCCCAGCGCCGGTGTGTAGGACAGCGCTCGGCCGTCCATCACGTCACGCATGGCCGCGCGCACGGCGGCCGGCGCGCCAAAGTCGGGCTCACCAAGGTTGAATCGCACGACGTGCTCGCCTCGAGCCTCGAGGTCGACGGCCTGCTGTTCGAAGGCCATCGCGTAGAACGGCGCCGCGTGCACGGCACGCGCCGCGATGGCGGCGTCCGCGCCCACTTGATGTTTCAACGCCGCTGCATCACTGGTCGTCACGGGTCCCCAATCTGGGCTCGGAGATCCCTCGCGGAACCCCGATACGACGAGGCTATCCCTCGGCTCTGGCACGTCTTGTGGTCGTCGACGTGGCCCGTCGTGCGTGAAGATGGAGCGTGCTGACTTCGACGACGGACCCGTTGGCGCCTAGCCCCGCGACCTCCGTCGTCGCGGCGGCGGGTCCGGGAACTGCTCAGTCGCGCCGGCACGACGAGAAGGGAGAGCCCCGTGCACGCTGACGCGACACCCCGCGCTTACTTCCGGCGGCGAGGCGCTGGGCTCTTCGACGCCACCGCCCTCGTGGGCGGAGCCTGGACGGCGACCGAGCAGCACGTCTCGCCCGCGCTCGGCCTCCTCGCCCACGAGGTCGAGCGGCACCGCGACGCTCGACGCAAGGACCACCTGCCGCTCGCGCGGCTGAGCTTTGACATCCTCGGCGCCATCCCCATCGACACCGTCGAGACCGAGGTCGAGGTCATTCGACCCGGGCGGACCATCGAGCTGGTCGAGGCGCGGCTCAGTCACGCGGGCCTCGTGGCACTCGTGCTGCGAGCGTGGCTGATGCACCCCTACGAGACGTCGGACGTCGAGGCCGTAGCGCTCGGGCCGATCGCGCCACCCGAACGCATGGCCCCCTGGGACCCATCGACCGTCTGGCCGGGGGGATTCGTCGGGTCGGTCGAGGTCCGTCGCACCGAGCTCGAGCCAGGCCGGGCGGCCTTCTGGTTGCGCACCAAGGTGCCCCTGGTCGAAGGTGAGCCGGCCAGCGATCTCGCGCGGGCCGTCGGACTCTTCGACATGGCCAACGGCATGACCCCGCGCGCGCCGTCGTCGCAGCTGCACTTCCCCAACGTCGACCTGACCGCCCACCTCTTCGAGGCGCCCCAGGGCGACTGGCTCGGGTTTGACACCGCCGTCACCTTCGGCGCGCACGGGATCGGCCTCACTTCGAGCACCATCCATGATTGGCGCGGCCCGATCGGCACGATCGCGCAGTGCCTCACCCTGCGTCCGCGAGGCTGACAGCCCGACGCCGCGGAATGCGGGGTCCCCGAAAGTGACAATCCGGTTGCGCTCACGTGGGCCATGTGGAATCCTCGGTGCAGTTCACGATGGCACCGCCCCGCGGCGGCCTAGGGCGCCTGGAGACACCATGATCACGCTGCACCGTTCGACTCTCGCGGGACTGCACCTGGACGAGCCCACACCGGCATCGGTGCACGCTGCGCTGCAGCGGGCGATCGAACTCGAACACGCGACGATCCCCGTCTATCTCTACGCCTACTTCTCGCTCGATCCCGTGCTGAACGCCGACGCGGCGGCGATCATCAAGTCCGTCGTGGTCGAGGAGATGCTCCACATGGTCCTCGCCGCCAACGTGCTCAACGCCATCGGCGGCGCGCCAGCCATCTCGCACCGACGGTTCATCCCCGCCTACCCGGGCCACCTCCCCGGTGGCGTCGAGGGACAGCTGCAGTTGCACCTGCGCCCCTTCAGTGACGAGCAGCTCGAGGCCTTCATCGAGATCGAAGAACCCCGCGACCCGCTCGACTACGAGTCCCACGCCGCGCTCGTCGACGTCCCGTCGGTGACCATCGGCGAGTTCTACACGACGATCGCCACGGCGATCTCCCGGCTGGCGCCGAGCGCCTTCGCCCCGGCGCCCCGTCACCAGGTCGGCCCGGACCTGATGTTCGGCTCGGTCACCGTCGTCGACGCGCAGAGTGCCATCGAGGCGCTCGAGACCATCGTGGAGCAGGGCGAGGGCACCTCGACCTCGCCCCAGGAGATCGATGGCCCCAACGGCGTGAATGACTTCGCGCACTTCTACCGCCTGAGCGAGCTCAAGCACCGCCGCCGCCTGGTGCGCGTCGCTGACCCCGCGGCCCCGCTTCCCGCCTACGCCTTCGCCGGCGATCCCGTCACGGTCGACCCGAGCGGGATCATCGACTTGCCCGCCGACCCCTCGTCGAGGGACTACCCCGAGGGCTCGCCCGCTCGCCACCAGGTCGACACCTTCAACGAGACCTACACCGTCCTGCTAGGCCAACTGCACGACCTGCTCAACGGCCACAACGACCTCGCGACGTTCATGAGCTCGCTTGCGACCATGTCGACCCTCGAGGACCTGGCCCGAGCCATGGTCGCCGGCAGCGAGACCGCGGGCGTGCCCGTCGGCCCGAGTTTCGAGTATCGCCCCGTCAATCCGGGAGTCGCCTAGTCTCGGGGCGCTCGCCCACGAGAAAGGACGCCGTTGATCACACCGCATTCGATCACGTTCGCGAGCGACCGCACCGAGGCGATCGCGTCGATCGAAGCGGTCGAGGGGGGCCGCGGTTGGTGCAACGTCGTGCCCAACGCCGTCGACGACGTCGACGAGCTCAAGGTCAACTTCCTGGGCCTGCGAAAGCTCGAGGGGGTGACCGTGGCCACCCTGGTGACCCGACCGGCTCGTCACGCCGTCGCCCAGCCCTCGTCGCTCGGGGTCTTGCACACCCGGGGCCGGCTGGGCCGCGCGCGCATCGCCGAACTGCTCGAGGGCGCGCCATTTCGTCTCACGCAGGACCACAATCAGCGCGGACTGCTCCTGGAAGTCCCCGTCGACACGCCCGCGGCCCTCCTGCTCGAGGTCATGTGCCGGTGCACGACGGCGCTCTGTGACGTGGCCATGACCGGCACCTGGCGCCTCGACCGCTACCTACGCGACTAGACCGTCCGGGTCGGTCGTAGAGCGCTCGGACCGGCGAGCGAGCGACAGGGGGCGAAGATAAGAACTCCGCAAGATGCCGCCCGAAAACGCGAACCCGGTGGTTAGTCTCACGTGATTACACGCACGTGGCAAACGACCGGAGGGACCCTGGACTCGTCAATCTTCAACCCGAACGCGGTGGCCACCGGCTCCCGACTACGGACCGAGGATCCACGCAGGATGAGCCGCCGACCGAGCTCGACCGCGTTTTACGCGACCTTGGTGGTTGGTGGGGTCGGCCTGGGGTTGGTGCTCGGCCTGCCCCTGGTCGACGGGACGCTGAGCGAGATCCATCTGGGCGGTGGCCTCGCCATGTTCCTCGGGTCCACGAGCGGGCTCGCCGGTACGTACGCCGCGCTGCTGATGGTCGTGATGGCCAGCCGCGCCCCGGCCCTCGAGCGCACACTCGGTCAAGACGGCGTCCTGCGATGGCACCGCCGGCTGGCCCCGTGGACGATTGGGTTGATCGCCGCGCACGCGGTGCTGCTCACGATCGCCTACGCCCAGGCGGCCCATTCGGGCGTCTGGGGCGAGGTCGGGGTGCTCCTGCGGACGTTTCCAAACATGGTCACCGCCACCGTGGCGCTCGCCATCATGGTGCTCATCGGCCTGATCTCGATCCGCCAGGTCCGCACCCGGATCCCGCGCGAGCGGTGGTGGGTGCTGCACCTGTTCATGTACGTGGCGCTCGCGCTCGCCTTCGCGCACGAGGTGGTGCTCGGCCCCTCCTTCGTTCGCCACCCGATCGCCCAGTACGCCTGGACCCTCGCCTGGGTGGCGGCCGCCCTGCTCGTCCTCACCTACCGCGTCGGCGTGCCGGTCTATCGGTCGCGACGTCATCAGCTGCGCGTCGCCGAAGTCCTGCGCGAGGGGCCCAACGTCATCTCGGTGATTCTCGAGGGGCGCTCGCTCGATCGCCTAGCGATCGCCGGAGGACAGTTCTGCGAGTGGCGGTTCCTCACGCCGCGCCTGTGGTGGCAGGCCCACCCCTTCACGGTGTCGGCGCTGCCCCAGCCGCCGTACTTGCGCCTGACCGTGAAGGGCGTCGGCGACTTCACCCGCGCGCTCGCTGACCTCGCGCCCGGCACCCGGGTCGCCATGGAGGGGCCCTACGGCGCCTTCACGGTGCACGCCCAGCGCCGGCGCAATGCGGTCTTGATCGCCGGCGGGGTCGGCGTGACGGCCGTGCGCTCGCTCCTCGAGGACCTGCCCCTGAAGTCGCGACCGGTGGTCGTGCTGCGGGCGGCGACCGAGGCCGAGCTCGTGCTCGCCGACGAGGTCGAAGAGCTCGTGCGCGTGCGAAAGGGCACGACGCACCGACTCGTCGGCGATCGCGTCGCGGTCCCGATGGAGGCGATCGTTCGCCTCGTCCCGGACATCGCCAAGCGCGACGTGTTCGTCAGCGGCTCGACGGGCTTCGTGCGCGACGCCGCCGCCGCCGTGCAGCGCGCCGGCGTGCCAGCCGACGCGCTGCACCAAGAGATCTACGCGCTCTAAGGGGGTGCCATGAAACGACTGCTCACCATGCTCGGCGCGACGGCCGCCGGATTCACCGGCGTCGTGGCCCTGCACGGTTCGCCGGGCAAGTCGGGTTCGCTAGTGCGCACCGCGCCCACGACCACCACCACGGCTCCGAAGCCCGGCGCGCCGACCACGACCGCGCCCAGCGGGCCCAGCGACGCGACGGCCATTGGCCCACTCGAGAACTACAGCTACGGCGTCATGTCGGTGAAGGTCGTGATCGCCAACCACCGCATCGTCGATCTCAAGGTGCAGAGGCTCCAGACCCTCGACTCGTACTCGACCCAGCTCGCCTCGTACGCCGTGCCGATCCTCAAGGCCGAGGTGCTGAAGGCCCAGGGCATCCGCATCAACGCGATCACCGGCGCGACCTACACGAGCGAGGCCTACGCCTACTCCATCCAGGGTGCCCTGGACAAGCTGCGCTTCAAGTGATCACGCGCGCCGAGCCGGTGATGGGGACGGTGGTCTCGTTCCTGGTCGAGCCGGCCGGTCTCGCTGATGGCGTCGCCGAGGCCCTGCTCGACGAGGCCTGCGCGGAGCTGCACCGACTCGACGACCGGTTCAGCGCGTGGAAGCCCGCGAGCGAGTTGTCCCGAATACGCAGCGGCGACGTCGACACGCCCTCGGCGCTGATGCGCGAGGTCATCGAGCTGTGCGAGGTCGTTCGCGAGCTGACGGCGGGCTACTTCGACCCGTGGTCCCTGCCCGGTGGCTTCGACCCGACCGGCCTCGTGAAGGGCTGGGCCGCGGAGCGCGCCTTGGCCGTACTCGCCGACGGCGGGGTGACCGCGGCACTCGTCAACGCCGGTGGTGACATCTGTGTCGTCCCGGGCGCCACCTACGACGTCGGCGTGCAGCACCCGAGCGTGCGCGACGCGCTGTGCGCGGTCATTCGCGTGGACGTGTCGGCGGCGACCTCGGGGGTCTACGAGCGCGGTGAGCACCTGCGCCATCCCTTCGGCGGCCCGGTGGCGGCGGTGTCGGCCACGGTCGTCGGCGGCCGGCTCGCCATCGCCGACGCCTTCGCCACCGCGCTCGCCGTCGGTGGCATCGACGTCCTGGACCTGGTGGAATCGACGCCGGGACTGGAGGGCTTCTTCATCACGCGCGACGGCGTCCTCGCACAGACCTCCGCCATGGATCTGGGACGAGACCGCATCGCGTCGGCCTAAGGACTGGCCCACGCGAGCGGTGCGCCGCTCGCATCGCCATCTGCCAGACTGAGCCCGTGAGTGCATCGAAGCCGCCTCCACCCACCAGCGCGGCCGTCCTGTCACGGCTCCCCGAGGTCCGCACGTGGCAGGAGGACTTCTACCGAAACCTGCACGCCCACCCCGAGCTCTCGCACCACGAGGTCGCCACGGCCGGAGCGGTCGCGCAGAGCCTGCGAGCCGACGGCTTCGAGGTCCATGAGGGCATCGGCGGCACGGGCGTCGTCGGCATCCTGCGAAACGGCGACGGCCCGACGGTGCTGGCCCGTGCGGACATGGACGCGCTGCCAGTGCAAGAGCTCACCGAACTGCCCTACGCGAGCGAGGTCGTCGTCAAGGGCGCGAGCGGCGACGAGGTGCCGGTGATGCACGCCTGCGGCCACGACGTGCACGTCACCTGCCTGCTCGGCGCGGCGCGGCTGCTCAGCGCGGCGCGCGATCAGTGGGCCGGCACGCTCGTCGCTCTCTTCCAGCCCGCCGAAGAGACCGGCGACGGTGCCAGGGGCATGGTGGACGGTGGACTCACCACCGTCGTGCCGCGGATCGACGTCGCGATGGCCCAGCACGTGCTCGCCCTGCCCGCCGGCGACGTCGCGACCAGGGTCGGACCGGTGCTCGCCGCCGCGGACAGCCTGCGCATCACCGTCTTCGGCCGAGGGTCCCACGGCTCGATGCCCCACGCCTCGGTCGACCCGGTCGTCCTGGCGGCCATGATCGTGGTGCGGCTGCAGACGGTGGTCTCGCGCGAGACGCGCCCGGGCGAGCCCGTGGTGGTGACCGTGGGGAGCCTGCGCGCCGGCACCAAGAGCAACGTGATCGCCGATCGGGCCGTGATCGAGCTCAACGTGCGCACCTTCAGCGAGGCGAGCCGCGCCGCGACCCTCGCGGCCATCACCCGCATCGTCAACGCCGAATGCGACGCCTCGGGCTCGCCCCAGCCGGCGACGTTCGAGCTCTTCGACCAGTTCGGGCTCACCGACAACGACGAGGCCGTCACGAGCCGTGTGGCGGCGGCCTTCGACGCGCACTTCGGCCCTCGCGCGCACGCCATCGAGGCGCAGTCGGCGAGCGAGGATTTCAGCGACCTCGCCCACGCCTACGGCGCCCCCTACACTTACTGGGGCATCGGCGGCACCGACCCTGACCTCTTTGACCGGGCGTTACGGGCCGGCCGCGTGGCGAGCGACGTGCCGGTCAACCACTCGGGGTACTTCGCCCCGGTGATCCAGCCGACCCTCGATACGGGCACCGAGGCCCTGGTGGTCGCCGCGCTCGCGTGGCTCGCCCAGCCGTCGGTCTAGGGTGCCTCGATGACCCCGACCATCCTGCTGGTCCTGGAGCTGATCGGCACCTTCGTCTTCGGGCTAAACGGGGCGCTCACCGCGATGGAGGCCGAGCGGCTCGACCTCGTCGGCGTGACGGTCCTCGGCACGATGACCGCGCTCGGCGGCGGCATTATCCGAGACCTCCTCATCGGCGCGACGCCGCCAGCCACCTTCCGCGACTGGCGCTACCTCGCAGTCGCGCTCGGAAGCGCGGTCGTGGCGTTCCTCGGACGCCGGTTCCTGCACCGCGTCGCGCGCTCGATCAACCTGTTCGACGCGGCGGGACTGAGCCTCTTCTGCGTGACGGGTACGGTCGTCGCCTTCGGCCACGGACTGGGCCCGTTCCAGTCGGCGATCCTGGGCGCCATCACCGGCGTGGGCGGCGGGACCATTCGCGACATCACGATCCGACGCGTGCCCACCGTCCTCACGAGCGGTCTCTACGCGATCCCGGCCCTCGTCGGTGCGGCGATCACCGCCGTCGCGCTCGACCTGCACCACTACAACACCGGCGTCGCGATCGCGGCGGCCGCCGTCTGCTTCGTCATCCGGCTCGCCGGGCTGCACTTCAAGCTCAACGTCCCCACCTCGGACCTGTCGGGCGGTGCGGCGAGCGAGGAGCGCTAGCGCCGCGACGCGTGGTCCGAGCCGTGGCCCTCGTCGCGACGTGGTGGCACCGTACACTGAACCCGTGGCCCTGCCCGAACCCCGTCTCGTCGATCCTGCGCGGGTTCCCTCGCTGCGCTGGGGGATCCTCGGACCGGGATGGATCGCCGACCAGTTCGCGAGCACGGTGCGAGCGAACACCAATCAGCGCATCGTGGCGGTGGCCTCGCGCACCCCCGGGCGCGCCCAGGCGTTCGCCTCGGCGCACGCGATACCCCTCGCGCTCGCGAGCTACGAGGAGCTCGTCGCGCGCGAGGACATCGACGCGGTCTAC
>JAJXTB010000068.1 GCA_021784205.1 Actinomycetes bacterium
GATGGTGCGCGGCGGGACCGGCAGCGAGAGACCGCCCACGGAAACCACGAGCGAGAAGCCCGAGTCGTTCTGAACCTGGACCGAGGAGTTGGCGGTCGTGTACTTGGCCGGGTCGTAGACGGTCAGCTGGGTGCCGGCCGCGAGCTGGTACGGCCCGGTCGTTATCACCTAGCGCACCGCGGGACCGGCGAGGACGTTGTAGCACTCGAGGTACTGCACGGTACCCGTGGTGTTGCCGGGCAGCGCGGCGACGTAGACCTCGGCCTCACTGTCGATCTCGACCGAGTCGCCGGGGTTGATCTGGAAGCCGATGCCGACGTCGAGGTTGCTGCGCTCGTGGGACCAGGCGAAGCCCTTGGGGGTCGAGCCCACGCCGCCGACCGTGATCGTGGAGGGGCACGAGAGGGCGACGTACTTGCGGCCACGGCGCCGACCGATCATCTGGGTGGGAGTGGACGAGACCGTGAACTGCACGGCGCTGAAGGCCGAGGAGGCCCGCTCGTAGACGGGTACCGCCTGCTCGTTGACGACGTCGAAGCGAGACGAGAGGATCTTCACCCGGTCGTCGCGGTCCTCGAACATCGGCCCGTCGATGGTCGGGACCTCGTCGACGTAGCGCATGAGGCTCTCGTCGAGGTCGTGGTCGTGCTGGTTGATCGTCATGGTATTACGCTACCCCTTCTGCTAGCTCGAGCGTCTGCTTGCCCTTGGTGGAGGCGAAGAGGATCACGAGTCCCGTGATCGTCAGCGCCGCCCCGGCGAGGAAGATGCCCGTGTTCTTCAAGTTGACCGGGTTGGTGATCTTGCCGAGGAAGCCGCCGACCGACGCGACCCCCGAGCCCACCCCCTGGATCGTGGATATCGTTCCCTTGGCCCCCGGGATGGCGCCGACCACGTTGGTGATCACGCCGCCCCCCGGTGTCGTCGCGCCGCCGGGCAGTTTGGTCAGTCCGGGCAGGGGAACGGGGTTCAGCAGGATCGGCTCGATCCACTGGCCCCACCAGCCGGTCGGGTTGCCCTTCTGAGCGGCCCCCTTCTGTCCGAAGCTCGTGACCCCGCCGTAGTGTCCCGAGCCGTTCCAGGAGGACTTCGTGACCGCCTGGTTGAAGACGCTCGAGGGGGCCTGGTTGCGCAGCGACTTCACGATGGTCGGATAGCCCGAGAGCAGTGTATGCACCGTCTCACTGAGTCCGAGCCGCACATTGCCGGTGTGGCCGGCCTTGATGGCGGCCGACGTCTGGACGCCGAGCGGGTTGCCCTGATTCTGGGACCAGTTGGCGGTCGTCGTCTGTTCGTTGGCGAGCCACGTGCCGACGTTGTTGATGTTGGTCTTGGTCACCGGGGCGTGGATGCCGGTGAGCAGCCCCACGATCCACGTGTAGGGCGAGACCGGGGCCGTCGCGGTCGTGGTCGAGCCCACGGCTCAGCCTCGTGGTCTGACGGGGTCGTAGCCAGGGGTTCGGTAGTGGGTGACGGGCTGACGCGGAGCAGCGCCGCGGTGCGTGCCCTTGGCGACGCGGATGGGGAGCGAGTGACCGGTCGCGGTGGGGGGCGGGCCCGAGTTCTTCACGACGTTTCCAATCCCCCTCGCGGCGGCCGCGTTGGTGATCGGCTTGCCCTGGAGATACTGGCTGAGCGCCTGGCCGGCCTGGGCGACGCTGATGTGCTCGGCCGCGGCGATGGTCTTGGCCTTGGCGAGCCGCCACGCGTCGAGGGCCGCGTTCCCGCTGCCGGTCGTCGGGCTCGAGGTCTGCTGGCCGAGCAGGGTGCCGATCTCGGTCTGGATGGTGCCGACCTCGCTGCCGAGTCCACCGACCTGCCCCTGGAGCCCGCCGACCTGGGTGCCGATGCCGCTGACCTGGTTGGTGAGGCCGCCCATCGCGCTCTGGACCTGGGAGACGGCCTGGGAGGTGGACATGCCCTGGGCGATCAGGTTCTGGATGTCCTGGGCGTAGGTGACGCCCGTCGAGGGGTCGATCGCCTGGAAGGGGTCGGTGGAGGACCCGCTCGTCGAGGTTCCCGACCCGGCCGCGAGCGAACCGACGCCGGCCGCGTAGGGCTGGCCGGTGAGCGGGTCGATCGAGGACGCCGGCGCGGCCGACGATCCCGTCGACGCGCTGGCCGAGTTGGCCTGGTGCTGCTTGTAGAGGTAGTAGACGACGCCAGCGCCGCCGGCGATCGCGAAGTACGACCACGTCGGCAGCTTGCCCTTCTTGCCCTTCTTGCCCTTCGGGGTCGAGCTACTCTCCGGCATTGGTCGTCCCTCCGACGTTCAGGTGGCTGCGGGCCTTCTCGACCTCGCGCTTCAGGGTGTCGAGGAACGTCCACTTCGCCTGGGGCGTTATGAGCTCGGGGGTCGGGGTGGGCTGGGGCGTCGAGGTGTCCACGAGGTCGATGCCGGCCTGCATGGCCGAGAGCTGACCGGGCTCGAGCATAGGCTCGGGCGAGGTCTCGAGCGGAGCCGGGTAGTCCTCGAGGGGGTTGTGCTCGAAGAGCGCCCCGAGGCCGCCCATCTCGCCGTGAAGGAACTGGTTCCAGTGCTCGTGGGCCGTGGCGGCCTGGTCGATGACGGCGGGCGGGACCTCGCCGGGACCGACCGAGACGTCCGGCGAGCTGTGCTCGGCGCGTAGGAGGAGGAGTCCGCTCATCAGCCGGCCGTGAAGATCGAGGACATCTGGTCGGGCTGGGGCGGGTTCTCGACCACCTCGGTCATGGCGATGGACCAGTTCTGATTGTTGAAGGCCCCCCCGGGACCGAAGCGGAAGTTCGGGTTCGACGGGCTGGCCTGCTGGGTCTCGAAGTCCGTCTTGTGCAGGCAGTCGGCCACGGGCAGCGGAGAGGCCCCCACCGAGCCCACGACGCCTGGAATGCCCCGCGCCGCTATGGTCGCCGGGCCGTGGGTCTGCTGCTGTCCTGGACGCGCTGAGAGGCCGTAGTTGTCACCCTCGCCGACCGGCACCATTCCGGAATTAAGCGGCTCGGTCAGACCGTCGAAGCGTTCGTAGTTGGTATCGACCGCGCTCTCGAGGGGAGGCGACTGGGGGACCGCCGGCCCCGTGACGAGCAGGAGCCCAGACATCTAGGCCCCCTGGGCTGCGCTGAGTGTGTGGCTGATCGCCGCTCCGCTCGAGTTGATGACGGCCGGGGTCTGCTTGCCGGGACCGACCAGCGTGGTCGCCAGTGCGATGACGATAAGCCCTCCGAAGAAGATGGTCCCGATCTTTTCTGCCCTGCTCATGGCACGCTCACTTTCGCTGGGGTCGCCGCCGTCGTGCCGGTGAGGTGGCTCACTGCACCGAAGACGGTCGTCCCGTTAATCAATATGCTAGACACCAACGTCACCGCCGCGAGTCCTTTGGCGAAGCTCGCAGCGCCGTCACCGGCCTGGGCGAGCAGGACCAGCAACACCGTGCCGATCGCGCCGCCGAGCATGATCTTCACGTCGCCGCCCGCTCCGGCGGTGATCGGCGAAGACGGGTTCGTGCCCGTGGGGTGCTTGGTCTGATGGCCGATGACCCCGAAGGCCACGGCGAAAGCCATGAAGGCCACGATCTGTCGGCTCGGGTTCTCCACTCATCCCCCTGACATGGCGGCCTTGGCCGTCGTGACGGGGTGGGCGATGGTCTTAGCGTGCTCCGCCTTGTAGGCGGAATACATCATGTAGGCACCGATGAACAGGAGCGCAGCTCCTACGCCAGCCATCGCCACGACCTCCGAGCGAACCGCCAGGCCCGCCACGCGTAGAAGGCGACGCGGGCCATTGGATCAGCCGTGCTTCTTGCCGACGTAGTAGCCGATAAGACCGGCGACGACCGCGATGATGACCGTGTGGGTGGGCTTCATGGTTATCCTTTCCTATTCCCGGGCACTAGGCCGACGAAAGATGATCCCGAGTGCGACAAGTCCGAGCGCCGCAGTCCCGACCACCAGCCATACGCCGTGCGTGGGGGTTAGCCCGCCCTGCTTGGAGTCGCTCTGATCGGTCATCGGGTTCTCCTAGTTGTAGAGAGTCGCGCCGGACTCGGGGCTGATGACGCGCACGTCGACCTCGAGGAACGAGCTGCCCGATCCCCAGATCGAGTCACGGACCTGAAGCTTCGTGCCGGGCTCGGTGGCGAGGTTCTGGTTCGCCAGGGCGAAGTTCTCGTTCTTGTCGAAGAGGCTGTTGATGTACGGCCCGAACGTGAACACGCCCGCGTCCAGGTAGCCGGGGTTACCGGCCTGGGACGAGACGCCGTTGGTGAGGTTGTAGAACCTCGACATCTCGCGCAGCCACATGCTCTGGCCGAGGCTGAGCAGCGTGAAGTCGTTGACCGCGAAGTTGAACGTCGCGGGCCAGTTCGCGTAGCCGGCGTCGAGGCCGTTGCCCAGGGTGTAGGCGTCGCGGGCGTTGGTCGCCACGGTCGTGCGCAGTGTCCAGACGATGTTGCTGATCACCTCGCCGACGCTCGTCAGCTGGAACGGGGCCGAGCCCCCGCCCGAGACCTCGTTGTGACGTTCGGAGCGGACGTAGCCGACCGTGCCGAGACCGGCCGGGGTGCGAGCCGTCGAGACCGACTGACCCGAGGAGACGATCACCGGCGGGGGGCTGGTCCAGTACATTTGCCAGATCCGCACGTTGAGCGTGACACTCGTCGCGGGGGCCGTGGTGTAGACGCTGTTCTCGTCGTCCGTGCCCGAGCCGAAGGAGGCGGCCGGGGTGAGGATGAGGTGCATGACCTCGTTCGCGGCCGAGTTCGTCAGCGCCCCGAAGGCGTCACGCCGGCGGTTCTCGACGGGGATCACCAGGCGGAAGTTCGCGCTGCCGGCGTTGGTCGCCGTCGAGCCGGCCGCGTTGTTCGCGGCCGTGGGAACCATGAAGAAGCCGGCGTCACGGGCGGGGTCGAAGTTGCATCCCGTGTCCGAGAGGAACTTGTTCAGCTGGGCGAGCTTGAAGCCGCTGATCGCCGTGACGATGGCCTGGTTGCTCGGGTCGGTGAGTTGGATGCCGGCCGATCCGAAGACGTTGAAGGGGGCGTCCGGGCCCCACTTGACCGCCGTCGTTACGTTCACCCCGACGAGGTTGACGTCGAGGATGATGTAGGCGAGGAAGGCGTTGGTGAGCAGGCTCACCTGAGTCGGTATGCCGGCGGGCAACGCGGTCAGGGTCTTGTCCTGCATGGCGGCGAGACTCGACGCCCGCGTGAAGGGGACCTTGCTCGCCTGGGTCGACGGGGCCGCCGCGCCGGGCGACTGGGCCAGCGACTGCGGAGACGGCCCGTTTGCCGGCGCGCCGATTCCGGTGGATGCGGGTACTGCCGTGGTGGTTGCCATTGTGTCTATCTCCTTAGAAGAGAACTAGGTAGCCCTGGGCGATCGGGTGATCCTTGTGACGGATCGCCAGGACTTTGAATGTACCGATGACGACGATCGCCGAGAGGCCGGCGGCGAGCACGGTCACGACGTCGATTCGCACGCCCGGGACCGATACTTTCACGACCGGATCGTTGAGTGCCATGTCCTCATGGTAGAGGGGGGGCGGCGAGTCGTGCTGTATTAAGCCCAGGACCGGGGGACCTCGCAGACCTCCCAGTTGGAGCCGTCCACCATCGGGGCGTGCAGGAACTGGTGACCGGTCTCGGGGTTGCCGCGGTTGAGGCCGCGCACCGCGGCCGTGAAGTCGGCCGTCGACTTGCCCGTGTAGGACGCGAGCTCACGGATGTCGTTGGTGTTGCCGGTGCGGAACTGGTAGAGCTCGTGGCAGCTCTCGTGGGTGATCACCGGGATGCCGCTCGGTCGCTGGATGACCAGGTGCATGCTCACGCCGTTGCCCGCCCCGCCGTAGGCGATCGCCGAGATCTCGTCGCCGAGGTCGAGGCCCTTTCGCCCGCAGACCCAGAGGCCCTCGTCCACGCCGAGCGTCCACGAGCCCTCCACGAAGATGTCGCGCACCGCCTGGCGGTAGACGGCCTGGTGGCGGTGAAGGTCGGCGTAGGACTTCATCTCGGGCCACAAGATGAGCTTGACTTGCTCGTAGGGGCCGCGCTGCTTCAACTCCTTCGGCGTGGGGGGCCAGTGGTCGATGCGGACGTAGCCCTCCTTATAGATGTAGTCGTCCAGGCTCGGGTCCCAGGGCTTGGTTCCGAGCACCAGGACCGTCTTCTTCATGCGCAGCATGATCCGGTTGAGCGTGGTCTTGCCCGAGCGGGTGCGTCCGTTGAAGAGCCGGTGGATGCCCTCGACAGTGGTTCGCTTGGTCTTGGGGTTGGTCGAGACCTTGGCCGCGTTGTTGCGATCGACCTGGGCATTGATGAACTGGCTCCAGGGTATGACCGGGGGCTTCTCAGTCGGCTGCATCGGGCTCGACCATGTCGGCCAGCAATCCACCCATCGACGCCGCGAAGGCGACCCGCTCGGCGATCTTGCCCGATATGAGGTTGTGGTGCGCGAGGATCGTGACGATCACCGGCGAGACCACGACGGCGAGGCTGAGCCACGTCATCATCTCGCCCGTCGACTCGGTTCCGGCGAAGACCTTCTTCAGGGCCGGGTGGAACTTGGAGAGCTCGGCGAGCTGGTGGGCGATCAGCGGGACGGCCTTGGCGATCTCGGGCGGGCAGACGTCGTCGCCGAACATCGCCAGCACCATCGGGATCAGGTTCAGCAGCTGGGTCGCACCCTCCTCGACCTTGGCAAGGTCGCTCGAGGTCTTGGCGGTCTTGACCGGGGCGGGCTTGATGACGAAGTTATTGGTGACGACGGTCTTGGGGGCGGGCTCGTCGGGGTTGGTCATGCGTCGTTTCGCCGCGCCGGGCGAGGACGAGGGCTGGTGGGTGTCGCAGTATTTACGAAGCCGGTGGTAGCCGGTCTCGCCCTTCACGGGCAGGGTGTTCGAACAACCAGGTTTTGCACAGGTTTGGGGCTCGGTTGTGGATGACTTCTCGGCCCCGGTTGTGGACAACTCGTCGTCCGGTGCGGTCTCGTCGGCGATGATCGACATTATCCCTCTTCCCAGGCCCTGGCCCACTTGGAGCGGCCGTCCTTGGCTCCGTTCGCCTTTTCCACACTCGGGGGCAGCACCTGTGGATTGATCTCCTCGGGTGCGGTCTCGGGTGCGGCCGGCGGGGTCTCCTCGCGGGCCTTCAGGGCCTCGGCGAGGGCGAGTACCAGCTCCTCACGGGCGATCTGGCGGGCCCGCTCCTCGTCCACCTTGTCGGCGGCGATCGCGACGGCTTCGCCGGCCGCGTGGAGGGCGAGGCCGGATTCGTCGGACGCGCTCTGGGCGTCCTCCTGGGCGTCATCGGCCTTCGCGGCGCTGGCCCCGGCCAGTGCGGCGGCGGCGACGGCGGCCTGGGCGAGTACCGAAGGGTCCTCGGGAGGCTCTTCGTTGGTTATGACGGTGGTCTCAGTCATGGCCCGATAGTAGCACCCTCGTCGTCAGACCCTGTGGATAAGTTTTTTCCCGAGGGTCTTGACAGGAGACACCCTGGCTGTATGATGAGAGGAATAAACGGAGGCAGCAATGAAGAAGATGTACCTGGCGAAGTTCCGGGCAGTCGGTGGCACCGAGATCACGGTGCGCACGTTCTGCTCGGTCGCGTGCCGCGAGCGGTGGCTCGAGATCTGGTCGGCCTATGACTGGCCCGAGATGGACGTCGAGAACGTCGAGAACTACGAGTTCGATGAGTGGTGCGACAACTGCCTGACGAAGGTGGTGGTGGGGTGACTGACCGACTCTACAAGTGGCTTCTGCCCGACATGACGACCGCCGTGCAGGGTGAGACCTGGCCCGTCGCCGTGGGTGAGTGGACGCCGAAGGAGACGCCCATTCTTTGCGCGTCCGGCTGGCACGGCATGAGAGAGAAGGACGTTCTCGCCCACCTGCCCTCGACCCTCGGCGCACAACTCTGGGTGGTCGAGGTGAAGGGCAAGATTGTTCACGGAGACGACAAGTTCGCAGCGTCACAGATGCGACTCATCGAGTGCATCGGCACCACGGACGAGAGTAACCTGAGGCTCTTCGCCTGCGACGTGGCCGAGGACGCGCTGGACATCTTCGAGGACGAATATCCGAACGACACTCGCCCGAGGAACGCCATCGAGGTGTCTCGCCGGTTCGCCAACGGCGACGCAACGCGAAGGGAGTTGACCGCCGCTGGGGACGCCGCTTGGGACGCCGCTTGGGACGCCGCTGGGGACGCCGCTTGGGACGCCGCTGGGGACGCCGCTTGGGACGCCGCTGGGGACGCCGCTTGGGCTCGCTACTCCAACTGGCTCGTTGTGCGCATCGAGAGCGGGTACTGAGATGAGCGTCCTGCACCGGGTGGGCTGGCGACGCCAGCTGTGGCGGCTGGGCTGTGCCGTCTCCTTCGTCGTCGTCGGGGCGACCACCCCGCCCGTCGCGGGTGACTGGTACGTGCCGATCGTGGCCGCGGTGATCGGCTTCGCCTGTCTGGACGGGGCGAGCGAATGAGCCGCGACCTGTTCTGGGACCTGTTCACGCTGCTCGTCTTCGCGTCGCTCGTGCCCGCCGCCCTGGTGCTCGCCCGGGCGATCAACGAGAGCCGCGAGGAGGACGACTCGTGATCGCCCTCGCGTTCCTGTTCGCCGTCGCCGTGGTGCTGCTCGCCGGCTTCGCCCTGGGGGCCAAGAGCGTCCTGGTCGTGATCCTGTCGCTGCTCGGGGCCTTCGTCGCCCTGCTCGGGGCCTTCGTCGCCCTGGTCATCCACGAACTGCGGCGGCCGCGATGATGGGCGACCTCTCCTTTGACGGCGAGACGGCGATCCGCGAACCGTTCACGGTCACGCTGGCGCGGGCCGACTGGGTTGAGACCTACCTCGCGATCGCCGAGGCCGCCCGGGACCTGCGGGTGCGCGAGCTCTACGCCGCGGGACCGTGGAGAGCGTACTGTGGGGAGCGAGCCCGGTCCCTCGAACTGGCCGCCGAGAACCTTAACCGCCATCTATCCCCGGAGGAGAACCTATGAACCCTGCCCGAGCTGTGCGTCCCATCGCCCGATCGAGGAGTCGTCGTGGTATCACGTCTGAGTATTTCAGTGCTGAGTTCCTGTCTTTCGTTGCTCGTCGCCGCGCCCCACGCGCACCTGGTGACGCCGGCCCAGTGGGCCAAGGTGATCCGGGTGCACCACTGCGAGGGCGACCCGTGGCACCTCGCGGGACCGACCTATCAGGGCGGCCTCGGGTGGCGGCCGGCCACCTGGCTCTCGTACCGGGCCCCGTGGATGCCGACCTCGGCCTCGCTCGCCACCCCGCAGGAGCAGGCATGGGCCATGGTCCGCTTCGTGGCCCGGACGCTGCACTACTGGCCCGATCAGAGCTGGCCCGCAGTCTGCGGCACGGGCTACTAGAGCTCGCCCAGGTCGGCGAGCACGACCTGGCGCGTCGTGATGGACGATCGGGGCGACCAGTGAACAGGATCATTGACGTGACTCGATGCAAGTGCGGCCACGAGGCGCTTGAGCACGTACTTATGACATCCTCCGCTTTTGAGCGGAGATTCTTCATTCAGTGCATGATCTGCACGAAGGAGTGCGCGACATGCTCCCACGACTGGATCGTGTGGACAGCATTAGAGAAGGTGGCACCATGAAAGTCTCACTCGTCACCGACACCGGCTACAAGGCCATCATCGAGACCGAGGACCACGACGGGACCTGGCAGGTGAAGACCGCCGCCTACGTCTTTAAGAACATGCTCTCGCCCTTCGTCGTGCTGAAGAAGTTCACGACCGAGGCCGAGGCCGACACCTACGTCCACAACCTCGTGGCCGCGATAAAGGGGGAGAAGTGAAGCGAAATGACTGTGTAGTGGGAGACCGAGTCCAGAGGACTGACGGCCCGGACGCGGGGGTGGTCGCGTACACTCCTACAAACGGAGCAACCGACTGGCTGGTGGTCAGATATGAAGGACCGTCGCGGGTGGGGGACTTTATCGAGTTCCCAAGCAACATCAGACCCGACTGCGACCACCTCGTGAGGTTTGCCCCCCTGATGGGGCAGCCGGTCTTCTTCAACGCGAGCAATGTCATCGGCATGAACTTCTGCCCCAAGTGCGGAAGCCGGCTGCACGACGATGACTAAGCGACGCCGGGTGATAACCCCGAAGCACCTGTTCCCGACCACGACGCCGCGCACGGCCCTCGAGGTCTTCGACGCGCTGATGATGCGCGTGAAGCACAAGGCCGAGTACCGCGAGCTCGGCGAGCGGATGGGCGAGGTCGACTGCAGCTGCGGCTTCGTCATGCCCTGCCCGTTCGGCGAGCCCCAGGCCGCCGTCGTGATCGAGGAGCACTACGCAAGGTATCACGTGATACCCGACCCGATGGGAGCCAAGTACCGTGACTGAACTAGACCGGCTCGCCAACGAGCACGCGAGCGAGCGGGCCCTCGCCAACACCGAGCTCGACCGGGTGCTCGACCTCGTGCGGTGGCTCGCCGCCAAGTGGGGCGACAACAACCCGGCCTTCCCCGACCGCGATCCGATGACCGGCCAGAGCCTCGACGGCAACGCCGAGCTCTCTCAGACTTGGTACCGGGTCGTGCGCGGCGGGTACCGCTGCGGGTGCTGTGTCGGCACGGGCCACCACTACCAGTACACCGACGACGCCGACGTCGTCCACCTCGAGCTGTGCGACGTCTGTGACGGCGCCGGCTTCACCAGTTCGCCCGAGTACCAACCGGACGAGGCGGAGCCGGGGGACTAGCCCCCGGCCCATAACAGAAAGGTATCACCATGGCAACACGTAACACCCCGGCCAAGGTTTCCACCCGGAAGCCGTCCACCACCGTGGCCCTCGCCGCGACCTACACCATCGACGCGGTCCCGTCCAAGTCACAGGTGATCGACGCCATCGCGTCGGGCTCGAAGCTCTTCTTCGAGGGCGACGAGAGCGGTGCGAGCACCATCCTGCCCGGGATCCTCTCGGCGGCGGACAACCCGCTCGACGTCTTCGCCGGCGGCGAGCTCGAGAAGGTGGAGGACCACTACGGCGAGATCCTGACGATCCTGTCCATCGACGGCGTGCGCAACAGCGACTTCGAGGGGGGCCTCGGCATCTACCTCGTCGTCTCGGCCGCCACCATCGAGGGCGAGGTGATCCGGATGGGCGTGGGCTCGACCGACGCGATCGGCAAGCTCGTCACGCTGAACGACCTCGGGGCCTTCCCGTGGAAGGTCAGCTTCGAGCGGGCCACCAAGGCCACCAAGGCGGGCTTCTTCCCCGTGAACCTGGTCAACCGTCAGCCCGCCGAGAAGACGGCCCTGCGTGCCGGCGAGAGGAGCTTCTGATGCCTCGCCCGCGTGATGAGGTCGCCCTCGAGAAGCTGCGGCGGGCCAAGGCCAAGGTCCAGGCCATCTCCGTGCAGCTCGAGGGGGCACGGCTGGAAGCCTCGCGGGCGGCCCTCGAGTGTCAGCAGGCCAAGGTCAGCCGCACCAAGATGGCGGAGGTCTGGTCGACCAACGTCAACCAGATCGACCGGATGCTGGCCCGGGCCCGGTTCGAGGCTCGGTAGATGAACCGCACCCCGTTCAACAAGCTGTCGTCCAGTTACCGCAACCGACTGGTCTACCGCGAGGCGGGGGGCAAGCGACGCTACGACTCGATGACGGTCGTGGAACGTCGCGAGGTGCGAAAGGCCGCGTCGGCCACGCACCGGTCCGGCAACCTGATCCGGGCGAGGGGGCACCAACCCTCTCGCCCGGCGGGGGCCGTGCCCGTAGCCGTCATCGAGCCCATCCTGCGCGGCGAGGGGTCGCCCACCGACTTGAAGACCCTCGCCAAGAAGTTCACCCGGCCGGCGTGGGTGCCCGCCTGGGCGGCCGTCGACGTCGCCGCCGCACTGTCCCAGCTGCCGAACCCGAACCGCTGGAAGTCGGTCGAGTTCGTGCCCCGCGGCGAGGGCGAGCCCTGGACGATGATCGTCTCCATGAAGGGCAACGCCTACGACCGCGAGATCCTGATACCCGGCGGCGGGGGACCGGGCAGCGGCGCCAAGGAGGTCCTGCGCATCGTGACCGAGATCGAGGAGGGCGACTCGGCCGACGCCCGACGCCGACGAGCGATCGAGGAAGTGTTCTTTTCCGTCCTCGGATCTCCGTGAGCACCACGACCCTCTTCGTCTGTGCATCCTGCGGGATCCCCGTCGAGCTCTCACGCCACGACAGTGACCAGATGGCCGCGTGGGAGGCCCTGCTGCGTTGCCCCATCGTCGTCCACTGCGTCGACTGCGCCGGACTCTTCGAGCCATGCTGATCGAGCCCCTGCGTCCCCAGCGGGGCCGTCCCGTGGCCCTGATCGTGCCCTCCTGGCGTGGGGTGCGGGTGATAACCGTCGACGGCGAGCAGTCCGCCGCCGGGCCGAAGAACTGCTACCGGCTGCTCGCGTCGCTCGAGGGCCACGTCTGCTACGTCTCACGCGACCTGCGGGGCCTCATCCACACCACTGGGGCGACGGCCTGGGTCGCCGACGTCTGGCGGGGGAGGGCCACCACGATGAACCTCCTCGGCACCAGGACGACGGTCACCTCGCTTCGCCGCTCGCTGCCGGACGTCGAGCCCTCCGAGCAGTTCCAGTACCTACTAGAAGTATTAGGCATACTTGCCGATCAGGGGGTTCGTGCGGGTAGCCTGTCCTCGATGGCGTGGCGACTCTGGCGATCCACCCTAGAGGAGCCCTTCGAGGTCGGCTTCGACGCCAAGGTGGCCCGGCGGGCCTTCTTCGGGGGCCGCAAGGAGTCGAGCCGCCCCCAGTCCTACCGAAACCAGGTGGCCGTCGACATATCGAGTGCCTACCCCCACTCGATGGTCGCCCGGCCCTACGGGGGGCTGCTACGCGAGGTGAACCGCGCTACGGCGATCGACCCGCAGGTCGCGGGTCTGGCCTCGGTCCACGTCGTCGTGCCCGAGTCCCTCCGCTTCGCCCCCCTCGCCGTGCGGCTCGGCCCGGCGATGATCCAGTGGCGGTGGGGCGAGATCGACGGGATCTACACCTGGGGCGAGATCGCCGCCGCCCGCGAGGTCGGGGCCGAGGTGACCGTGCAGCGTTCCTGGGCCCCCCTGACCGAGGTCCAGCCCTTCGATGAGTGGTGGAGCCTCATGCGCATCATGCGGGCCACCGTGACCCCCGGAGCGGCCGCGATGGTGAAGGCCCTCACGAATCTGGTCTGGTCCCACTTCGCCATGACCGGCGACGACTCGGCGACGATCACCTGGGCCGACGACCTCGGCGACCGGGTCACGACCGCGTCGAACCCCCGCCGGCCGATGCCCCAGGCCAACACCGTCCACTGGGCCGCGGAGACGGCCTCGAGGGTACGAGTCCGGATGCTCCTCGAGGGCCTCTACGGCGACGCCGAGCCCCCGGTGCACATCGACACGGACGGCGTGATCTGCTCGATGTCGAGCTACCGCCGACGCAAGACCGGCGAGGGTGCGGGGGAGTGGCGGCTGAAGACGACGATGGAGACGGTCGAGATCCGGGCCCCCCAGCTCTACCGCTACACCTGCGGACCGCGGTGCGGGACCGACCACTCGAAGTACCACTACGTCGCGTCGGGGACGCCGGCCCGCTACGCGGCGGACCTGTTCACCTCGAAGCACCCCGGGTTCCAGATCTCGATGCACGGCCTCGATACAGTGATACCCTCGGGACGCGAGCTCGGGGCCGAGCAGGTGACGAGGTACCGCGAGGCCGACGAGCGACTACGGCGGATCGTCTACGGCCCGCCACTGGAGGTGATGACGTGAGCGACCCGATGGACTTCCCCAACCCCGACCAGGTGCCGACCTTCGGCTTCGTGCCGATGCAGCTGCGAGAGCGGCGACGCTGTGCCTCGTGCAACCGCCGGGTCTGGTACGGGATCGTGAACATCCGCAACCCCGAGGGAAACGTCGTCTGCACGTCGTGCTCCAAGGCCTGGGACGACGGCCCCACGAGCTTCGAGGACGCGGTACTTTGAGGGCGAGTCCCACCCGGGTGTCGCGGTGCCGGGGCCTCGGCTCGGGCCCCCACGGCTACTACCCCGAGACCGAGATGGTGCCGGCCTCGACGGTGCTGAAGGACGCGAAGGCCCGGGGCTTCTACTGCGTGACCTGTGCGGGGGTGAAGTCGTGTACCAGCTCCTGATGCACTGCACCAACCCGCACTGTGCGAACCTCGTCTACCTCGAGGAGTCCGTCGACGCCGAGTGGCTCGCCGTGCCGGACGACCTGCCGCCGCGGGGACGCTACTGCGTGCCCTGTGCCCGCACGATGGGCCACCTCGACGCGTCCGACGTCGAGCTGCTGCACGTCCTGCTGATCGAGGCGGGGCTGCTCGGCAAGTTCGGTCCCGTCGCCCCGGATCCGGTCGATGAGATTATCGTGCCCATCGTCTATCATCAGGGTCGATTCTCGTTACTATGAGTGCGTGTCCCGACAGGTCCTACGCGAGTGGTGGTGCCAGTTCGCCGCGTGCCGCGGCCTCGAGTACGACGACCCGGGGCTGTTCTTCCCAGTCCACGTGCAGGGACGGCTCGACGCGGCCAGCGTGGCCCGGATCGACCACGCGAAGGCCATCTGTGCCGGCTGCGTGGTGCGACCCGACTGTGCGAAGTATGCTGAGCAGGCAGGTGAGGTCGGCATCTGGGGCGGCGAGATCCGCCATTTGAGGCCCACCCACCCACGCCAAGCGGAACCTACCCCGCACCTCTGATGGGGTAGGGCGAAAAGGCCCTGACCAACGCGCAGTAACATCATCCACGGTGCATAACCCATACACCT
>JAJXTB010000145.1 GCA_021784205.1 Actinomycetes bacterium
CTGATAGTAAACCACGAGTTGATCACGCTCAAGAGCTCTCGCCAGATCCTGGGAAAAGCGAAGCTGTTTGGTCGCGCGTGCGTGCATTGCGGGTTCAAAACGTCGATACCGATCGCGCCCGTTCGCCTTTGCCGCGTACATGGCGATGTCGGCGTCGCGGACAAGGGCCACCGGCGTTTCGCCGTGGTCGGATATAGCAATTCCAATACTGGCGCTCACCCGCAGACTCGTTCCCCGGATTACTAGCGGTTGACGGACGAGGTCAAGGATTCGGCTCGCGACTTCGTCGGCGAAAGATACCTCACCAAGACCTTCAAGGAGAATTGCGAACTCATCTCCACCGAGTCGAGCGACCGTATCTCCGGGTCTGGCTGAGCGAGCCACGCGTGCGGCTATCTCTCGCAATGCATCGTCACCAGCCTCATGGCCCATGCTGTCGTTGATCGCCTTGAAGCCGTCAAGATCGATCATCAGAACAGCAACCGAGGCAAGACTTCGGTCGCTGCGTGCAAGGGCGTGGCTGAGCCGATCCAGAAAGAGTGCACGATTGGCAAGTCCTGTCAATGAGTCTTCGAGTGCTTGACGCGCCAACTGCTCTTCGAGAGACCTTCGGTCGGTAACGTCACGTGTATGCCACACGATGGCTGGAGTCGCGGAGGCCAACGAAAGGTCATTCGCTGTGGCTTCGAGCGTTCGCCAGCCACCATCGGCGTGACGTACACGGATGTCAACTGGTCCCGCGGTACCCGCGAGACGGGTGGTCGCGAAAGCGTCAGCGGCCCGTTGAAGATCATCGGGGTGAATGAATTGCTCCACAGTCGCTGCGCAAACTTCCGCGGCACTCAACCCGAGAAACTCTGCAGCGGAAGGACTACAGTACGTGATCCGATTGTTCTTATCGGTGAGAAAGAACAGGTCACTACTGTGCTCGATCATCGACTCAAACTTGGCGCTCTCTTCTGCACGAATGGCCATCACTGCACTGCGTCGACGTTGTCGCGCAAGCCAGAGGAGCCCATAAGTGAATAGAGCAGCGACGAGGAGGAGCACGAGCACCCCTCCATTCCTTCCGTCCACGGCTGCCTTCTCGGCCACGCGCTCAGCCCTCGAGGAGGTCGCGTCCAACTGGTTCCCAATCGCCTTCGCTGAGGTCACGCTGCCTTGCAATCTACTGAATGATGTAGATGGAGCGACCACGTATTGAACAGATTCGAGGTACCTTTGAGCCACCCGAATGGCGTGCTGTATCACCATGGAGAGGCCACCGAGTGAACGGATTTCTCTGATTGACTGTCGCCCCGCCTCAATAGCAGTAGACACTTCGCGACGAACAGCATTCGATGTATGGTCTGTTCCGCTCGAAATGATTAGAGACAGACCTCCAGCTATTTGAATAAAGTCACCGTGGAGGTCAAACGTCTTTATCGCAAGACTACTTTGTTGCGCCGCAGTCTGACCATATTGATAATTAGCTAGGGCGCCAGCGAGTAGTACACCAAACATAAGCAACGCTACTAGCATGTTGATGATTTGCGACTTAATAAGCATTCGGAGTCGTAGTTGACTTCTACTTGACATTACGGCCCCACTAGTCATGCCCGTCTGGCTCGCCACAATCACTACCTTCCTCTCTGGGGGAGCTAGAGGTTCAGAACTCGAAAATAGTTCAGTGCGCTAACACTGAACTGTTTTCGCTAGTGTATGGCCAACTTTCCGTTGTTTGCCTCAGTTCCTAAAGATACTTTGAACTAAACCAAGCTGCAGCCCGATGCGGTTGTAGGGAACATCAACGACGACGCAACTTCTACTCAATCGATTCCAGTGGATTGGCCGAAGTGGAGTAACCGAAGAGATCGGAACTGAACTTCTTCTCGAAGTCGTCCACGGCGCGCCAATCGGGCATCACCATTGCTCCGGCTTGTCGATGAGGACGTCGAAGGGTTCGCGCACACCCTGAGCGAACGTGTGAACCGAGCCCAGATCCGCCAGATCCAGCGCGTACCGTCACCGTCTTGGACATCGAGGACACGGCCGCCTCGCCCTTTTCGACGTCGCGAACTGCGAGCATCACCGAGGCGCCGGCGCGAGCGAGCACTCGAGCGGCCGCTCGAGGAATCCCGCTGTTGGCCCCAGTGATGATGACTGATCGTCCTGCGAGGTAATGCACGTCAGCGTCGGTCCAGTGCGTGAGAGCCATGAATGTAACCTACGGGCGATTGACCTCTAGGGTGCGCACATCAGCGGAGCTCGCAGTTGAGCAGCGGGATGTCACGCTGAGCTCGACGCCGGTGGCGGGCGTAGGGCTTATAGGCGGCGACGACCCGCGGCCACAGTTCATCTTCCTCCGCCCTGTCGGCGACTCGTGCATGCACGGCGCGACGCTCACGATGGACGGTGAGTTCGACGTCGGGATGGGCGAGCAGGTTCATGAACCAATCAGGATTGCGGTCGTCACCCCCCTTGGAGGCCACCAGCACGATCATGTCATCGCCGACAACAGGTGCGGCGAGCAGGACCGTTCGCTCCCGTCCCGAGGTGCGACCGATCGTGTGCAGTTGCACGATCAACATCCCAAAGGCCGACGCGCCGACGCGCGAACCCGTCGCGCGCAACACGCAATGGTGAAAGAGGTAGAGCGCCCGGAATCCACGGTCGACGAGGTGACGACGCCACCGGCTCACCAAGAGAACCTCGTGCAAGCGGTACGGCGCATACCATCGTCAGCGCCACGTTCGACCACCAAGGGCACCCGCGACGGCGAGGAATCGACCCGGGTGGCGTAAATCAGACTTGGGCTCCGCTCCCCGCGCTCGGCTCGCCGAAGATGCCCTTCTTGGTGTCGCGCTTCTGGTGCTTCTCGAGGCGCTTCTCCTTGAGGGATTTCCCGACCTTCTTGGCGTTGTGATGGCTGGGTGATTTATCGGCCACAATGACTCCTCTCGTAGGCGTCGTCAGTGTTGGCGGCGTCGAGGGCTCCCGTTGGCAATAGCCGATCACCGAGTGGTGCCGAGGATCACCTTCGGGCAGGTACCTCATCACCGACCCTAATCGGCACAACTCGCACCTCGTCGCCTCAAGAGTCACGTTCGCCGTCGGGACGACACTCTCCGCGTCTCCCCTCATGAGCCGTTGATTCCTCAACGAACGCGCGAGAATCATGATGACCTCATCACGATTCTCACGTGCGGCTAGAAAACGATGACGCCGCGTCCGGTGAGTTGACCGTGGTGGAGCTTCTCGTACGCCTCGAGGGCCTGGTCGATCGAGAAGCGCTCGACGTGAACGCGGAGTCGGCCCGC
>JAJXTB010000005.1 GCA_021784205.1 Actinomycetes bacterium
GCGAATCGCGTGCGAGAACCACAACGTCGCCGGCTCGCCGGTCAGCCCCCCGCGCGGCGCCACGCGCAGCGGCGCCCCGTTGGCGTCGCGCAGCTCGACCGGCACCGGGCGCGCGAGGGTGGTCGCGGGACTCGGCGCGCGCAGCTGTCCCGGCCAGGGCGCGTCGTCGCGCTCGGCCTCGGCCGGCGCCCCCCAGGGCACGAGCACCGCGCGGTCCTCGGGGACGCGGCCCGCGCGCAGGGCCGCGACCACGACGCCCTCGGCCCCGAGGCGCCGGCGCACCCGGTGCGCGGCAGCCGCAGCCCGCTCGTCGCCGGCCGCGTTCTCACCGAAGAATCCCCCTTGTTCGGAACGGGTGAGCGTCGTCCCGCGCACGGCCGCGAGGCGCTCGTGGATGCGCGCGTCGCGTTGGCCGGCGAGCTCGGCGACCTCGCCGCGCGCCACCCGGTGCAGGGCCACCACCGGCGCGCTGAAGCGTTCGGCGACCCTCGCCGGGGTGAGGTCAGCGAAGGCCCCGACGCTGCGGATCCCGAGGCGCGCGCACGTCGCGGCGAGGTCGGCGCGCCCGAGCACGTCGAGGCGCTGGGCGCGGCGGAAGGCCTCGCTCTGTCCCACGGGCACCACCCGGTGCGACTTCGCGGCGAGCTCGGCGAGGAAGAGCCCGTCGGCCACGCCGAGAGCGGCCTCGCGGCCGGTCACGTCGCGCACCGTGCTGGCCACCGCCTCGAGCACGGCGCCCTCGCCGCCGAAGAAGCGGCTCGGCCCGCGCACCGGGATCACGCACAGCCCCAGCCGCACCGCCTCGGTAAAGGGCGAGAGCACGCTGAGCGCGTCGAAGAGCGCCGCGAAGTCGCGCCACGTCGATCCATCAGGTGACTCGACGGCGAGCGACTCGACCCAGACCGCGAGGAGCCGCTCCACTAGCTCTCCGCGCGACCGCGCTGGCCGGGTAGGACGATCACGTGCTCACCGACGCGGCTCGCCTCGCCACGACCGCCCACGCGCACGTTCAGGTAGCGCGCGTCGAGGCGCGACGACGCCTCCCAGCGCGCCCGGGTGATCGTAAAGGAGAGGTCGGCCGGCGTCGGCCACGCCGCGCGGGTCTCGGCGAGCACGACGAGCACGACGCCGGACTCGCGCACGCGATCCACCAGGCGCCGCGCCGAAGACGAAGCGGCGCGCCCCGGCGGGCGCACCACCAACAGGTCCACCCCGTCGAGGAGATCAGCCGCGGACTCGGCCCAGGCGCCGCGCGGACGCGGGACGAAGAGCACGCGGCGCAGGTCCACGCCGAGCTCGGCCATAGCCATCACCCCGGGGTCGTCCACGCCGACCACGGCCGCCCAGTGCCCCGCGCGCGAGGCGCCGGTGAGCAGGCTGAGCGCGAGGCTGAGCCCGCCCAGGCCCGGTGCCGCCTCGACGACGACCAGCGAACCGCGGCGCAGGCTGGCTCCGGGAACGAGGCCGGACCAGGGCTCGTCCAGGGGCAGGCGGCGCGAGCCGGCGAGGGAGACAGGGCGCACCTTAGCCAGGAGATCGGCCGGCAACGGGGGTCGTGGAGGGGAAAAAGCGAACATATGTTCGTAAGAGTAACCAGTCGCCGTGACGTCCGCCAGTGGGCCCTATCGTCAGGGAAAAAGGAGATCCCGTGTGCGGACGCATCGCCCTCTTCACTCCCCCGACCCGCCTCGCGCGCCTGCTCGAGGCGAGCCTTGCGGCGGGGCTCGAGACGATCGAGCCCAGCTGGAACATCGGCCCCCTGCGCCACCTGCTCGCCGCCCACGAGTCCGACGCGGGCCGACTCCTCGAGCGCTACCGCTGGGGCCTCGTGCCCAGTTGGGCCAAGGACCCCTCCATCGCGAACCGACTCTTTAACGCGCGCGCCGAGACCGTCGCCGAGAAGCCCTCGTTTCGCAGCGCCTTCGCCAAGCGACCCTGCGTGATCCCCGTCGACGGCTTCTACGAGTGGGACCACCGCCCCGGACGCGCCAAGGCCGCCCACTACTTCCACCGCAGTAACGACGAGCCGGTCCTGCTCGCGGGGCTCTTCGAGCACTGGCGCGATCCGGCGAACGAGGCGGTGCTCGCCACCTGCACGGTCATCACGACCACGCCCAACTCCGACATGGACGAGCTGCACGACCGCATGCCGATCGTGCTCGCGCACCACGACGTCGACGAGTGGCTCGACGTCGACAACGCCGATCGCGCGCTCCTGCTGCGCCCGGCGCCGACCGGCACTCTCGTGCACCACCCCGTCAGTGCGGCGGTGGGCTCGGTGCGCAACGACGGGCCCCAACTCATCGAGCCGACGGGACCCGCCGAGCTGTTCTAACTACCCGCGTGCGAACCGCACGACGTGACCATCGCGATTTCGAACACTCGACACGGTCGTCGTCCGTGCAGCCGAAGGTAACCCTTGAACGCTCCGGCAAATACGGCCCCGGACGCCGAAAACCCCGAGTGACCAGTGAGCCGAAACTCCCCAGCCCCTCGGGGTTCCCGAAGGCACGTCGCCCGCTGGCCCGTGTCGGACAGGCCACCGTTTGACGGCGGGTACTTCACGTCATTCGTCGTGCGAACAGCGAACCGAACTTCGCTGCCCGGTGGAGGCTCCGTCCCTCTTGCGAGGTCCCTCACCTCTCCGTCGGCTTCCCCTTTCGGTTCCGCCGATCGTCGACCGGTACTACGTGAACTACGAGGATCACTGTGCCAGAGCACGATGGCGGGCGCAAACCGAAATCGTCAAATCACAGACTTTTGCCCAGAAGTTTCGGCCTTTTCCACCGAATTACTTGCTTTAGGCGGAGATAACAACTAGTTAGGCCCACCTTTTGCACAGCAATGGGCTAGACGGGCCTCGCGACCAGGACTCCGTCGACGCGACGCGCGACGCCCCACGGGTTCTCATCCCTGAGAGGTGCGGGCAACAAGGCCTCGGGCACCGACTGATACGTTAGCGCGCGCAGCCAGCGCTCGATGCCGGCGGCGCCGACGGAGGTGGCGAGCGGCGCGGTCGTGGCCGGCCACGGCCCACCATGGTGCATCGACCAGCTCACCCCGACCCCGGTGGGATAGCCGTTCACGATCACGCGTCCCGCGCGCGTCGCGGCGAAGTCGACGAGGCCCGCGGCGTCGGGATCCTCGGCCTCGGCGAAGACACTCAGGGTGAGCGACGCGCTCGCCGCGCGCAGCGCGGCGAAGAGGTCGTCGCTCGACTCGTAGCGCACGACGAGGGCGAGGGGCCCGAAGCACTCCTCGCGCAGATCGCGCGCGGCCTCGCTCGCGAAGGTGCGCGCGTCGACGCCAAAGAGCTGGGCGCGCACCGTGGTGCCCGCCTCGGGCGCCGGCGCGACGAGGGCGACGACGTCCTCGTGGGCGGCGATCGCTGCGACGCTCTCGCGAAAGTGCGCGGCGATGCCACCGGTGAGCATCGTGAAGGTCGAGGTCGCCACCAGGCTCTCGACGAGGGCGTTGACCAGCGCGTCGCCGTCGGAACCTTCCGGCACGAACAGCAGTCCGGGCTTGGTGCAGAACTGCCCGACCCCGAGGGTCATCGAGCCCGCGGCGCCCGCACCGATCTCGCGCGCTCGAACGCGCGCCGCGCTCGGCGTCACGACTAGCGGGTTGGCCGAGCCGAGCTCACCGTAGAAGGGGATCGGCACGGGACGCTCGTTGGCGAGTCGCCAGAGCGCCTGTCCGGCGAAGAGTGAACCGGTGAAGCCAACCGCCGCGATGTTCGCGTCGGTGACGAGCGCCGTGCCGGCCGCGAAGCCGTAGACGACCTCGAGGGTGCCCTCGGGGGCGCCGACGCGCCGCGCGCCCTCGCGCAGGGCCGCCGCGCACAGGGCGCTCGTGTGCGGATGCGCCGGATGGGCCTTCACCACGACGGCGCATCCCGCGGCGAGGGCCGACGCGGTGTCGCCACCGGGCACCGAGAAGGCGAACGGGAAGTTCGAGCTGCCAAAGACCGCCACCGCGCCTAAGGGCACGCGCAGGCGCCGCATGTCCGCAAGGGGTCCCATCGGCGAGTCGGTGGCGTGGTCGATGGACGCGGCGAGGAACGTCGTGTCCTCGACGACGTCGGCGAAGAAGCGCAGTTGGAACGCCGTGCGGCGCAACTCGCCCTTGAGTCGCGCACGGCCCAGAGCGGTCTCGAAGTCGGCCGCGGCGATGATGCTTTCGCCGCTCTCTTCGAGCGCGTCGGCCATCGCGCGCAGCATCGACCCGCGCCAGGTGAGCGATCGCGTCGCGAGTTCGCTCGTCGCACGGTGGGCGAGCTCGCAGATCGCGGCGACCTGGTCGAGAGTGGTCTCCTCGACGTCGAGGACCCGCTCCTCGCCGGTGGCCGGGTTGAGGCTCGTGATCATGACGCACTCCTAGGGATCGGCACCGGGCGACCCGGTGCGGGGGGGCGGATGCTCACCACGTCGTGGCCGCACAGCGAAGCCAGTGCGAGGCGATCGAGGTCCTCGCCGTAGAAAGCGACGTTGGTCGGCGAGAGGATGAACTCGCCGCTCCAGTCCTCGACGACGAGGTCGAGGCGGCCCTCGTGGTAGCGGAAGATCTGGTTGGGTTGGTAGCACGAGATGATCAGCCCGCCCTCGGCGTCGAGGGCGAGCCCGTCGGGCTGGCAGCGCTCCATCGCGACCACGAACTCGATCGCTCCGCTGGCCAGATCCATGCGGCTCACCCCGGGCGCTGCCGACTCGACGATCCACAGGGTGTCGCCCTCCACGCACAGTCCGTTCGCGTAGCGAATGGGCCGCGGCGTCACGTCGCTCGTCGTGCCGTCGGGCTCGATGCGCCAGAGCCGACCGGTCGCCTCGAGGAACGAGCCGCTATCGGAGACGTAGAGCGCGCCGTCGGGCGCGAAGGCCGCGTAGTTGGGATAGTCGATCGGCTCGCCGAAGGCCTCGACGACGCCGTCCTCTCGCACCCGCCAGACCTGGTGTCCCGCCGGGTCGCACGCGTAGATCGCGCCATCACCGTCGAGGGCCAGCCCGAGTAGCGCCGCGCCGGGGATGGCGGCGACGACCTCGGCGGATCCGTCGAGTTCGATCCGATAGACCTGCCCAGCCTCTCCGCCGGCCCAGAGGCAGCCACGCGCGGGATCCCAGCAGATTCCCTCGGCGTGGTCCAGTCCCCCGGTCAGCACGTGCCGATCGAGCGCCGCGGGAATGATCGTCACGAACCCACCCGCAGTGTGGCTCCACTCGTGACGTCGAAAAAGTGCGCGTGCTCGAGGGCGAAGGTGACCGCGAGGTCGTCGCCGGCGACGATTGTCGTGCGTGGTCCGGCCTTGGCTACGAGATGCTGGCTCGCGCCCTTAGCGTTCAGGCTGAGGTGCACGAGGGTCTCGGCGCCGAGCGCCTCGCAGCGCTCGACGCGCGCGCGCAGTCCCGTCGCGCCCACCACGATGTCCTCGGGACGGATGCCGAAGGTGACCTCGCCGTTGGCCAGGTGATAAGGGGAAGCGAGGCGTTCGGGCAGCGTGACGCTCTGGCCCGCGATGGAGAGGGTGACGTCACCGTCGCGCGCGACGCCCGCGCGCAGCAGGTTCATCGGCGGCGAGCCGATAAAGCCGGCCACGAAGTCATTGGCCGGCCGGTCGTAGAGATCCTGGGGCCGAGCGACCTGCTGGAGCTGGCCGTCGCGCATCACGGCCACTCGGTCGCCCATCGTCATCGCCTCAACCTGGTCGTGGGTCACGTAGAGGGTCGCCACGCCGAGGAGGCGCTGGATGCGCGCGATCTCGAGTCGCATCTCCACGCGCAACTTGGCGTCGAGGTTCGACAGGGGCTCGTCCATCAAGAAGGCCTGCGGGCTGCGCACGATCGCCCGGCCCATGGCCACGCGCTGGCGCTGGCCGCCCGAAAGGGCGCGAGGTCGACGATCCAGGTAGTCGGTCAGGCGCAGGATCTCGGCCGCGTCGCTCACCTTGCTCCTGATCACGTCCTTCGACTCGCCGCGGATCTTGAGCGCGAAGCCCATGTTCTGGGCGACGCTCATATGCGGGTAGAGCGCGTAGTTCTGAAAGACCATCGCCACGTCGCGGTCCTTGGGCAGGACATTGTTCACGACCTGGTCACCGATCAAGAGGCGGCCCGTGGTGATTTCCTCGAGGCCGGCCAGCATGCGCAGAGCCGTGGTCTTGCCACAGCCCGACGGCCCGACGAGAACCATGAACTCCCCGTCGTCGATGTGCAACGAGAGCGAGTCCACCGCCGGCTTGCCGGCGAAGATCTTGGTGACACCGTCAAAGGTGATGGCGGCCATAGGGGCACGGGTCCTTTCGTGAAGCGAGCGTCATCGGTCGATGCCCATCGTGAGGCCCTTGACCAGGTAGCGCTGAAATCCCAGGTAGACGAGCATCGCCGGCAGGGCCGAGACGAACGAGCCGGCCATCAGCTGGGGAATCGACGTGGTGCGTCCCGAGGCGAGCGCGGCGAGTCCGACCGTGATGGGTCGGTCCGCGGTGTTTTGGATGAAGAGCAGGCCCACCAGCAGGTCGTCCCAGATCTGGATGAACTGCAGGACCGTCACGGTGGCAATGGCCGGCACCGCGATCGGCACCACCAGACGCCACAGGGCGCCGACGTAGCCCAGGCCGTCGACGATGCCGGCCTCGACCAGCTCGTCGGGCACGCCACGAAAGTACGTCGTGAAGAGGAAGATCGAAAAGGGCGTACCGAGGGCCGCGTAGACGAGGACCGCGCCGAAGTAGCCGCTGGTCAGTCCGATGCGCGTGATGTTGACGAACTCGGGCATCACGATGGCCTGCAGCGGGACCATCATCGCCGAGACGACGCCGAGGAAGACGAGCGACGACGCTCGAAAGCGCAGCTTGGCGAAGGCGAAGCCCGCGGGCAGGCCCACCGCGAGGATCACGAAAATCGACACGGTGCAGATCAACGTCGAATTGAGGACCTGGCGGCCGACGGGCAGGGCCGCGCTGAGCTGGCGCCAGCTGCCCAGGGAGAAGCCCGAACCCGAAATGAACTGAGACTGCGTGTGCAGGCTGTCGGTGATCATCACCCAGAACGGGTAGAGCATCGCCACGGCGATGGCGAGCATCGTGACGAAGAGCGCGATGCGCCCCGGCGAGACGGAGCGGCGGGTCTTCACGAGTCCGATCCGATCAGGCGCAGTTGCACGATGCCGACCACTCCGGTGATCGCGAAGAGGATGAGTCCATAGAGCGCGGCGGTGCCGAACTGACCCTGGGAGAAGCCGGTCTGATAGATCAGAAACTCCATCGTCGTGGTGGCGTACCCCGGGCCACCGCCGGTCATGACGAAGATGAGACTGAAGAGGGCCGAGAAGAGGGCGATCACCGTCATCACGAAGGCGAGTTGGATGAAGCGGCTGAGGTGCGGCAGGGTGATGTGGCGAAAGATGCGCCAGCGCCCCGCGCCATCGATGCGCGCCGCCTCTTCGAGGCTGGGATCCAGCGTCGCCAGGCCGGTGAGAAAGAGCATGGTGTTGGTGCCGATCATGGTGAAGACGAAGGTGATGCCGAGCGCGGAGAGCGCCGTCGACTCATTGCCCAGCATGTTGGTGGTGACTCCGGAGAGTCCGATCGCGTGGATGATCGAGTTGAGGGTGCCCTGGTAGGCGAAGAATCGCTCGGCGACCAGTCCGAGCACGACCCAGGAGATCGCGGTGGGCAGGAAGTAGATGGAACGAAAGATCTTCCATCCAGCGACGCGTTGGTGCAACAAGACGGCGATGGCGAGCGGTAGTCCCAGGGCGACCGGTACCCAGATGAGCAGCGCGGCGTTGTTCTTCAACGCCGTCCACAGGTCCGAGTTGTGAAACGCTTGGCTCCACGTCGACGGACCGATCCACGTCGTGGTGATCCCGTCCCACTGGGTGAAGGAGTAGTAGACCGCTTGACCGATCGGCACGCCGATGAGCCCAATGACGAGCGCCAGCGCGGGCAGGGCGAACACTACGCCGGCCAACTGGCGGCGTTGACTGAGAGTCAATCGGCGGGCCTTCATTGTGGAGCTCACGTTCTACCGTTTCTACTGCCGTCGTCGTCCCGGCCCCGGGGGAAGGGCCGGGACGACGACGTGGACTACCCGTTAAAGCTCTTCGAGCTGCGCTGATTGGCCGGCAGCTGCTGCCAGGCCTGAGCCATGTTCTTCATCGCCGAGAGCGCCGACTGCTGACCGGCGAGCACCGCGGGCAGTACCTTGCTGCCGGCGTTGACGACGTTGACCTGGATGTAATTGTCCAGCATCGGGTACGGCGTCATGTGCTGGACGTTAACGAAGTTCAGCATCTGCTGGTTCACCGGGTTCGACGTCGACATCCCGGCGATGTCCGGGATCAAACCGGCCGCGTTGATGATGTTGCCGGCGGCCCGAGTCGTCATGAAGTCGAGGAATTTGAAGGCCTCCTTCTGGTGCTGGGAGTACTTCATCACCGAGAAGCCGTCACCGGGGTACTCGACCACGCCCTTGATCGGGGTGGTGGAGAACGGCGGAACAAACGCGGCGACGTTGGACTTCATCGTCGACGTGTACTGCGCAGTGTCCCACGTGCCGTCGACCATCATCGCGGCCTTACCCTTCTCGAAGTCCTGCATGTTGTTGGTCTTGGTCAGGACGTCCTTATTGGTGCAGCCACCGGTGTAGAGCGAGTGCCACTTGTTCAACTGGGCGAGGTTGCTCTGTGCGGTCCACTTGATGGAGCCGTCATAGAGACCCTTCCACTGCGGCAGCGAGTGCGCGCCGATCATCATGTAGCTCATGTCGTACCACGGATAGAACTCCGCGCCGAGCGCCTGGCCGCCGTTGCCGTAGACCAGTGGGGTGACCCCGATGGCCTTGAGCTTGGTACACGCGCTGCTCAGCTGGCTCCACGTGGTCGGCACGCGGGTGATGCCAGCCTTCTTGAAGAGCGACTTGTTGTAGAACCCAATGTAGAACTGCGTCTCGAGCGGCATCACGAGCGGGCCGTTGGCCGCGTTGAAGTTCGGCGACTCCCACTGCAGCCCGCCGATCTTGGCCAGATCGGCCGCCGGAACCTTGCCCTTGAGGTTCGTGAGGAAGCTCGAGTACTGCAGGTCATAGAGGCCCGTCCACATCACCGCGAGGTCCGGCCCGTTATGCGAGATCGACGCCGCCTGCAAGAGGGCGAAATAGTTCGACGCCGGCTGGGCGACCACCTTGATAGTGATGTTCGGATTGGCCTTCTCGAAGGCCTTGACGAGATTGTTGGTCGCGACCGCGTTCTGCTCGGTGCCGTAGTTCTGCCAGAGCGTCAAGGTCACCTTGGCGCTGGCCGACGCGGGCACGGCGGCGTAGAACAAGCCGGCGAGCAGCGCGGCGGCGACCGCTCCGACCCCCCTGGTCCTTAGTTTCTTCACTGGTGATTCTCCCTTCGTCCCCCAAGATTCACCATGAACCCTGGTTCTTGCGGATAACTCCTCAAGACCTGCCCACCACCGGCTCATCGAGCGACGGATCCACGCCGGTCGGCTGAGCCAAGAAATCGAAGTCGCAGCCCAATGGCGCCTGGGTCACGTGGCGCCGATATAGCGATACGTAGCCACGCGCGTCAAGAAGGGGCATCGCCACCTCGCGCGCAGCCCACTCGGCCGCGTCGACGTCGGCGTAGAGCTGACCGGCGTCGGCGTCGACCACGATGATGTCGCCATCTCGCACCCTCGCGAGCGGGCCGCCGATCGCCGACTCCGGCGCGACGTGCAAGAAGACCGTTCCGTAGCTGGTCCCCGACATGCGCGCGTCGGTGACGCGCACCATGTCACTCACCCCGGAGGCGAGCAGGGGCTCGGGGATGGGCACCATGCCCCACTCGGGCATACCGGGCCCGCCCACCGGGCCCGCGCCGCGCAGGACGAGCACCGCGTCGCGCGTCGCGCTCGACGTAGGACCCGTGCGCTGCTCGACCTGGTCAGCCTCAATCACGTAGGCCGGTCCGCGGTGAGCGAGCAGCTCGGGCGTCGCGGCGCTGCGCTTGATCAGAGCCCCGTCCGGGGCAAGGTTGCCGCGCACGACGCGAAAGGCCCCAGCGCCGTCCACCGGCGCGGCGAGGTCGCGGACGACACCGCGCGCGGCTCCCGACTCGGCCTGGATCTCACGGGTCGTGCGACCGTCGGCGAGGACCACCTGGGGCGAGAGGAGATTGCCGAGCGCCGCCATCAGCGTAGGGACACCGCCGCTGGCGTCGAAGTCGTCCATCAGCGCGTTACCCGATGGCTCGACGTCGACGAGCACGGGCACGCGCCGCGCGGTGGCGTCGACGTCGTCGAGGGTGAGAGTGCGCCCGAGGCGGCTCGCCAGCGCGGTCAAGTGGATCACGGCGTTGGTCGAGCCCCCGGCCGCGCAGAGGCACGCCAGTGCGTTGGCGATCGCTTCGTCGCTCACCTGCCGGGCACCGCTCGCGCCGGAGGTGACCAGTTCGACGATGCGTGTGCCGACGCGCCGGGCGACGTCGTGGTGCCTCTTGTCGCCCGCGGGTATCGAGGTCGATCCCGGCCAGGCGAGGCCGAGGGCTTCAACAACCACGCCCATCGAGGACGCGGTTCCCATGGTGTTGCACGTCCCCCGTCCGAGGGTGAGAGCGTCCTCGAACGCCGACCAGTCCGCGTCAGTGGTCGCCCCGCGCCGTCGCAGATCCCACTGACGCCACAGGTCGGTCCCGGTACCGACGCGTCGTCCCTGATACGTTGCAACGGGCCGGGGGCCGGCGACTAGCACGAGAACGGGCAGGTTCGTCGAAAACGCCCCCATCAGGGCGCCCGGCACCGATTTGTCACAGGCCGCGAGCACGACCAAACCGTCGAGGGGCTGGCTGCGCAGGGACTCTTCGACCTCCATCGCGAGCAGGTTGCGATAGAGCATGGCGGTCGGCTTCATGAGATCTTCGCCGAGGGAGATCACCGGGAACTCGAGGGCGAATCCGCCCGCCGACTCGATACCTTCGCGCAACGGCGCGACGAGAGCAGCGAGGGGCTGATTGCAGGGATTGAGATCGCTCGCCGACGTGGCGAGTCCGATCAGGGGGCGACCACCCTCGCGCGTGACGGCCGAACCGGCCATGCGCAAGGCGACGCGACTATCGAGGGCGATCTCGTTGTCGCCTCGCACCCAGCGGTCGCTGCGCAAGTTCACGGCTCGGGAACTCCGATGCCCTCGGCGCCAAGCTTGGACATGACGAGATCCACTCCCGAGGCGTCCAGCCATTCGAGGGCGAGCTGCGCACGGCGGACCTTCTCGCGCACGTTTCCCACGACGGCGTCGTCGAGATGCCCGCCGGCGGGATAAACAGCGCGCGCGTTGCGCAGGCCGAACTTGGCGTAGAGGGGCGCCGCGACAAGGGCGATCTCGGCCAACTCGTGACCGCGCACCACGCCGCCGAGGGAGTCAGGCGCTTCGAGGTAGAGGTCGATCGGCGCATCCGAGAGTGCGCGCAGCTCGGCGAGCTCGTGCAGATTCATGTCACTGGGCACATTCACCGTCGTACCGCCGACCTCAACGAGTTGACGAAAGGCGATCGGGTTCGACGGAGCGAGGACTGCCGAGATCTTCCAGACGATCGAGCGCGGCAGTTCACCCTCACGCTGCATCGCAGTGAGGATCTCCATCAGGCCGGTGTCGGCGATGAGAAAGCCCCGGATTCCCGATTCGACCGCGCGCTCAACGTCTTCGATGGCGTAGCGCAACTGGTGCGATCCGCGCAGCCGGCCCGACAGGAGCAGCCCGTCGGGCGAGCGCACCGCGCCACCGATGCCAAACTCTTCGCGCGGTCCGACGAAGAGGTTGACCTCGAGTCCCTCGTCGGCCCCGATTCGGGCCATCTCACGCAACTCGTCGCGGGTGAGCAGCATCGCTCCGCTTCCCTGGGACGTGCGGTGCACCGTGACATTACGAACGTGCGCCTCCTCGACCACCGCACGAAGGGCCGTCGGGTTCTCCACGCTCGGGATCTCAATGCGAAAGTGGGCGCCGTCAGCGAATCGCGCCGCACTATGTGGAGCGCCGTCAACCATCTCGCCGACGTGACGGCGCATGGCGGCGGCACCTCTCGGGCTTCCCTCACCGTAGGACATCGTCTTCCTTTCTCACCGCTGCGACTTCACGAGTACCGTGTTGCGGCCCGTAGCGCTCATCGGCCACGAGGGGCTCGGCGTCACGAGCTCGACCGCCGTTTCGCCCACCACGTAAGTGTCTTCGATCTTCGCTCCGCCCGCGAGGCTCGGGTTCCACGCCACCGCGGTGCCCGCTCGTCGCACGACGTGCCAGAAGGGGTCGTCGTGCTGGCCCGGAGCGAGCTCGAACTCGCGCTGCTCGAAACCGATCGGCCCACCCTGGAAGTGCTCGCGCCAGGCGCCGGGCTTCCCGATGCTTTCGTAGGCCCGCGCGAGCGCATCGATAGTCTCGCCCCACGTCCCGCCAGGTAGCGACGCGGCGAGCACCGCCTCGTCGACCGCGTCGAGTTGGCGAGAGAGATCGACGATTTCATCGTCCGCGTGCGTTACGGCGAGGCGCGTCGCGGCCGCGTGCAGGCCGGCACGGCGGGCTACGACCACGACCATCAACGCCTCGCGCACGACCTCGCCCACGGCGAGCGGGTGGCGCACCTGGCGCAGTCGCTCGTCGCCCCCGACGATCAGACACACCGCCGCCGCTCCCTCGCGTGCAAGGGCCGCCGAAACAACCGCTGCCACGTCGTAGTCCGTCGTCGCGCCCGGGGTCCACGCCTCCACGCCCTCGGCCAAGGCGCGACCCACGAGGTCTCCCAACTCAACCAGGTCGGCGCACTCGCCGTCGCTAAGGACCAGTCGTGCCGCGACGACGTCGTCAAGTGCAGCACGCCCGAGCGTCACGTCATCACAGAGAAGATCCGCGACCGCACAGCCGGCGAACTCACTCGCGGCACGCGCGGGTGCCGCGTGGTCGTACCAGGGCACCGCCACCAGCTCCCATCCGAGCTCGGCGACACGAAAGTCGCGCTCCAGGCGCGGCGCCTCGATCTCGCTGGTGATGAGTGCAGCACCCGATGGTGTGTCAAGCGTCCAGACGGGATCACTCGCGGCCGCGAGATCGATCGGGTCCGAGAGACCTCCGGTGCGCCAGTTGACGCCACCGGGTCGCGTCAGCAGGAGTCCGCGTGCCGTGCGCCGCTCGATCAATTCGCTCGCCCGGAGACGTGCCGTGGCGGCCCGGTCACCGATGCGTGACCGTCTGTTCGGTAATACAAAACTCATGTCGGTAGGAATGACACCATAAAACCATGAAACAACAGGAGCGTCAAGTCAGTCAACACAGATTCATCGGAATTACTGTATAGTGTTGCGTAATGCCGAAACTTGCCACCCCTCCGCAGGCCGAGCGCTACCAAGTGCAGTCCGTCGCCCGCGCCCTCGCCATCATCGACATGATCGCCGACTCGGGACCGAGCGGAATGAACATCACGGAGATGGCCGAGCGACTGGGCGTCGCCAAGAGCACCGCGCTCGCCCTGGCGCGAACCCTCACGGCGTCGGGCTACCTGCGCTCGGTCGACCCCGGCCCGCGCTACGTGTTGGGCCTGACACTGCTGCGCCTCGGCGACCTCGTCGGCCAACAGACCTCGATCGCCGAGGTGGGGCTGCCCGTGCTACGTGACCTCGCCTCCACAACCGGGATGACCGTCCGACTGGCGATGAACCAGAACGGCTTTCCCGTGTTCGTCGAGCGCATCGACGGCTCGGGCTCAGTGCGCTTTCACGCTCCACTCGGTCAGCGCGAGCAGCCCCACGCAACGGCAGCCGGCAAGGCCATCCTCGCCAACCTGCCCGACGACGAAGTCGCCGACATCCTGGCGGAGTCGGGCATGCCCCGCTACACGGCCAACACCGTCACGAACCCCGACGACCTACGCGCCGAGCTGACGCGGGTGCGCACCATCGGTTTCGCCGTCGACGACGAGGAGGAGGCCGAGGGAGTGTTCTGTGTGGGCTCGGCGATCTTCGATCATCAGGGCCACGTGGTGGGCGCCCTCAGCGTCACGGGTCTCAAGGTGGACGTCTCTTTGCACGACGTCCAACGCCTGGGCACGATCGTCCGTGAACACGCCAACCGCCTCACCTCACTACTGCGCGGAGCGGCGCGATGAGGGCCTTCGTCGTCGACCACGACGCCGGGGTCCGCGACTGGCCCGAGCCGACGGCCGCGGCCGGCGAGATCCTCGTCGAACCGCTCCTGGTGGGTGTGTGCGGCACTGACCTCGAGATCATTGATCACACCATCGACCCGGCGTACGTGCGCCACCCCCTCGTCATCGGCCACGAGTGGGTCGGACGACTCCGCGAAGGTCACGCCCTCGGTCCGACCGGCACTCACGTGGTCGTCGAGGGCGTCCTCACGTGCGGCCGGTGCCCCGAGTGCCGGCGCGGCGACACGAATCGTTGCGTGGTCTACGACGAGATCGGCTTCACCCGCCCCGGCGCGTTGGCCGACCTCGTAAAAGTACCCGCATGCGCCGTCCACGTTCTCGCCGAGCACGTCAGCAACGACGACGCCGTGCTCGTCGAGCCCATGGCCGTCGTCTGGCGGGCACTGACGCGCCTCGCGATTCCCGACGGCGCCCGCGTGGCGGTAGTCGGCGACGGCACCGTGGCGTTGCTGACCGCGCACCTGGTGCGGCGATTCGCGCCCTCTCGCGTCGTCGTCGTGGGCCGACGGGGCGCCCAACGCGACCTTGCGCTGCGCGCCGGGGCCGACGACTTTCTGATCACTCCCCCACCGGAGACCTTCGATCTAGTAATCGAGGCAGCCGGTGTCGCCACCGCGGTCAGCGACGCACTCTCCCTCGCCGCGCGCGGCGCCCAGGTGATCCTCCTGGGCCTGCCCGCCCACGGCACGACCGTGCCACTGGCCCCCGATCACCTCGTGAACAACGACATCATCCTCCAAGGCAGCTTCTCCTACACGCGCGCCGCATGGGCAGCCGTCGTCGAACTGGTCAATCGGGGCGAACTCTCCCCCGGGTTTCTCATCACGCATCGCTTCTCCCTCGATGATGCGGACGACGCGGTGCGCGCCCTGCGCGGGCCACTGGGCGAGGCTGAGCCGCGCGGCAAGGTCGTAGTGCGCGTTCGCGACTAACTAGTCCATGAACGCGCCGCCGTTGACCGAAATCGACTCGCCGGTGATGAACGCGGCGTCCTCGGAGACGAGGAAGGCGACGACCTTGGCGACGTCCTCGGGCGTCTCGAGCCGACCGAGGGGCGTGTCGTTGATCCACATCGACCGCACCGCGGCGGCATCGGTGCCGCGCAGCGCCGCCTCCCACTCGAGCTCGCGTTCCTGCATAGGGGTCGCCACGAATCCCGGCGACACGCTATTGACCCTGATGCCGTGGGGGGCGAGCTCGTAAGCCATCGCCTGAGTGAGCCCGAGCACCGCGAACTTGCTCGCCACGTAGTCAGAGAGGAACGGCACCCGGCCCTGTTTGGCGGCCATGGAGGCCGTATTGACGATGCAGCCGCGGGTCCCGCGCGCGATCATCTCGCGCGCGGCCGACTGGCCGGCGTAGAAGACGCCATAGGTGTTCACTTCAAAGGTGCGAACGAGGTCCGCGGGCGACACTTCGAGGAAGCCCTGCATCTTGGAGATCCCGGCGTTGGAGATCCACACGTCGATCGACCCATGCTCGTTGGCGACCTCCCCAGCCACGGCCTCGCACGCCACCGGGTCGGTGACGTCAAGGCTCAGAGCGCGGCCGCCGATCGACGCGGCCACGGCCACAGCCGCGTCGAGGTTGACGTCGGTGGCGACGACGTAGTGCCCACGGCGCGCGAGCTCGCGCGCGATGGCCGCGCCGATGCCGCTGCCGGCGCCCGTCACGACCGCGGTCGGATTAGCCATTTTGTCTCCTTGCTAGGGCGTGAGCCAACGGCGTGGTCACGTCAGTGAATTCCAGGAACTGGTGGTAGCGCTCCTCGTAGAGGGCGACGTGCGAGGGGTCGGGCGAGATCACCTCGTCGGGCTCGAGGGCGCCCTCGACGTAACTCCAGTCGGCGATCAGGCCGCTGCCCACACCGGCGATGACCGCGGCGCCGAATGACGCTCCGGGGTGGTCGATTATCGACACCAGGTCGCGATTCAAGACGTCGGCGAGAATCTGGCGCCACAGCCGAGAACGCGATCCCCCATTAGTGACCCACGTACGCCCGATCGCGAGGCCACCGTCAGCGAAAACGTCAAAGTGATGTCGAAAGCCGTAGGCGATCGCCTCGAGGAAGGTCCGGTGCACGTCGCCGCGCGTAGTAGCCAGATGCAACCCGAGGATCGCCCCGCGCAGGTCCGGGTCGTGCAGCGGCGTCTTCTCGCCGAGGAAATAGGGCAACGCCAACAGCGTTCCGGGTCGGCTGACGTCGGCCTCGGAGTCGAGGTCCACCAGGCTGACACCGCCGAGGAGCGACTGCTCCCAGCGCAGCAGCGACCCGCTTGTCGCCATGCAGCCGTTGGGCAGCCAGGTCCCGGGCTGGGGATGCTTGTCAAGGTAGAGGCGCTCGTCGACGAAGACATCCTCGCTGACCGCGAGGATGTCACCGGCCCCGCCGAGCTTGACCAGGCAGTCGCCGGGCTCGACGAGACCCGCGCCAAACGCTGAGAGGACGTGATCAGCCCCGCCGACGATGATGACGGTTCCCGCAGCGAGACCGGTCTCGCGCGCGGCGTGCATACTCACCATGCCCACCGCCTCGCCCGGCGCGCGAACCGGCGGCGGGGTCGGCACGTCGGCGGATATCGCATCGACGACCACTGACAGCGGCTCACAATCCAGTCCGAAGAGTCCGCTCTCGAGGGCCCAGTTCTCCTCGACGTGCACCTCGGCCCCGAGGGCGCGCGCGAGCCAGTCGTACGAGCCCTGGACGACGGCGGTGCGGGTCCAGACGTCGGGCTCGTGGCGAGCGAGCCACAGCAGTGTGGGGGCCACCGACTGCTGGGAGAGCACCGATCCCGTGAGGTGCAAGAGGTCGACGTCGGCGAGAGCCGTGCGGAGTTCGGCGATCTCGGTCGTCGCGCGCGCGTCGTTCTGGAGAATCGCCCGGCGCAGCGGCCGCCCGTTCACGTCGGTCACGAGGACTGCGGGCACCATCCCGGACACCGCCACCGCAGCCACGTCGCCCGCACTCGCCACAGCACGTGCTAACAGCTCAGGCACCAGTTCACAGATCGCTCGCCACCACTGGTCCGGGTCGGCCTCGGCCCACCCGACGTGATCGCTGAAGAGTGTGACTTCACGCGAGGACGAGGCGATGATCCCGCGGGTCGGGTCCAACAACACTGCCTTCACCCCCGAGGAGCCCAGATCGACTCCGAGCAGGAGGGTCGGGTCAGGCACTTCGTGCCGCGTCAACGAAGCGCTTGACGCGTTCGGGATCGACCTCGTTCCAGGTGTAGCCGTCGCGCTTGAGGTCGCTGCCCACGATGCAGCCATCGACGTGCTTGAGATAACTCTGAATGGTGCCGGCCTTGGCCCCGGTGTTCAGCAACACGGGGATCGACGGATCGAGCGCGTCGCGCACGTCGGCGACGGTCCCGACGTCGGGCTCGCTACCCGCCATCGGACCAGAGACGAGGATCGCGTCGGCCAAACTCGAAACGACGGTCGAGCGCGCCATCTGCGCGGGTGAACGTCCGCCGATGCTCGAGGCAAACTCGGGCGTCACGTTGGCGAAGATCGCCAGGTCGTCGCGGCCGAAGTTGTGCCGATTGCGCAGTAGCGCCGCGGCGTCCGGGTTCCAGGCACCCATATCGGACTCCCAGGAACCGGTGATGACCTCGCGCATGAACGCCGCTCCGGTGGCGACCCCGATCGCTAGCGCGCATTGCGCGTCCCAAAGGAAGTCCACGCCGAAGGGACGATCACTCGGACGGCACTCGGTGACCACGCGAGTCATCACCGCCGAAGCCTCGAGCCCCGCGTGCAGCTGGTAGGGCCGGTCGCCCTCGTTGCAGAAGAGAACGGCGTCGAATCCTCCCTCGAGCAGGACCGCGGTGTCACGCTTGACGTGATCAATCAGGCCTTGGACGCCGGCCGCGGCGTCGTAGAGTGGCGTTCCCGGCAACGGGGGTACGTGAGCCATCGCGATGAGAGGCTTGGCGACGTTGGGAAATAACTGGAGGAACCGGGACACTATTCGTTCTCCTCTGCGAAGGGCTCTACGTGGATGACTTCGACGTCCTGGTCGCGCAGGCGACGGATGACCTCGTTGTCGGGTGAAGCATTGGTGATCAGGACGTCGATCGCACTGACCGGCTCGATGGTCACGAGGGCGACGCGACCAATCTTGGACGCGTCGGCCAGCACGATCTTGCGTCGCCCCGAAGCGAGTGCCGCACGCTTAACGTCGGCGTCGTCGAGGTTGTACTCGGTCAGCCCGGCGTCCTCACTGACGCCAGCCACGCCGAGGAACACGGCGTCACAGTGCAAGTCTGCAAAGGAGTTGATAGCCCGCAAGCCCACCAGACTCATCTCGCCGTGGCGCACCACGCCACCCGTGACGATCGTGCGCACGAGAGGCTTACTCGCCAGCTCGGTGGCGATCAACAGCGAACTGGTGATCGCGGTTACAGATAGGGTCTCGGGGATCGCCTTGGCCATCTCGTGGGTGGTGGTTCCCACGTCGAGCACGATGGTCTCGTTCTCGCGCAACATCGCAGCCGCGGCTGCGCCGATGCGTCGCTTAGCCTCCGCCTGGTGCGCCGCGCGCTGGAGGACTGGCGGCTCGAAGGATCGACTCTGGACCGAGATCGCGCCGCCGCGCGCGCGTCGTGCCAACCCCTCCATCTCGAGCAGGTCGAGGTCGCGGCGAATGGTCATCTCCGACGTGCCGAAGTGGACCGCGAGCTCGGCGATCGACGCCTCGCCCTCGCGGCGAAGGCGTTCGGCGATGATCCCCCGACGGGTCTTAGAGTCCATGGGTCCAGATTATGTAAATTTTTAACACTCTGCAACCATTTATTGAGAAAATTTCACAGGTTCTTCCCACTTTCGTGTCCGAAAGTACCGGTTTGACGACATCAGGTCTCATCATTCGTCGCGCACGTCCCAGGCGATCCACCCAGTGCGATTGCGCCAGTGGCCGCCGCTCTTTAAGAGGCGCGTCACCACGTCCTGAAGGGCCGTCGCCCGAGCGCTCTCGCGCGGGCGGAACACGAATTCGCGCACATCCTCGTCGTCGTCGTGCCACTCGTTCACGAGTGTGAAGAGACGCTGAAACGCGACGAGATTCCCCTCGCCAATCCAGTCGCCGAGTCGATCGTCAAGCATCCAGGACTGACAGGTGACCAAGCGGCGCTGGGCGACGGGCCAGGTTCGCTGCAAGAGGTATCGTGCCCGCTCGAGCGAGTCCATCACCGCAGGCGGTGAGAGATCCGCGCCGTCAGGGATGTGCAGTCCGATCGAAGGGTCGCCGGGAGCGAAGCCAGTGCCGAGACGTTCGACGTCGTCAACCCCGTACCAAGGACGCGGCGCGAGGCTGCCCACGCCGAGCGTGACCCGGTGGTACTGCAGGCTGCCGACGGAGACGAACTCACCGCGCAACAGCGGCACCATCCACCACCCGGCGTCCACCCCGAAACTCGCGTGCTTGCGCTGATGCAACGAGACGTGGCGCGCGAAGGTCGCGAAACTGTCGCGCACCACACCCTCGGGAAAGCCCGCGCGGCGGAGGAAGGCGCGGGTTCCGGCACTCGCGAGCGCCACGAGATAGACGTAGAAGAGCCGCCCCGGGGGACCCGCGTCATCGAGGTCATCCCAGATGGCGATGGGTTCATCGATCTGGCCGCGTTGACGTTCGATCATCGCGAGCATCCCCGCCAGCAAATTGGTCCACTCCTCGCTCGCCACAACGTCACCCCAGCGGTTCACGGCCTCGCGCACGTCGTCCTCGGGCAGGCCAAGGTCAACGAGAGTCTCGGCAATCTGCGCCACGTCGACGCGACGCAGCGCGTCGGGGGTTGCGGCGCGCTCCCGGGTGAGTCCCGAGCGCATGGCCGCGATAGTCGCCGTGACGGCCATCAGCCCTCGAGTGCCCGATAGGCGATTCCCATGGCGTCGAGGCGGGCCAGGTGTGTCCGCAATCTCCCGCGGAACTCCTCGAGATCGCCGGCGGTTCCCCAGACAACTTCGCTGAACGCGCACAGGCGCGGGAAGGCCATGTAGTCCAGGTGCTCGCGCGTCGCGATGTACTCGGTCCAGAGCTGAGCCTGGGCACCACGCACGTGGTGGGCCAACTCCGCCTCGAGCCGCGCGGGGACAACCTCGAAGCCATAGACGCTCTCCCAGGTCGTCACGTGGGGTGCCGGCGCGATGGCGACGGGTTCTGCGAGCTCGCCGCTGTTGAGCCAGTCGAAGTAGAGCGACTGCATTGGCGCCATCACGACGTCGTATCCGCGGCGCGCCGCCTCGACGCCTTTGGCGGCCTCGCGCCAGGCCACGATCACGGTGCCGTCGGGCACGTCAGCGTCGAGGACCTCGTCCCAAGCGAGTACTTCATGCCCGCGCCGTCGCAGCAGGGTTCCGAGGCGCGTCGTGAAGAGGCCTTGGAGTTCACGCGTCGACGTGAGGCCCCGTTCGACCATCACGCGCTGCGCCGCGGGACTGTTCTCCCACTCGACAGTCGGACACTCGTCACCGCCAATGTGCACTGGGCTCGCGGGAAAGAGGTCAGCAACGTGCCCGACCGCCGCCTCGGCGAAGGCGAAGGTCGCTTCCTCGACGTTGAGGACGTGCTCGGAGATCCCCCAGCGCGTCCACACCTCAAGGGTCTCGTCCGTGTTGCCCAACTCGGGGTAAGCGGCGATCGCCGCCTGAGCGTGTCCCGGCAGGTCGATCTCGGGAACGATGACGACGTGGCGGCTCGCCGCGTACTCGCGCAGACTCACCAGGTCGTCGTCAGTGAAGAACCCACCGTGAAACACGCCGTCGTCGAGGCCGTCGCGCTCGTGGCCCACCGGCGAGGAGCGGCGCGTCGAACCCACTTTTGTGAGTCGCGGCCACCCCGGCACCTCGACGCGCCAGCCCTGGTCGTCGTTGAGGTGCAAGTGCAGGCGGTTCAGTCGGTGCGCGGCGATCAAGTCGATAAAGCGCATCACTGTCGCCACGTCGAAGAAGTGGCGCGCAACGTCGAGGTGGACCCCTCGCCACGCGAAGCGCGGCGCGTCCTCGCAGCTCGCGCGCGCGACGTCGAGGGACCCCACGATTGCGAGCGCGCTCGACCACGCGATCGCCGGGGCGAGCTGGCGCAGAGTGGTCAGCGCGTAGCTCGCCCCCGCCGCCGACGTCGCCTCGATGATCGTCACGTCATCGACCTGAAGGCGGTAACCCTCGTCACCAAGGTCGCCTGTCTGGCGCACCACAATCTGGCCGTCCGCGTCCCCGACGTCGACGACGACCTCCCAGCCAAGAGCGCCGGCGAGGTCCGCGCCGAAGCGTCGCGCGGCCCCCTCGAGGGCGGCATCGGCCACCACACGCAAGGGCGAGGTCCAGGTAACCACGCCCTCTAACGGCGAGAAGAGTCTCGGTCGCGGCAGGAGTCCACTCACGGCGTAACCGCGTAGCAGGCGACCCGCTGAGTGGGCGAGAGAGCTACGGCCGTCGGCGTCGACGCGCGACACTGGTCCATCGCGAGCGGACAACGCGGTGCGAAGCGACAGCCCGGTCCGGGGTTGATGACCTTGGGCGGCTCACCCAAGTCGGTCAGGCTCGCGTCGTCGGATAACGGCAGTCGTGGGTCGGGAGCCGTCGACATCAGCAGGCGCGTGTAAGGGTGTTGGGGCGAGGAGATGACTTCCTCGGTCAACCCCTCTTCGACGATGCGCCCGGCATAGAGGACTATCATCCGGTCCGCCACGTAGCGCGCGCTGGCGAGATCATGGGTGATGTAGAGGAGCGAGACGCCTTCGCGGTCACGCAGGTCCTTCATCACGTTGAGCAGTCCGATGCGGATTGACACGTCCAGCATCGAGACCGGCTCATCGGCCAGGATCAACGACGGACGCGATGCCAGCGCCTGCGCGAAGCCCAGTCGCTGGCGTTGGCCGCCGGAAAGTTCGTGGGGGAATCGACGTAGGACCTCGGCCCCCGGGGTCAGACCGACCCGCTCGACGAGGGCGATCGCCTCCTCGTAGCGCGCGGCGGCGTTCAGTTCGCTGCGGTGCAGTTTGAGCGAGCGCTCGAGACTATGCCCGACTCGCAGCACAGGATTGATCGAACCGAAGGGATCCTGGAAGACCATCGGCATGCGACCGCGCACCCGTCGGCTCGAGTGACGCCCGACCGATTGGCCCTCAAAGGTGATCGAACCTGCCGTGGGCGGATAGAGGCCGGCGAGGACGCGAGCGATTGTCGACTTGCCCGAACCCGACTCGCCCACCAACGCTACGATCTCACCCGCGCCGACCTTGAAGGAGACGTCATCAGTCGCGTGCAAGATACCGCGAGAGCGGAATCCGCCCACGCGAAAGAAGCGCGACAGGCCCGCGACGCCGAGGATGGTCTCGCTCACGACGCCACCGGATGGAACAGGTGACAACGCACCGTGCGCCCGTCTTCCTCGAGGAGTTCGGGGTGCACACTGCGACACACGTCCATGACCTGCGCGCAGCGCGCGGCGAACAGGCAGCCCCCCGGCGGATTCACCAGGGACGGCGGATTGCCGGCGATGCCGGTCAATACGCGCGGCGCGCCCAGCAGCGACGGAAAGGCGTCCATCAGTCCGTGCGAGTACGGGTGCTGGGGGTCGTCGAAGACCGCACGGGTCGAGCCCATTTCCACCACCTCACCGGCATACATCACGGCGAGGCGATCCGAGAAGTGCGACACCACACTCATGTCGTGGGTCACAAAGAGGACCGAGAAACCGAGCTGCTCTCGCAGTGCCTGGACCTGGCGCATCAGTGAGCGCTGGGCCACGACGTCGAGCGCCGACGTGGGTTCGTCCATGATCACCAGTTTGGGTTCGAGTAGCAGGGCCATTGCGATCATCGCGCGCTGTCGCATACCACCCGACAGTTGGAAGGGGTAACTCTTGAGGTGAGCGGGGTCGATCGAAACCATGGCCAGGACTTCGGCACAGCGCTGCGTGATGCGGGCGGCGTCCCAGTCGGTGTGGGCTCGACACACGTCGGCCAACTGTGCGCCGATGGACATCGTCGGATTGAGCGCATTCATCGCACTCTGCATGACGACCGAGAAGTCCCGCCAGCGATGCTGGCGCAGCTCTTCGGGTCTGAGCGTGGTCAAGTCCACGCCTTCGAAGGTCACGGTGCCGCCGACCTGACTCGCCGGATAAGTCAGGAGTTGGGCGATTGCGAAGAGCATTGTCGACTTGCCGCATCCCGATTCACCGACGATCGCGAGGAACTCGCCGCGCGCCAAATCAAAGGACACGCCGCTCACCGCCCGTGCCGGGCCAGCCGGGGTCTCGTAGTCCACGCGCAGATCGCGCACGCTCAGCAGGCTGCTCACGCCACCGCCTTGGCGCGTCGGCGCGTCACCGGACGAAGCGCCGGATTGGCGACCTCGTCAAACGCGTAGTTGAGCAGGGCGAGGGCGCTGCCCAAGACGGCAATGGCGATACCTGGCGCCAGCGCCCACAAGGGCAGTCCGGTCGCCAGCGCCTCATTGTTCTGGGCCCAATAGAGCATCGTGCCCCAGGACTCAGTGTTGATGTTGCCGAGCCCCACGAACTGCAGACCCGCCGACGCGAGCACCGCGTACAGGGCCGCACCGAGAAAGTTCGCCACGATCAGAGAGGTCATCGGCGGTAGCAGCTCGACGACGATCACGTACCAACTCGACTCGCCACGGGCCCTGGCGGCGAGCAGGTAGTCGCGATTTCGCAGTGACAGGGCTTGAACGCGCAGTTGGCGCGCGCCGTAGGACCATCCGGTGAAGACGAGCACGCCCACCATCAGCCAGAAGCTCGCGTTCTTCAAGTACGCGGTGATCACGATAATGAGAGGGAACGTGGGGATGACCAGGACGACGTCGGTGAGCATCGAGAGTAGATCGTCGAGCCAGCCGCCGATGTAGGCGGCGCTGACCCCGACGATCACCGAGATCACCGTCGAAAAGAGGCCAACGATCAAGGCGATGAAAACACTCTGGCGAGTGCCCGCAATCAATTGGCTGAAGACGTCCTGGCCGAAGGACGTGGTGCCCAGCGGGTGCGACCAGGACAGTCCGACGCCCGGGGTGAAGACCTCGGCCGCCGGGTCATGGGGAGTGAACCAGTTCGGGAAGATCGCGATGACGAGCAAAATGAAGAGAATGATCGACCCCGCGGCGGCTTTCTTGTCGCGGCGCAAGAAGGCCGCGCCACGGCGCAACGCGCGTCCGACGCTGAGGAGGATGTTCACGTGCTGCTCCGGGTCCGCGGGTCCAGGATCGCCGTAGCAACGTCGGAGAGGAAGATTGCGAACAAGACCGCGACGGTGATGAGAAGAAAGAGCGACTGCATGAGGGGATAATCCTCGCTCTGGACCGCCTGGAGCAGCATGAAACCCAGCCCCGGATAGTTGAAGACATACTCGACCAAAATGGCGCCGGAGATCACGAAACCGAGGGACATGGCAAAGCCGGTCAAGTTGGGCAGCAGGGCGTTGCGCCCGGCGTAATGCCAGAGGATTCGACGGGGCTTGAGGCCCTTGGCCCGGGCCATCTTCACGTAGTCCTCGGCCACGACGGTGATCATGTTGTTGCGCATCGTGAGGATCCAACCGCCGATCGACGTGATGAGGATCGTGAACGCCGGTAGCACCGCGTGGATCAAGACGTCGCCCACGAACGACCAGGTCCACGCGGGTGTCGCCGTTTCGGAGTAACCCCCGAGCAGCGGGAACCAGTTCAGGGTGAGAGCGAAGAACCAGATCGAGAGCAGGCCCACCCAAAAGTACGGAAACGCGGAGATGATGATGAACACCGGCGGCAGCGCGCTGTCGAGCAGTCCGCCGCGTCGCCACGCGGAAATCGCGCCGATCGCGGTGCCGATGATGAAGCCCAACACGGTACTGAGGCCCACGAGACCGATCGACCACGGCAGCGCTCGCATAATGACCGAGCTGACCGGCAGCGGGAAGTAGCTCGTCGAGATGCCGAAGTTGCCCTGGAACGTGTTTCCGACATAGGACACGTAGGCAGACAACAAGCTCTGGTGGGTGTTAACCCCAAAGGCCGCTTCGAGAGCGCCCAGCGCGCTGGGATTCACGTGTCCCCGGAACTGGGCCATCATGGCCTGCGCCGGGTTGCCGGGCATGAGTCGGGGGATGAAGAAGTTCACCGTGAGTGCGGCCCAGAGAGCTACCAAGAGGAAGCCCACGCGGCGAACTAGAAATCTCATCTCCCCGACTCAGCTCAGCAAACAACTACTTGACCGGCTTGAGGTTGTCGAGCACGTAGCCCCAGTCCGGGATGTTGTACAACCCAGGCTGTGCGTACGGGTTCGACGCGCTCGGGAAGCCCGTGAAGGCCTTCGAGTTGAACTGGAACCAGTCGACCTCTTCGAGCACCGGGATCACCGGCAACTGCTTGATCATCACCATCTGGAGCTTGTTGACGATCGTGTGCTGCTTGGCGACGCTGGTAGTCGCGCCGTAGTCCGCGAGCAACTTGTCGACGCTGGGGCTATTAAAGCGCTCCCAGTTCGACGCCGCTGCTGTACCAATCGGCGCGGAGTTCTTCGAGTACATCCACTGACGCATCTCGTAAAACGGCGTTGGCCCGCCGGTCTCGACGTTGTAGGCCAGCTGGAACTTGCCGGCGTAGACGTCGGAGTAGAAGTTGGTCGACGCGATCGGGCTCACCGTGGCGGCGATGCCGATCTTCTTCAGCTCCGCAGCAATCACTTGGACCGTCGCCACCCAGTCGGAGTAACCGCCGTTGGTGATGATGGTCACGGCGAGCTTCTTGCCGTTCTTGGCGAAGACACCGTCGCTACCGAGCTTGTAACCGTCGGACTTGAGGATCGACTTGGCTTTGGTCGGGTTGTACGACGCGCCGAAAGCCGCGGTTGCGGCCGGTGATGACCAGGACTTGAAGGTCGGGGCGACGATTCCCGTCTGGCTCGCGGGCGGCTCGTAGCCATACTCGCCGATCTTTGACACCGTCGGCCGGTTTATGCCGTAGCTGATCGCCTGGCGCACCGCGACGTCATTCAGCGGCGCCGTGGTCAGGTTCGGGAAGAGCGACACGTTCGCCACCGGCGGGAACCAGTAACTGTTGCCAGGCTTCTTAGCCACGTAGTAGCTCTGGATGTTCGGGATGAACTGCGAGCCCCACTGCGACTGACCGGTGGCCAGGTACTCGTTGCAGGTGTTATTCGACAGGAACGCCGGCATGTTGACGGTCTTGACAACGGCCTTGCCCGCTTGCCAGTAGTGCGGGTTGTTCGTCCACTGGATGTTCTGCGGAGTGCACTTGCTCATCAGGTACCCTCCCGTACCCACAGGGTGCGAGATCGGGTTGGTCACCGGATTGGCGATCGAACTCCATAGGTGCTGAGGGACGATAGGTACCTGACCAGCCACGTAGTAGAAGTACGGCACCGCCGAGGTCGAGAAGGTAAAGATCACCTTGTTCGCACCCGACTGCTTGACGTGCGAAAGGACCGACCACACCGCGTTGGAGTCAAGGGCCGGGTACTTCTTCAAGAGATTGAAGGTGTAGACGACGTCGGCCGCACTGAAGGGCTTACCGTCGGACCACTTCACGCCTGGACGGATCGTGAAGGTCAACGTCTTGTTGTCGTTGCTCCAGGCCGAGGACGTCGCGAGCCACGGCGTCACCTTGCCACTCTGGAGCGAGTTAACGAACTCGAGCGTCTCGTACGTCACGCCCACCGAATAGGGCGCCGACGACGGGATGAACGGGTTGAACGTGCAGGGCCAGAGCATGCCCTGCTCGTTGGCCAGGTTCAGCGGCACCTGCGTCGCCGCGCCCGCCGTGCTCGAGGCGAGCACACCGGGAGTTACCGCTATGCAGGCCCCCGCGACCAGTGCGAGCGCTGAACTGAACAGGCCCGCCCGTATCTTTTTCCTCACAGTGAAACTCCTCCCTAGTGGGAATCCGCGAATCCCCAGTTCACATTGCGCTCGGCGCACCGTTTGATCGCAGGACATTACTGCCCGACGAGTCGCTGATGGCACCGCCCACGAAGTCACAATATGTGAACTCTTAACATCTAGCAACCCAAAAGTGAGAGAATTTAACAAAACCTGTTAAATCGGCGCGAACTATTCTCACCTCTCACCATCGGGGTGCGGTCGCGCGGTGGCATCAGGCGCTGAGGGTGACCTTGTTAAGCACCGGTGAGGTGTCGATCGCCCGGCCCCGGCGCTGCCCCAGGCGAAGGGCGAGCACCTGACCGAGGATGACCCCGAACAATCCAGTGGACCAATTGGCACTCGCGCCGGGCAGCACGATCTCGGCGTCAGCGGCGAGGCTGCGGCGACTCGGGGGGCGGATCACGACGGTCGCCGCGCCCAGACGTCGGCTCGTCGAGAGCACCTCGTCAGCGATGGCGTCACTGACCTCGTCGGTGACCACGAGTATCGTCGCCGTAGCTTCGCCATCGGCGCCGATCGGTCCGTGGAGGAAGTCGGCGACGGAGAACGCCTCGGCGCGCACCCCCGTGACCTCGCGAACCTTGAGGGCGACCTCGCTGGCCGCCGCGTAGCCCACCCCGCGACCGAGGAACGTGAGGCCGCGCGGCACGTCGAGCAGGTCCACCGGCAGCGACGCGCCGAGCGCCCAGTCGACAACGGCGTCGACTGCGTCGGCCAGGTCGTCAATGCCCTCCAGGGGCGCGCGACGAAGGGCGCCGACCAACTGACTGAGGGCATGCCAGGTGGCCGAGAAGGTCTTGGTGGAGGCGATCGCCCTCTCCGGTCCGGCCGCGAGATCGATCGTGAGTTCGGCCGCGCGACCGAGCGGCGAGTCGGGATCATTGGTCAGTGCGGCGCTGGGCCGCCCCTGCGCACGTGCCACGGCGACGACCTCGCCCATCCCCGGCGATCGACCCGACTGGGAGATGGCGAGCACGCCCGCGCCGGCAAGTCGTATCGGACTCACACCCTCGAAGAGCGACGGAGCGGCCAGGGCGACGAGGAGTCCGCACTCCTGACCCGCCACGTACTGGAAGTAGCGCGCGGCGTTGTCCGACGAGCCGCGCGCGGCGACCAGAGCGTGGGTCACCGACGCCCACGAACCCGCGACGCGTTCGGCCTGCGTCGCTCCCGCCGCGGCGCGTGAGCGCAGTACAGCGCCCTGGGACCTGATCTCATCTTCGAAGTGCGTCGTCATCGGGTCCCACCACAGGTTCGTTAGATGCACGTAGCGTAGCGGCGCTCTTCGCGCCCGTCGTTCCCGCTACGAGTCCACCATGTGAAAGAGCCGCAGGGCTCCGCGCATCGTCGCCAGATTATCGTTCACCACCACGCGCACTCCCACATCACCGAAGTCCGATGGCTCGACGTGGCGGGCGTTACCCCCGGCGAAGTGGATCACGTCAGCCGAAAATTCGGTGCAGAAGCCGGCTACGGCCTCGTGCAGTCGTTCGCGCCATCGAACCGCGTCGGCCGCCCGCGACGGCTCGCCCAGGGCCTCGTCGTAGGTTTCGCCGTCGACGAACATCTCGGCGCCAACGTCGCGAATCTTCACCGGGTGTCCGTCGACGACTAGCGCAATACCAAAGCCGGTTCCTAGTGTGAAGACCAGTTCCACGTGGCGCCCCTCGGTACAGCCGTAAGCCGCCAACGTGGCGTCGTTGACGACGCGAACGTCACGATGGGTCGCTGCGCGCAACGCCGCCTGCAGATCGAAGTCGCGCCACTGGATTTCGATGTCCGGGTCCACTGGTGTCGTGATTCCACCCACGCGCGCCAGATTGCCCGGCTCGAGCACCCGGCCCTCGACCATATCCCCCGGAAAGCCCACGCCGACTCGGTCACAGCCACGCTCATCGATCTGGCGGACGACGACCTCGATCAAGCGCGACGGCGGACACGGGTAGGGGGTGGGCACCGTCTGCAGCGGTTCGACAAGTTCACCGCGCTCGTCTAACACGCAGAGCTTGATCGAGGTCGCACCGATGTCAACCGACAAGATGGCCTCGCGCACGTCGCGCGACGAAAGAGTCACGCAGGCAGTGTAGAGAGTCTCGCTTCGCCCGAGGAGCCAGCGCTACCTAGACTCGCGCTCGTCGTGGATCCTTCGCCCCCCGCCCTCGAAACCCCCACCACTGTCATCATGACGCGCGCGGGATTCGCCGCGACGGCGCTGAGCTTCATCCTCATCGGCGCGAGCGCGTCGCTACTCGGCCCCCTGCTCATCACTTTCGGGCAGCGGTTCCAAATCTCGCCCGCCGTCGCAGGCCGGATCCTCAGCGTCTTCTTCGCCGGCGCTCTCCTGGGCGTCGTCCCCGGATGGCTCGGCGTCAAGCGCCTCGCGGGCGGGAGGGTCTTGCGCGTTGCCTTGCTCGTCATCGCCCTCGGAGCGGGCGGAGCGTCATTCGCGACGCGCTGGAGTCTCCTCCTCGCGAGCATCTTCATCCTGGGACTCGGCTTCGGCGCGGTCACGATCACGGTCAACACGTTGCTCGCGCGTACGCCCGAGGTTGGTCGCGCGGTTCGCCTAAGTGTCGCCAACGCGGCCTATGGCGTGGGGGCGATCATCACGCCGCTAGTCCTCGCGGCCATCAAGCCCGCCCACTACCCCGGCGTCTTCGCGACGCTCGCAGTCCTCTCCGCGCTGCTCGCAGTCGCGACCGGCGGAGTGCACGCGCGACCGCATCGCGAAGAGTCGCGCGTGCGCTCGAGCATCGACGCCGCGAGACGACGCCGGATTCTCGCGACGTTCATCGTCGCCTATGTGTTCTACGAAGCGCTCGAGTCGAGCTCGTCGGGGTGGATGGCCAGTCAGTTGCACGGCGCGGGCTACAGCGACCACGTGGCGATCGTGGTCACCGCGGGCTTTTGGATCGGCATGACCGTGATTCGATCCCTAGGAGGTGTCTTACACCGTCTCTTCTCGGCGCAGGCCGTCGTCCTCGGCAGCCTCATCCTCGCGATCATCGCGGGGCTGTCCATTTCCTCGAGCGCCGTCGCGCCGGTCGGCTATCCCGCGCTGGGGATGATCCTGGCGTCAGTCTTTCCGATGGGCCTGATGTGGTTTTCGATCGTCACCCCCCACGACAGCGACGGCATGTCGCTGCTCATCCTCTTCAACATGGCTGGCGGCATCCTCGGTCCCGGGGCGATCGACCTCCTCGTCGCACATCAGGGGGTGCGGGTCGTCCCCTTCGCGATCGCCGTACTGGCGTGCGTCGACCTGGCGCTCTTCGCGAGCGTGCTGCGCTTTGGCCGCAGCGCGACGTCGAGCTGACTCACCTCAGGGTGGGGACTGCGATCCGCTGGGTCGCGTGTACAAGGAGGACGCCGAAGCTGACGCCGGTCAGGGCCTGGGCGAGGAAGAGCACGTGCAGTAAGGCGAGCAGATCGATCGCGGCGAGCAACAGTCCCGCGAGCTCGAGGATTAGCCAGAGCGCGTCGTGGCGGAACCCGCGGAGCTGTCGGTAGAGCCAAACGGAGGCGAGCGGTTCAAAAGCCATGACCGTGATGCCCGCCGCCATGTGAACGTGGCGGAGCGTTGAATTCATCGTGTAGCCGTACGTGCTGAAAAGGGCGAGCACGCTCACGAGTGCGTAGGCGCGAAGTATCGCGCGCAGGACGATCCGCGCTCGCGTATCGGTGGGAGTGGCTCGCGCCGCCATCACGGCGAGGGCCGCGCTGCCGGCAAAGGCGAGCGAGTAGGGAATCGCGGTGCGAATGTGGATGCCGTAGTTGCTCAGTCCCGCTTCGTTCCACTTGAGCACTAACCCTGGGTGCAGTGCGAGGCAGACTCCGACGAAGACGAGCAAGGTCAACTGGCTGTACAACGCGTAAGTGTACGCACGGCTCACACACCAAGCGTAGGGTCGTCCCTCAGACGGAACGGTTGCGGCCGATGCCGCCACGCGCCAGAAATACGGGCCGGCGGCGACAGCGCGCAGCGGGCCTTAGCGCCCAGTGCGGCGGACGAAGGAGACGGCCGGCCCCGTGGTGGAGGTGATGGGATTCGAACCCACTGCCTCTACATTGCGAACGTAGCGCTCTACCAATTGAGCTACACCCCCGAGGGATCACCAGTTTAACCCAGGGCGTAGCGGGGCGATGTCGCGTGGGCCCAGCCCGATCCCGCGACGTGCTCGTAGTCCTCGTACTGCTCGTAGCGCTCGTAACCGCCGGCCGCGTGGCCACGCCCGTCCTCGTCGTCGTCGCGATAGAGCGGCTCGACCGGAGCGAGGTGGCGCGAACGTCCCAGTCCCACCGACGCCTCGGACAGGTACCCCTGGGAGAGGGCGAAGAGGGCCAGGGCGAGGTAGCAGACGTCGGCCAGCCAGGTCACGACGGCGAGGTCGAAGACCAGCGAGATACCCGACACCAGTGCCGCCGCGGTGATGACGAACGTCGCCAGAGCCAAGCGGGTGATCATGACCCGCCGACGCCGGCGCATCGAGCGTGCAGCTCGCACCGGCTCGTGACGGGTCTCGAGAGGCAACTCGCGCGGCACCGCGGAGTAGGCCGAGGCGTAGCGGTTCTCGCGCACCGGTCGAGATGTCTCAGTGCGGTCGTAGTCGTAGTCCTCGCTCCACTCCTGCCAGGACTGGCGCGACTCCAGTGACCGGTAGGTGTCATCGTCCTTGACAACGGTCAGACGCGGACGCGCGGGGCGAGCCTCGGCAACCGGCGCGCGGCGAACGGGCGCGGGCTGTGCCGAGGCGTACTCGTCGAGGCGGTAGGCGGGCTCGACGGCGTATCCCTGGCGGCTGAGAACCTCGTGCTCGGCGTGGAAGTGGTCGATCGATCGATCCGATCCCATGTCACGAATCTTTCGCACGACGACGGGGGCGAGAAACACGATCCACGCCAGAGCGAGGATGACCAGGATCATTCGGCGAACTCCCCAAGTAATCCACGTGACATTGCCGTCAAATGTACTGCCGAAGATTTCGAAAATGGTGGATGTTAGGCCTCGTGGAGGCCACATTCCATCGTGGCCGATCCCGCCCAGCGTCCCGAACGTCGATCGCGGGCGTCGAGGGGCTTCTGAGTGACGGGCGCACAGCCGATCGACGCGTAGCCCTCGCTCCACAGTGGGTGCGTCGGTAAATCGTTCGCCGTGAGGTAGTAACTCACGTCGTCATCGCTCCACGTGGCGAGCGGATTGACCTTAACCAACTCGAACTTCTCGTCCCAGGAGACGACGGGCATCTGCGCACGCGTCACCGCGTCCACTCGCTTAACCGCGGTGACCCACGCGTCGCGACCAGCGAGGGCCTTTCGCAGCGGCTCGACCTTACGCGCGGCGCAGCAGCCGGTCTCACCGCACACCGGCGCCGACGCGGGCGCCGTGGTGACCACGACGTTGAGCGACCAGTCGCGCTCGAGGCGGCGCATGAACTCGAGCGTTTCGGGGAAGTGTCCACCGGTGTCGAGAAAGATGATCGGAGTGTTCGCACGCACCTCACGAACCATGTGCAACAGCGCAACGTCCTCGAAGGAGCAGGCCATGGCCACGTCGGAGTAGTTGACGAACACCCAATCGAGGATCTCGTGCGGGCTGGCGTGCTCGAGACGCGCCGCGGCCTTCGTCAGGTGCTCTAGTAGTCTGGGCTCTGCTGAAATCATGGGTCTCCCGAGATATCTCTACTATAATCTAGTGGATTAATAGAGTATCCCGGGAGTTCCCTTAGTCATGACTGTCACCCCTCTGCGCACTCACCCCTCCCTCGACCACCTCGACGCCCTCGAATCCCAGGCGATGTTCATCCTGCGCGAGGTCGCGGCCGAATGCGAGAGGCCGGTGCTGCTCTTTTCCGGTGGCAAGGACTCCGCCGTCTTGTTGCACCTCGCCGTCAAGGCCTTCAGCCCCCAGCGGCTCCCCTTCCCGGTCATGCACGTCGACACCGGCCAGAACTTCCCCGAGGTCCTCGAGTTCCGCGACCGCACGGTCGAGCGCCTCGGCGCGCGCCTCGTTGTAGCCAGCGTGCAGGACTCAATCGACAAGGGCCGCGTGGTCGACCCCGGCCCGCTCGGCAGCCGCAACCGGCTCCAGAGCGTGACCCTGCTCGACGCGATCACCGAGCACGGATTCGACGCCGCCTTCGGTGGTGCGCGCCGCGACGAGGACAAGGCGCGGGCCAAGGAGCGGATCCTCTCCTTTCGCAACAGCTTCGGCCAGTGGGACCCACGCGCCCAGCGCCCCGAGCTCTGGCAGCTCTACCAGGGCCGCGTGAACCACGGCGAGCACCTGCGGGCCTTTCCGCTCTCGGACTGGACCGAACTCGACGTCTGGCAGTACATCGAGCGCGAACGCATGGATCTGCCCTCCATCTACTTCGCGCACCGGCGCGAAGTGCTGCGCCGCGACTCGATGTGGCTCGCGGTCGGGCCCCACGTGGTGCCGCGCGAGGGCGAGACGACCGAGTGGAAAACCGTGCGCTTTCGCACCGTCGGCGACGCCAACTGCACCGGCGCCGTCGAGTCGAGCGCTGACACGCTCGCGGCGATCGTTCACGAGGTCTCAACCGCCAACGTCTCTGAGCGCGGCGCGACGCGCGCCGACGACCGCTTCAGCGAGACCGCGATGGAAGACCGCAAGCGCGAGGGCTACTTCTAAATGGGCGAGACCACCATGGACCTGCTACGCCTGGCGACGATCGGTTCGGTCGACGACGGCAAGTCGACCTTGATCGGCCGATTGCTAGTCGACACCCGCCAGCTCTTCGACGACCAGCTCGACGCGGTCGTGCACGCCTCGCAAAAACGCGGCGTCGGCGATCTCGACCTCAGCTTCGTGACCGACGGGCTGCGCGCCGAGCGCGAGCAGGGCATCACCATCGACGTCGCCTACCGCTACGCGGCCACGCCCGCGCGCAAGTTCATCATCGCGGACTGCCCCGGCCACGTCCAGTACACGAAGAACATGGCCACCGGCGCCTCGACGGCCGACCTCGCGCTCGTCGTCGTCGACGTCAGCCACGGGCTCAAGGAGCAGACGCGCCGCCACTTGGTGATCGCCGCCCTGCTCGGCGTGCGCAACCTCGTCGTCGCGGTGAACAAGATGGACAGCGTCAACTGGTCGCCCACCGCCTACCAGGGCGTGGTCGACGAGGTCGACACCATCGCCGCCGAGCTGGGATTCTCGAGTCACCTGTGCGTGCCAGTCTCGGCCCTCTATGGTGACAACGTCGTCGACCCCTCCACCGAGAGCCCGTGGTACGACGGTCCGACGGTACTGGCGGCCCTCGAGGCCGCCGACGCCGGCGTCTGGGAGAGCGCCAGCGCCGCGCGCTTGCCGATCCAGTGGGTCCTGCGCCAAGACGGCGGCGGGCGCACCTACGCCGGCATGATGAACGGCGGCACGCTCAGCGTCGGCGACACGTTGACCCTGCTGCCGGCGGGCGTAACGACGACCGTGACCGCGATCCGCTCGGGCACCGGAGAGCGCGACGACGCCGTCGCCGGGCTCTCGGTCGACGTGGCCCTCGCGGAGGACACCGACGCCGGGCGCGGCGACCTGCTCGCGATCGCTCCCCTGCCGCGGGTCACCCGCGAGATCGACGCGACCATCTGCTGGTTCGGCGACGCCCCCCTCGAGGCGGGACACCGCCTTCGCGTCAAGCACACCACACGCACCACCCCGGCGCGCGTGGCCTCGCTCGACGGAGTGATCGACATCGGCACGCTCAACGTCGAGGCGACCAATGAGCTCTCGACCAACGAGATCGGCCTGGCGCGTCTGGCGACCGCTGACGCGCTCGCGGTCGACGACTACCGCGACAACCGCGTGACCGGCAGCTTCGTCTTGATCGACGAGGTGACCAACGCGACGGTGGCCGCCGGCATGGTCGGACGCGCCTCGTTCCTCGCCTAGGCCCTCTCGAAGCGCCGGTACCAGTAGACCTCATCGGTGAAGCCCAGACGCCGATAGAGCTGTTCCGGACGACCGCCGTCGAGCGCGTTGATCACGTGCGAGCGCGCCGGCGTCGACTTCACCCAGGCCGCCAGCGCGCCCGAGCCCACGCCGCAGCCGCGGCGGGTCGGGTCGCTCGCGAGCAGGTAGGCCGTCACGTCCTCACCGCGATAGGCCGCGAGGATCGCCGCCACCTCGCCGTGCACTTGAACGAGGTAAAAGTCCGCCAGGTCACGCTCGCCCTCGCGCGTGGCCATCTCGCGGGCCAGGTCGTCCTCGCTCGGGGGCGAGCCGTCAGCGAAGTAGGTGAGCTTGCGCCAGGCGAAGTCCACGGGATCGCGCGCCGGTTTCAGCACCAGCCCGCGGGCGCTACCGCGCGCACCTCGCCCACCAGCGCGCGATACGTCGTCGCGGGTCCCGCCTCGTACCCCGCGTTCGCGAGCCTCGGGGTCAGAGGCTCATCGCGCTGGCGGACTTCAACCCACACCTGGGTGGCATCGTCGGCCAGTAGCACCGCGACGTCGCCGTCGGACAGGTCATCGACGCCGACGATGGCGCGACGCGCGCCGCCGAGCGTCGCGAGAGCCCCATAGGGGCGCGGCTCCACGAGGTATCCCATCGAGGGCGCTGGTGTCCAGTAGCGACTGCGCACCGCCGCGGCCACCGCGTCGTGGTCGCGGTGGCTCTCGTCCACGTCAGAATTGGATCAGCATCGCGAGCAGGGCGACCGCGATGATCGCGAGCAGCGTGTCGACTGAGCGCACGAGCTGTCGTCCCCGCTCGGGCGAGGCGACGCCGTCGTGATCGATCACCTCGGCGACCACCCGCTCGAGCGGCAGGGTGCGCGCCTCGAGGTGGCCGGCCGCGGCGAGGTAGCAGAGGATCCCGACGATGATCCACGGGCGCGTCAGCGACACGTCGCTGGTTCCCGAGAGCGACATCGCGAGCCCCGTGAGGGGCAGGATGTGCACCAGCCGGGCCGCCCAGTTACGCCGCCGGGGAAAGCGGGTCCTCTGGGTCGAGCTGTCGGCGCCGCGCACGATGGCCATGGCGCTCGAGCGCATCACGACCAGAACGGTCAGGCTCGCGACCGCGACCACCACGTGAATAAGAAAGAGCAGGTCGTAGCCGACCGTGACGCCGATCATCCTTCCGACAGTAACTGCTCGGCCGCGTGATACGGGTCAGTGCGCAACGCAACGATCTCTTCGAGCGCGCGCTCGTAGGCCTCACCGTGGGCGAGATCGGCCACACGTGCTCGTAGGGATGCGGCAATGACCTGATCGAGCCCGCGCGCCGCCTGGCGGCGCCGGTGCTCGCCTAGGCGACCCTCGGCGAGGAACTGCGCGTGCGACGAGATCGCCACGAGAAGCCCCTCCACCCCGTCGCCGGTCGTGGCGATGGCCTCGAGGATCGGCGGGCGCCACTCGTAGGGCCCGCCGAGGTCCAGCATCTGCTCGAGGTCGCGGCGCGTCTCGGCCACCCCGGCACGGTCGGCCTTGTTGATGACGAAGATGTCGGCGACCTCGAGCAGGCCCGCCTTGTTCGCCTGCATGGCGTCGCCCCAGCCCGGGTTAGTCACCACCACCGTCGTGTCCGCAGCCGAGGCGACGTCGACCTCCATCTGGCCGACGCCGACGGTCTCGACGAGAGCAACGGCGAAGCCCACCGCGCCGAGCACCCTCAGTGCGTCGGGCACCGCGAGACTGAGCCCGCCCAGGTTGCCGCGCGTCGCCATCGAGCGGATGAACACGGCGTCGTTGGTGGCATGGCTCTGCATGCGGATGCGATCGCCCAGGATCGCCCCGCCCGAGAACGGCGACGACGGGTCCACGCAGAGCACGCCGACTTCCTTACAGGAGATCGCGCCGAGGCCCCCGCGCGCGAGCAGTGCCGCGATCAACGTGTCGGTCAGCGTCGACTTGCCCGCGCCGGGCGGGCCGGTGAGGCCGACCACGTAGGGCGCGGCCGTGCGATAGGCCAGCGCGGCGACCTCACGCTGGCGCTCGCCGCCCGACTCGACATAGGTGATCAGTCGGGCCAGGGCCGTGCGCGATCCCGTCGCGGCGCCGGCCATCAGTTCAACGGGGTCGCGCGCGATCACGCGAGCTCCACCGTCGCGCCCAGGGAGCGCAGCTGACCCACGAAGTCCTCGTAGCCGCGCGCGATGTGCTCGTATCCCGCCACGCGCGTCTCGCCCTCGGCGACCAGGCCGGCCAGGACCAGTGCGGCCCCGGCGCGGATGTCGCTCGCGCGCACGTCAGTGCCCGTCAGGTGGTCGACGCCGCGAATCACCGCGTGATGCCCGGCCGTCTGGATGTCGGCGCCGAGACGGATCAGCTCGTCGACGTAGCGAAAGCGTCCGGTGAAGAGGTTCTCGGTGACCACCGAGACGCCGTCGGCGACGGAGAGCACCGTCGTGATCAGGGGCTTGTAGTCGGTGGCCACGCCGGGATAGGGCAACGTCGCCACGTCACACGCCAGCGGGCGACGCGCGCCGACGACGCTCACCCCCGGTCCAGACTCGTCCACCAGAGCGCCCATGGACTCGAGCTTGCGCAGCAGCATCTCCATGTGCTCGGCGCGCGCGTCGACGACGCGTACCTCGCCGCCGGTGATTAGTCCGGCCGCCAGATAGGTTGCGGTCACGACGCGGTCGCTGATCACCTCGTGGTCGGTCGGCGTCAATTCGGCGACGCCGTCGATGGTGAGCCGCGACGTGCCCAGGCCCTCGATGCGCGCGCCCATCGCGATCAGCTGACGTCCCAGGTCCTCGACCTCGGGCTCGCGCGCGGCGTTGTCGATCACCGAACGGCCCTCGGCGAGCACGCAGGCCATCATCAGGTTGTCAGTCGCGGTGTGGCTCGGATACTCGAGCGTGATACGCGTCGCGTGCAGACGCTCTCGCGTGCGGCGCGCGCGGATCGAGGTGCGGTCGTTCTCGAAAGTCGTGCCCATCGCACCGAGTCCCTCGGTGTGAAAGTTGATGGGTCGCTGGCCGAAGTCGTCTCCGCCGGGCAGGGCCATCGACGCCTCCCCACAGCGCGCGAGCAGCGGTCCGAGCACGACGATCGAGGCGCGCATCGCCTCGAAGAGGTGAGCCGGAGCTACCGGGTGCAGGTCCGCGGCGTCGGGCACGTCGATCACCAGCTCGTGCGGCGCGCTCGTGACCTCACATCCGAGCGCCACGAGCAGCTCGCTCATCCTCGCGACATCGGTGATGTCGGGGACATTGCCGAGCCAGTGCCGGCCCGAGGCCAGCAGGCAGGCCGCCATCTGCTTGAGGACCGCGTTCTTGGCGCCGCGGGCGCGCACCTCGCCCGCGAGGGGGCCTGCGGCCTTGACCAGGAGAGAACTCACCCATCAAGTATGGCCGAGGCGCGGTGGGCCCCGGTCCGATGAGGACACCGGGGTATTCTGCCTACGTGCAACCACCATCGCGGCCGGACCGCAATATCGCCCTGGAATTGATTCGCGTCACCGAGGCGGCGGCTATCGCCGCGGCCCGCTGGGCCGGACGCGGCGACAAGAACGCCGCCGACGGCGCGGCCGTGGACGCCATGAGGTTCGTCCTGGGCGCCGTCGCCATGGATGGCATCGTCGTGATCGGCGAAGGCGAGAAGGACGAGGCGCCGATGCTCTACAACGGCGAGCACATCGGCGATGGTCGCCCGCCGCTGGTGGACGTCGCGGTGGACCCCATCGACGGCACGACGCTCACCGCAACCGGGCGCAAGGGCGCGCTGAGTGTTATCGCGCTCGCCGAGCGAGGCACGATGTTCAATCCGGGTCCGTGCGTCTACATGAAAAAGGTGGCCGTCGGCCCGCGCGGGCGTGGCGCCATCGACATCAACGCCACCCCAACCGAAAATCTTCAGGAGCTGTCGCGCCGACTCAAGAAGCCGATCCAGGAGCTGGGGGTCGTCATCTTGGACCGGCCGCGCCACGACGAGTTGATCGCCGAGGTGCGCGAGGCCGGGGCGCGGATCCTGCTCATTTCCGACGGCGACGTCGCCGGCGCCATCGCGACGGGCTGGCCCAACTCGGGCGTCGACGTGCTCTTCGGCATCGGCGGCACCCCCGAAGGCGTCATCGCCGCGGCCGCCATCAAGGGACTCGGCGGCGAGATCCAGGGCGTCCTGCACCCGCGCGACGACGACGAAAGAGCCACCGCCGAAGCCCTGGGCTACGACCTGACCCGCGTGCTCACCACCGACGACCTCGTGGCGAGCGAGGACTGCTTCTTCGCCGCGACCGCGGTAACCGACGGCGACTTCCTGCGCGGCGTGCGCTTTTACGACTTCGGTGCGACGACCCAATCCCTAGTCGTGCGTTCGGGTTCGGGCACCGTACGCACCGTCGAGACCTTCCACCGCCACGACAAGCTCTCCGAGTTCACCAACGCCGGATTCTGACCCGTTGCGCGAGCGCTCGCGCGCACGTAGTCTCCGCGTAGGAGCATCGTCGGACAAGGAGGGTTGTCATGCACGTATCTGACCTATTGGCCGTGAAGGGCCGCGAGGTCGCCACGATCTCCCAGGAGCGCACGGTGGCCGACGCGCTGGCCGTCTTGCGCGAGCACGGTATCGGCGCGATCGTCGTCACCTCGTCAGTGGCGCCGCTGTCGGGCATCGTCTCAGAGCGCGACATCGTGCGCGCGCTCGCCGTCCACGGCGCCGCCGCCCTCGACATGGCGGTGTCGGACCTGATGAGCACGACGGTCACGACCTGCGCCGAGGAGACCTCGGTGGACGAGCTGATGGCGCTGATGACCGAACGGCGGATCCGTCACGTGCCGGTCGTCGTCGACGCGGCCCTGGTAGGGCTGGTCTCCATCGGCGACGTCGTCAAAGCGCGCGTGGATGAGCTCGAGCGCGAGCGCCGCGAGCTGATCGACTACGTGAACGCCCGCTAGCTATTTGGCGGCCGCGCGCAGGCGCAGTTCCGCGCGCGCAAGCGCCGCGTGCGCGGCCAGGTGCGGCGCGTGGTCATCGGGATTGGCCGCGGTGCTCGAGGCCAGTTCGGCCTCGAGACGGTCCTTGGCCGCCTGCGCGCGCGCCACATCGATGTCAGCGACGTTCTCGGCCACCCCGGCGAGCACGGTGACCAGGGTCACCCCCTCACCAGCCGTACCCACCTGGAAGTAGCCGCCGTGCACGGCGAAGGCGATCTCGCCCTCGGGGGTCTGCACGCGCACCACGCCAGGCACGACGTCGCCCACCGTGGCCGTGTGCCCGGGCAAGACCATGAACTCGCCGGCGCTCGAGCGCGCCACGACGGACGTCGCCTCGCCGGCAAAGAGGGCGGCCTCGGGGGTCACGATCTCGACGCGCAGGGTGGCCACGATCAGCTGTTCTCGAGCTCGTGGGCCTTGCGCAGCACGCCCTCGGCGCCGCCGACGTTGAGGAACGCCTGCTCCGGGTACTGGTCGAGGTCGCCCTTGACGAGAGCCTCGAAGGACTCGATGGTCTCCTCGACCGGTACGTAGATGCCGTCGATGCCGGTGAAGACCTTGGAGACGAACATCGGCTGGGACAAGAAGCGCTGGATCTTGCGCGCGCGCGTCACCGTGATGCGGTCGTCCTCGGAGAGCTCGTCGAGACCGAGGATCGCGATGATGTCCTGGAGCTCCTTGTTGCGCTGGAGGACCTGCTGGACCTGGCGGGCGACTGCGTAGTGGCGGTCGCCGACGACCTCGGGGGCGAGGATGTTCGACGTCGAGGTGAGCGGGTCAACCGCCGGGTAGATGCCCAGCGCCGCGATCTGGCGGCTCAGCTCGGTGGTCGCGTCGAGGTGGGTGAACGTCGTAAACGGCGCGGGGTCGGTGTAGTCGTCCGCCGGCACGTAAACGGCCTGGAGCGACGTAATTGAACGGCCCCTGGTGGAGGTGATGCGCTCCTGGAGCTCGCCCATCTCGTCGGCCAGCGTCGGCTGGTAACCCACCGCGCTCGGCATGCGCCCGAGCAGGGTCGAGACCTCCGAGCCAGCCTGGACGAAGCGGAAGATGTTGTCGACGAAGAGCAGCACGTCCTGGTTCTTCACGTCGCGGAAGTACTCGGCCATGGTGAGGGCGGCCAAGGCCACGCGCAAGCGGACCCCCGGCGGCTCGTCCATCTGGCCGTAGACGAGGGCGGCCTTCTCGATGACGCCGGACTCCTTCATCTCGAGCAGGAGGTCGGTGCCCTCGCGGGTGCGCTCGCCCACGCCGGCGAAGACCGACACGCCGCCGTGCTGGAGAGCCACGCGGTTGATCATCTCCATGATCAACACCGTCTTGCCCACGCCGGCCCCGCCGAAGAGGCCGATCTTGCCGCCCTGGACGTAGGGCTCGAGCAGGTCGATGACCTTGATGCCGGTCTCGAACATCTGGGCGCGCGGTTCGAGCTGGTCGAAGGCCGGCGGGTTGCGGTGGATCTCCCAGCGGTCCTCAACCGGGCCGATGTCGTCGGTGTCGAGGGGCTGGCCGAGCACGTTGAAGACGTGGCCGAGCACGGCCTCGCCCACCGGCACGGTGATACCGCGGCCGGTCTGGCGCACGACGGCGCCGCGCACGAGTCCGTCGGTGGGCTTCATGCACACGCAGCGCACGCGGCCGTCACCGATCTGCTGGGCGACCTCGCCCACCACCGTGATCGTCACACCGTCGAGCACGAGGTCCATCTCGACCGCGTGGTTGATCTCGGGGAGAGCGTGCGGCGGGAACTCGACGTCGACCACCGGGCCGGCGATCGCGACGACGCGACCCGTCTCCAGGTTGGTCCGTTCGGGTGCCATTGTCATTGCTATCTCACTTTCCCGAGCGGAGCGCTTCGGCGCCGCCCACGATTTCCATGATTTCGGTCGTGATCGAGTCCTGTCGGGCCCGGTTCATGATGCGCTTGAGGTTCAGAGCCAGATCGTCGGCGTTCTCGGTCGCCGCGGCCATGGCGCGTTGCTGAGAGATGTGAAAGGAGGCCGCGCCGTCGAGCAGGGCCGTGAAGATCTCGCTCTCGAGGGCCCGCGGCGCGAGAAAGAACAGCAGTTCCTCGACCTCGGGCTCAAACTCGGTGTAGCCCACAAGCTTGTGGGGGGCCTCCTCGACGGGCGCCTCGGGCGCCGTGAGGGGCAGCAACTGAGCCACCTCGACGCTCTGAGACGCCGAGGAGTGGAACACCGTCGAGACCATCAAGATCTGCTGGACCTCGCCGTCGATGAAGGGAGCAGCGATAACGCCGGCCACCTCGCGCGCGTCGGCGAAGGTCGGCCGGTCGGCGAAGCCGACAAAGGTCTCTTCGACGCTGAGCCCGCGAAAGCGCAGGAAGGCGGTGGCCTTCTTGCCCACCGCGAAAAGTCGCACCGTGGTGCCTTCGCTCTGGAGACGGCGCACCAGGCGCTCGGCCGCGCGAAGAGTCGAGGCGTTGTAGGCGCCCGAGAGTCCCCGGTCACCGGTGATGACGAGCACCGCGGCGCTGGCCACGTGCTCGGGCTGGACGAGGAGCTTCTTGGCCGCGACGGGGTCGCCCTTGGCGGCCTCGATGATGATGCGCCGCATCCCGTCGCGATAGGGACGATTGGCCGCAATACGCGACTGGGCGCGCGGGATCTGCGAGGCGGCGATCAACTCCATCGCCTTGGTGATCTTTCGCGTGTTGTCAACCGACTTGATGCGTCGGCGCAACACCCGTTCCTGTCCACCGGCCACGGCTCCTCCTCTCCTTCCGAGACCTAGCGGGTGACCGCGAAGCCGTCGGCAAAGGAGCGCAGGGCAGCGTCCATGACGTCGCCCTCGGGCAACGTGCCGGTTGTACGGATGTGCTCGAGCAGGTCGGCGTGGCGCGCGCGAAACGTCGTGAGCAGCTCGGACTCGAAGCGGCGCACGTCCTCGACAGGAATCGCGTCGAGCCAGCCGCGCGTGCCCGCGTAGATGGCCACGCACTGCTCCTCGACGGGCATCGGGGCGTTAAGGCCCTGCTTCAAGAGCTCGGTCAGGCGATATCCGCGGTCCAGCTGGGCCTGGGAGGACTTGTCGAGCTCGGAGCCAAACGTCGCGAAGCTCTCGAGGTCGCGGAACTGGGCGAGGTCGATCTTGAGCGTTCCGGCGACCGCTTTCATCGCCTTGATCTGGGCCGCGCCGCCGACGCGCGACACCGAGTTGCCCACGTTGATCGCCGGGCGCACACCCGAGTAGAACAGGTCAGACTCGAGGAAGACCTGGCCGTCGGTGATCGAGATCACGTTGGTCGGGATGTAGGCCGAGATGTCGCCGGCCTTGGTCTCGATGATCGGCAGCGCGGTGAGAGAGCCCCCGCCCATCTCGTCGGAGAGCTTGGCGGCGCGCTCGAGCAGGCGGCTGTGCAGGTAGAAGACGTCACCGGGGTAGGCCTCGCGACCCGGCGGGCGGCGCAGCAGCAGCGAGATCTGGCGGTAGGCCTCGGCCTGCTTGGAAAGGTCGTCGTAGACGACGAGGGCGTGCTCGCCCTTGTCCATCCACTGCTGGCCGATCGCACATCCCGCGTAGGGCGCGAGGAACTTGAACGGCGCCGGGTCCCCAGCCGAGGCGACGACGACGACCGTGTAGTCGAGCGCGCCGTGGTCTTCGAGGGTCTTGACCGTCTGGGCCACCGAGGAGTTCTTCTGACCGATGGCGACGTAGATGCACTTCACGCCCTGGCCCTTCTGGTTCAAGATCGTGTCGATGGCGACGGTGGTCTTGCCGGTCTTGCGGTCGCCGATGATCAGTTCGCGCTGGCCGCGGCCGATCGGGGTCATCGCGTCGATAGCCTTGATGCCGGTCTGGAGGGGCTCGCTGACCGGCTGGCGGCCGATGATGCCGGGGGCTTGGACCTCCATGCGGCGGGTCTCGGGGTTCACGAGCGGTCCCTTGCCGTCAATGGGCTCGCCGAGTGCGCTGACCACGCGACCGATCAGCGCGTCGCCCACCGGCATCGAGAGGATGCGGCCGGTCGCGCGCACGATCTGTTCTTCCTCGATCTTGTCAACTGAGCCGAGCACGACGGCGCCGATGGTCTCCTCGTCGAGGTTCATCGCGAGTCCCACCGTGCCGTCTTCGAACTCGAGGAGCTCGTTGACCTTGGCCGAGGGCAGGCCCGAGACGCGCGCGATGCCGTCTCCGACCTCGACCACGCGCCCGACCTGCTCCGCGGCGACCGCCGGGTTGAAGTCGGTGACGTACTTCTTCAGTGCGTCCGTAATCTCGGTGGCGCTGATAGTGAGCTCTGTCATCACAGTGTCCTTTTGGTTATTCGTTGCTTGAGAGGGAGTCATAGAGGCGGCCCTGGGCCAACGCGTCGTGCAGCACGCCGAGGCGTCCGCGCGTCGTCGCATCGAGGCGCAGGTCGCCCACTTCGACCAGGACGCCGCCGAGCAGCGAGGCATCGTCGACCTCGAGCAGCTCGACCGAGTGACCGGTCAAGGTCGAGAGCGACGTCGACAGCTCGTCGCGGCTGGTCTCGTCGAGGGCTCGCGCGCTGTGCACGCGCGCCACGCGCCAGTCGTGGGCCCGGGCGACAAAGTCAACCAGGAAGTCGAGGGTGCCCACCAAGTCTCGCGGGCGTCCGCCCTCGACCACGAAGCGCGCTAGGGCGAGCGTCGTGTCATCGACGCGGCCCTCGAGGAGCTGGTCAGTCGCCCCCCGGCGTGCCGCCAGATCCGCGTCGCGGTCCAGGAGGAGCCGGCGCAGGGCGTCGTGGGACTCGACGGCGCGCGCCCAGGCGAAGAGCTCGTCACCGATGCGCGTGAAGTCCTCGGTCGGGGTGTCCTCGAGCAGTGCATCGGCAAAGCCCGCGACACGCGCGCGAGCACCCAGCAGAGCCAGGCCGGCGAGCTCGAGCGCGCCGGTCTCTGAGAGCGTGCGGGCCATCACCGCGAGCTCGGCGAAGGCGTGGGCGACCTCCTGAGCGGGGACCCGAGCCGCGGCGTACACGGCGAGGCGACGCGTCGTCGCCTCTACCTTGTCGACCAAAAGGTCATTCAACACGTTGGCTCGTGTCACGCCACTCAGCGAGGTGTCGGCCAGGAAGCCGCGCAGGTCCGCGCGGGCGAGAACCGTCTGCTCGAGGTTGGTCAGCTCCCCAGCGACGCGAGTTCGTCCCGCATCGTCGAGCGCACCCAACAGCGCGCTGGCAAATCCTTCGAGCCGAGGCTGCATGATCAGTCATCCGTCCCGCGAGTCTGGGCACCGATGGCCGCGACGGCCTCGCGCACGAGCTCCTGGTGAGCGCTCTGGTCCACTTCGCGTCCGACGATCGTCGCGACGAGGTCGAAGACGATCTCACCGATTCGCGCCGAGGCCTCGTCGACGGCGCGCTGGCGCGCGGCGGCGACTTCGACCTGGGCCGAGGCAACGATACGGTCGTACTCGGCCTGAGCGCGTCCGCCGGCCTCGGCCTTGAGCTGGTCCGCGGTCGCCTGGGCGGCGGCCACGATCTCACGGGCGTTGTCGCGCGCCTCGTTGAGGATGCGCTGACGCTCGTCGTCGGAGGCGGCGGCCTCGGCCCGCGCGGCGTCGGCGGCCTCGAGGGCGGTGCGGATCTTCTCCTGTCGCGCCTCGAGCGCACCGTTGATGGGCGGCACGATGTACTTGGTGACCAGGTACAGGATCACTGCCACCACGAGCAATTCGACGAAGAACGTCCCGTTGGGAAGCAGGAACACGGACTCAGCGAACATCATCTCTTTCGACCTTCTTTCACGATGCCGTCGGTTGACGGCGCCTGGCTACTGCGTCTTGAAGACGTAGACGAAGACGACCATGAACAGCAGGTTGATGAAGTACATGGCTTCGACCAGACCAACGGTCAAGAAGAAGTACTGACGGGCCTTGTTCTCGATCTCGGGCTGGCGGGCGATGGCCGCGATCGTCTGGCTACCGGCCAGACCGTCACCAATGGCCGCACCGATGGCGCCGCCTCCGAGGGCGAGTCCACCGCCGACCAGCGCGCCGGCGACGCGTACCGCCGACGAGATGTCTGAAGCATTTGCCATTGTGTCATTCCTCCTGGGTTGGGTTACTACGAGGCCGTCAGGGCCTCGGTCGAGGCCGGTTCATGTTCGTCGGCGTGGTCGTTGCTCATCGCCATGCCGAAGTACAAGATCGTCAGCAGCATGAAAATGAATGCCTGAATGGCGCCAATGAACAGGTCGAAGGGCTTCCAGATGATCTCGCCGAAGGGCACGACGTAGATCGGCAGCAGGGTCGTCATGACGAGGATCATGAGGCCGCCGGAGAAGATGTTGCCGAAGAGACGGAAGGTCAGCGTGATGGGCTTGGTGATCTCTTCGATGATGTTGATGGGCGCCAGCGCCGTGTAGGGCTGGGCGTAGTGGCGCAGGTAACCACGAATCCCGCGCGCGCGCACCGACTCGACGTGCACCCAGACGATCACGAGCAGCGCCATGGCGAGGGGCAGGTTGACGTCGCTCGTGGGCGAGGGCAGGATCTCAGCCGAGACGCCCGGCTGCAGGGCCGAGGGGATGAAGCCGATCCAGTTCGAGATCAGCACGAACATGAAGACCGTCATGCCGATCGGCACGAATCGGCGGCCCTTGGGCCCGATCGCCGAGGCGGCGAGGTCGCTGACCTGCTCATAGAGCAGCTCCCAGATCAGCTGGAGCTTGCCCGGCACGCCCGAGGTGACCTTGGCGCGCATGCGAAAGGCCAAGGCGAGGAAGATCGCGGCGGCGAGGAGCGTGGAGGTCGCGATGTCGGCGTCGATCGCCAGACCGAAGATGTGGATCATCGGGTGGACGCCGACGTGGATCTCCTTGGCCGCGTACAGCGTCCTCACTCGATTCCTCCCTTATCCGCCACCACGCGCAATACGTTCATGACGAACACGATCTGATAAAGCACAAGCCCTGACACAATACCGATTCCCAAGGGTGCGCTCAGCCAAACGGCGCCCAAAATGACAATGGTCATCACGACGAGGCGAGAGGCGGTCTTTCCCCCGAGCTGGCGGCGCACCGCCTTGTTGGACTGCTCGCCCTTTAGCTCGACGCGCGCGGCCTGACGGTCGAGGAAGCGCAGGTTGATCACGGCCAGAGCGATGCCGAGGGCCACGCCGAGCGCGGCCAGTGGCGGGGCCACGAACGCGGCGACGAGAAAGCCCACGAAGCCCACGAGAATGGCCGACAAAGTAGTGCGACGAAGCAGGCGCGGGAGGGTCTGGGCGGGTAGGTTTTCGAGCACAAGCAATGGGTTTCTCTAGAGGAAACGTCGGACTTGCTTCACTACGCTCAGCACGGCGACGACCGTCCCCAACACTACCCCGAACAGCAAACCCCCCGGAGCGATGTTCAGGACGTGATCGATCCACAGCCCCAGCGCGACGCCCGCGGCCTCGCACAGGGCGATGGTCATGCCCATGGTGGCGAAGACCGCCACTCCGGGCAGGTCGCGCGTCGGGCGGTGAAACCGATCCGGTTCTGCCTGGTCGTGGGGTTCTTCGATCGGCCCACTCATTGATGGACCCGCTCGGGGCTCTCGTCGGCGTCGGGGCGCCGGTGCGCCAGGCGTGCCGCCAGCGGCGAGAACCACGTGAAGAGCGCGACCAGCATCAGCGCGACGCCGATGGGGATGAAGACGTTGATCGCGGGCTCGAAGAGGGGAAAGAGCACGAAGGCGCACAGCAGCGCCGTCCAGAGCCACAAGATCACCACGGTGCGCCGATGACCGTGACCCAGGCGCATGAGCCGGTGGTGGATGTGGTTCTTGTCCGGGGTGTGAAAGCCCTGCCCGGAGAGCGTGCGGCGCACGAAGGCCCACGTCGCGTCGATCAAAGGGACCCCAAGGATGAAGACGGGGATGAGCAGGGGCGCGAAGAAGAAGAAGGTGACCCCGCTCGCCGGCGGCGTCCTTCCGCCGATGACCATCGTCGAGGCGCTCATCAAGAGCCCGAGCATCAGAGCCCCCGCGTCGCCCATGAAGAGCTTCGCCGGGTGGAAGTTGTCGCGCAGGAAGCCCAGGCTGATCCCGCAGGTGATCGCGGCCACCAGCGGGCCGACGTTGCTCACCGGCAGCAAGCCCAAGTCCTCGAGGCGCAGCCCGTAGACGCACAAAGTCCCCGAGGCGATCGTGACGATCCCCGCCGCCAGGCCGTCGAGCCCGTCGATGAGATTCACGGCGTTGGACAGCGCGAAGACCCACACCGCGGTGATGACCGGCAGGATCGAGGGGCCGAGCACCACGAATCCCGCGAAGGGCAGTTTGAGCTGGTACATCGTGGCGCCCGAGAAGTACAGCACCGACGCGGCGAGGAACTGGCCGGCCACCTTCGCCGGGGCACTCATCTCGCGAAAGTCGTCGACGACGCCCACCACGAAGATGACCCCGGCGGCGATGAGGACGCCGACCATCTCGTGGCTCGAGGAAATCACCGCGCGCAGCGGCGTGATAGCCACCGCGACGATCAGCGCGACGCACAGTCCGATGAACATCGCCGCTCCCCCGCCGTAGGGGGTGACGGCCTGGTGGACCTTGCGCTCGTCGGGCTGGGCCGTGTAGCCCACCTTGATCGAGATCGCGCGCGCCGGCCGGTCGGCGAGCATCGTCACCAGTGCCCCGACGACCATCACCACCGCGTAGGCCGCAAGGTTGTTCACGGTTAGTTCGTGAAGGCGCCGTACGGGTTGAATCTGCGACAGAGCTCGCCCACCTCGGCGCGCACGGCGCCGATCTGGGCCTCGTCGGCGCGCCCGCGCAACGCGCGGGCCATCAAGGTGGCCACCCGGGCGAACTCGTCTTCGCGCAGGCCGGCCGTCGTCTCGGCGGCGGTGCCTACGCGCAGGCCTGAGGTGATGAAGGCGCTGCGCGGATCGTCGGGAATCGTGTTGCGGTTCGTGGTGATGCCGGCGCGGTCCAGGACCTCTTGGGCCTCCTTGCCGGTGAGCTCCTCGTCGAAGGTGCGAAGGTCTAATAGCACCATGTGGTTCTCGGTGCCGCCCGAAACCATGCGGAATCCCTCGGCGGCGAGCGCGGCGCCGAAGGCAACCGAGTTCTTCACGATCTGCTCGGTGTAGGTCGAGAACGACGGCTGGGCCGCTTCGCGGAAGGCCACGGCCTTGGCCGCGATTGAGTGTTCGAGGGGGCCGCCCTGCTGACCCGGGAAGACGGCCGAGTCGATCTTCTTGGCGTACTCCTCGCGACACAAGATCGCCCCGCCGCGCGGTCCGCGCAGGGTCTTGTGCGTCGTGAAGGCCACCACGTCGGCGTAGGGCACGGGGTTGGGGTGCGAGCCACCGGCGATCAGTCCGGCCACGTGGGCCGAGTCGAACATGAGAAGCGCCCCCACCTCATCGGCGATCTCGCGAAAGGGCGCCGGGTCGATGCGTCGGGCGTAGGCGGTCGCGCCGGCGACGATCAGCTTGGGCCGGTGCGCGAGAGCCAGGTCGCGCACGTTGTCGAAGTCGATGATCTCGCCCGGCGCCTCGGGGTCGTCCGAACGCGGCGTGACGCCGTAGGAGACGAAGTGCCAGGCCTTGGAGGTCATTGACGCGGGCGAGCCGTGCGTGAGGTGCCCGCCCTGGTCGAGGCGCATCGCGAGGATCGTGTCGCCCGCGTCGAGCAGCGCCTGGTAGACCGCGACGTTGGCGTTGGCTCCGCTGTGGGGCTGGACGTTGGCGTGGTCGGCGCCAAAGAGAGCGGTCAGACGACGGCGCGCGAGGTCCTCGACCTCGTCGACGACCTGGTTGCCTCCGTAGTAGCGGCGCCCGGGATAGCCCTCGGCGTACTTGTTCGTGAGGATCGATCCGGTCGCGGCCATCACCGCGGGCGAAGCGAAGTTTTCGCTGGCGATGAGTTGCAGCGTCGTGGTCTGGCGCTGCCACTCTTGGGCGAGGAGGCCGGACACCTCGTCGTCATTGGTGATCCAGGCGTCAAAAGGTGAGCTCACGGCTGCCTCTCTGTCAGGGCCGCGTCGAGCGCGGACAGTTTCACGATGCGTTGGAGGTGGCGTCCCTCGCCGGGCACAGCCGCGAGCCATGCCGCCAGGGCCTCGACCGCCACGGACTCGCCGATCAAGCGGGCGCCGAGGCAGAGCACGTTGGCGTGGTTGTGCTCGCGCGCGAGGTGTGCCGAGGTCACGTCATGCACGAGGGCCGCGCGGATCCCGGGGACCTTGTTGGCGGCGATCGAGACACCAATCCCCGAGCCACAGACGACGACGCCGAGGTCGGCGTCGCCCGCGGCCACGGCGCGCGCCGCGGCGGCGGCAAAGTCGGGGTAGTCCACCGACGTGGTCGACGAATCGGTCCCGAAGTCGAGCACCTCATGACCCCAGTCGGCCAGCGTCGTCGCCAGCAGGCTCTTCACGTCGTAGCCGGCGTGGTCGGATCCCAGGGCCACACGCATCGCTCCCACCCTACCCGTCGACCGTTCACGGTCTTCTGATCGTGAGAGCCTTCACTAGGATCGGGCGAATGGAGCGTCCCGGAATCGCCCCGCCTCTCGGCTCAGCGCTCGACACCACCTCAGAGCGCTTCCTCGCCAACCGCGCGGACATGCTCGAGCAGCTCGCCGTGATCGACGACCTGCTCGACCAGGCCGAGGCCGGCGGCGGTGAGGCCGCCATGAACCGGATGCGCAGCCGGGGCAAGATGCCGGTGCGCGAGCGCATCGCTGCCGTTCTCGATCCCGACTCGCCCTTTCTCGAGATCTCCCCGCTCGCCGGCTACGGCTCGGACTACGCCATCGGCGGCGGCATGGTGGTAGGCATCGGCGTGATCGCCGGCACCGAGTGCGTCATCATGGCCAACGACCCCTCGGTCCTCGGGGGGGCGCTCACGGCGTATTCGGCCAAGAAGTGGATGCGCGCGCTCGAGATCGCGCGCGACAACGAGATCCCCTACGTCAGCTTCGTCGAGTCCGCCGGCGCCGACCTGCGCGTGGGGGGCGGCAGCGGGCGCATGGGCACCGGCCACTTCGCCGAGAGCGGTCGCTTCTTCTACGACCTCATCGAACTGTCCAAGATGCGCGTGCCCACGGTGTGCGTGGTCTTTGGCTCATCGACGGCCGGCGGCGCCTACCAGCCGGGACTCTCGGACTACAACATCGTGGTCAAGGACCAGTCCAAGGTGTTCCTGGCCGGTCCGCCCCTTGTCAAGATGGCCACCGGCGAGCAGTCCGACGACGAGACCCTCGGCGGCGCGCGACTGCACGCGGAGGTCTCGGGGCTCGGCGACTACTTCGCCGAGGATGAGATGGACGCGCTGCGGATCTGTCGCGAAGTAGTGGGGCACCTCAACTGGCGAAAGCGCGGCCCGGGTCCGAGCATCGTGAGCGCCCCCCCGCGATACGACAGCGAGGAGCTGCTCGGTCTGATCAGTCGCGACCTGCGCCAGGCCGTCGACGTGCGCGACGTGATCGCGCGCGTGGTCGACGACTCGCGCTTCGAGGAGTTCAAGGCTCGCTACGGCGAGACCCTGGTGTGCGGATGGGCGTCGATCCACGGATATCCGGTGGGGATCCTCGGCAACAACGGGGTCATCCAGCCGCGCGCCGCCGAGAAGGCCGGCCAGTTCATCCAGCTGTGCAATCAGATCGACGTGCCCCTCATCTTCTTGCAGAACATCACCGGCTACATGGTGGGCCGCGAGGCCGAGGCCGAGGGGATCATCAAAAAGGGCTCACAGATGCTCAACGCGGTGACCAACTCGAGCGTCCCGCACCTCACCGTGATCCTCGGGGCCTCCTACGGCGCCGGCACCTACGGCATGTCGGGACGTGCCTTCGGCAACCGCTTCACCTTCTTATGGCCGACCGCCAAGATCGCCGTCATGGGCCCCAAGCAGATCGCCGGCGTGATGAGCCAGGTCCGACGCGCCGCGGCCGAGCGCAAGGGCGAGCCCTTTGACGAGGACGAGGACGCCAAGGTCGTCGCCATGGTCGAAGAGAACCAGGAGCAGGGATCCCTCGCCTTGGTCGCGACGGGTGCGGTGAGCGACGACGGCATCATCGACCCGCGCGACACCCGCACCGTCCTCGGGCTGTGCCTGTCGGTCGTGCGCTCCAAGCCCATCGAGGGCGCGTCGTCCTTCGGGGTGTTTCGCCTATGAGTTTCGACACGCTTCTCATCGCCAATCGCGGCGAGATCGCCCGGCGGGTCGCGCGTGCCGGTCGCGAGATGGGGCTGCGCGTCATCGGCGTCTACGTCGAGGCCGACGCGAACGAACCCTTCATTGCCGACTGCGACGAGGCGGTCCTGCTCGAGACGTCCTACCTTGACGGCGCCGCCATCGTCGCCGCCGCGCGCGCCAGCGGCGCGCAGGCCATCCATCCCGGCTACGGGTTCCTCTCGGAGAACGCCCTCTTCGCCACGATGGTCGAAGAGGCTGGGCTCACGTGGGTGGGGCCGCCGGCGCGCGTCATTCGCGCGATGGGCGACAAGATCGCGGCCAAGGCGCTCGCTCGCGAGGCCGGCGTCGCTGTCTTGCTCTCGAGCGACGATCCCACAGCGGCCGATCAGGTGGGCTATCCCCTCTTGATCAAGGCGGCCGCTGGCGGCGGCGGCAAGGGCATGCGCGTCGTCACGCGCCGAGAGGACTTCGACGACGCGCTCGCGGCCGCCCAGCGCGAAGCCGCGAGCGCCTTTGGGGACGACCGGGTGTTCGTCGAGCGCTACGTCGCCGCGTCACGCCACGTCGAGATCCAGATCGTCGGCGATCACTTCGGCAACCTGATCCACCTGGGCGAGCGCGAGTGCTCGATCCAGCGTCGCCACCAGAAGCTCGTCGAGGAGTCTCCCTCGAGCGCCCTGACCGCGCCAATGCGCGCGGCCATGGGTGAGGCAGCCCTCAACCTCGCGCGAGCCATCAACTATCACTCGGTGGGCACCGTTGAGTTCCTCGTCGACGACGAGACCCGCGAGTTCTTCTTTCTCGAGGTCAACACCCGCCTGCAGGTCGAGCACCCGGTGACCGAGGAGGTGACTGGCGTGGACCTCGTGCGCACCCAGCTGCGAATCGCGGCGGGCGAACCGCTCGACATGGACCAAGACGACGTTGTGAGCCGGGGCCACGCCATTGAGGTGCGTCTCTGCGCCGAGGACCCGGCGAACGGCTTCCTGCCCGCGACGGGTACGATCGCGGCCTTCGAGCCGGCGCTATATCCGCCGGTGCGCGTCGAGTCCGGTGTCGAGGTCGGCTCACGCGTCAGCGTCTCCTTCGACCCCCTGCTGGCCAAGATCATCGCGGTCGCCCCGACGCGCGTCGAGGCCGCCACCACCCTGGCGCGGGCCCTCGAGGGGCTGCACTTGGGCGGCGTGACGACCAATCGCGACTTCCTCGCCGCCACCCTTCGCCACGAGGGATTCCTCACCGGAGACACGACAACGGACTTCATCGCTCGCTACGAGCCGGCCCGCGAGCTCGTCCTCGACGAGGACGAGACGGCCTTCGCCACGACCGCGGCCGCGCTCTGGCTCGAGGAGAGGAACCGGGCCAACGCGCCCGTGCTGGCCTTCGTGCCCAGCGGCTGGCGCAACGCGCGACTGCCGCGCGAGAGAGTGACTCTGCGCCGCCAGGGCGACCACGTCGTGACGTACCGGCGCCGACGCGACGGCGCTTTCGACGTGGACGCGGGACTCGCACGCGTGCGCTCCTGGAGCGATCGGGCCATCGACCTCGAGTTCAACGGCCGACGCGCCAACGTGCGCGTCACCGCCGACGGCGACCACCTCCACGTCCAGGTGCGCCGCGGCACCGCGACCTTCCAGGTCGTGCCGCGCTTCGTCGTGCCCGGATCCGAGGAGATCCACGGCGGCCTCATCGCACCGATGCCCGGCGTGGTTCTCGCGGTGCGCGCCGAGATCGGCCAGCGCGTGCGCGCCGGCGACACCCTGGTCGTGCTCGAGGCCATGAAGATGGAGCACGTGATCACCGCGCCGCACGACTGCGTCGTCACCGACGTGTTCGTCGCGCCCTCTCAGCAGGTGGACCGGGGTACCACACTGCTCGCCGTGAGCGAGGCCGACGGGTGAACGACCCCCTTCGCGTCGCCAACTGCTCGGGCTTCTACGGGGACCGACTCAGCGCGGCGGCCGAGATGGTCGAGGGCGGGCCCATCGACGTCCTGACCGGTGACTGGCTGGCCGAGCTGACCATGCTCATCCTCGCGCGCACGCGCGCCAAGCACCCTGGCGCGGGATACGCGCGCAGCTTCCTGACCCAGTTGGAGGGCGTCCTCGGGCCGTGTCTGGAGCGCGGCATCAAGATCGTCTCCAACGCCGGCGGCCTGGATCCCGACCGCCTGGCCGAGGAGGTGGCGGCTCTCGCGGCACGCCTGGGGCTCTCGGCACGGGTCGCCTACGTGAACGGCGACGACCTGCTCGGGCGCCTCGACGGCGAGCACGCCGTAGCGCTCACCCACTTCGAGACGGGTAGTCCCGTGACGCGCGACGGCGTCGTCTCGGCCAACGCCTACCTCGGCTGCTTTGGCATCGTCGAGGCGCTGAATCAGGGCGCCGACGTGGTGGTGACGGGTCGGGTCACCGACGCGGCCGTCGTCTGCGGGCCAGCCGCCTGGCACCACGGATGGGCGCGCGACGACTTCGACGCCCTCGCCGGGGCCGTCGTCGCCGGCCACGTCATCGAGTGCGGGGCCCAGGCGACCGGGGGCAACTACTCGTTCTTCACCGAGGTCGCCGACATGTCCCACGTTGGCTTCCCCTGGGTCGAGATCGCGGCCGACGGATCGTGCGTCGTGGGCAAGCACGACGGCACCGGCGGCGAGGTCTCGATCGGCACGGTGACCTCCCAGCTTCTCTATGAGATCGGCGGACCGCGCTACTTCGGCCCCGACGTGACCGCGCGCTTCGACACCATCCGCCTGACCCAAGTCGCACCGGATCGCGTGGCGATCTCCGGCGTGCGCGGCGAGGCGCCGCCGTCGACACTCAAGGTCGCCATGAACAAGCTCGGCGGGTACCGCCAGGACCTCACGGTGGGCCTTACGGGGCTCGACATCGAGGAGAAGGCCTCCCTCGTGGAGCGGGCCTTCTGGGAGCAGTCCCCGGTCGCCAAGAGCGACATCGCGAGTGTGACGACGCGCGTCTCTCGCACCGACAAGACCGACCCCGCGACCAACGAAGAAGCGGTCGCGCTGTGGCGGCTAACCCTGAAGGATCCCGACGAGAACAAGGTGGGCCGCGCGGTGGCCAACGCCGCGGTCGAGATCGCCCTAGCCGCCACCCCCGGCTACTTCGGTGTGGGCCTCGCGCCCGGTCCCGCGCGGCCCTACGGCGTCTACGTGCCCGCTCGCGTGCCGGCCGACCTCGTCCCCCAGTTCGTGCACGTCCTCGACGGCCCGACCAGTGTCGTCGACTCGGTCGCCCCGCCCGGACCCCGCGACATCACCGTCGACGTGCCCGCGCCTGCGACCCCGCCCGCCGGCGCGACACGCCGCGTGCCCCTGGGACGACTCGTGGGAGCGAGATCGGGCGACAAGGGCGGTCACGCCAACCTGGGCGTCTTCGCGCGACGCGACGACGCGTTCAACTGGCTCGACGACTTTCTCAGCGTCGAGCGCCTGCGCGAACTGCTCCCCGAGATCCGCGAGCTCGACGTCGAGCGCTTCCGCTTCCCGGCCTTGCGCTCGCTCAACTTCGTGGTCCACGATCTGCTGGACGAGGGCGTCGCCGCTGCGTCGCGCCAGGACGCGCAAGCCAAAGGGCTCGGCGAGTGGCTGCGCGCCCGCGTGGTCGACGTGCCCGAGGTCCTACTGTGAACGAGCTCGACGAACTCGCGCGCGACCTGGCCGACGAGCAAGGGGCCCTCGACAAACTCGTGGCCGGGCTCGACGAGTCTGACTGGCTCCGCGACACACCCGCGCGCGGCTGGTGCGTGCGCGACCAGATCGCCCACCTCGCCTACTTCGACGCGGCCGCCGCGCAGGCCATCACCGATTCCGCCGCCTTCTTGGTGGTCCGCGACGAACTCGTGCGGGCCGCCTTCGCCGAAGGCGTCGACGAATTCACCCTGCGTCCATTTCGCGAGATGACGCCCGCGCTCGTTCTCGCCGCCTGGCGCGAAAACCGCGCGACGCTGAAGGC
>JAJXTB010000006.1 GCA_021784205.1 Actinomycetes bacterium
GGTGGGGGTCGGTGATGAGTCCCACCGCGCTCGCCGCGACATTCGCCTCACGCCGGACGCGCTCGGCGAAGCCGACCTGGTAGCCCGGCGTGAGCGGGATTCGCGCGTGCGCGACGTTGCCGCCCGATGACACGTCGATCAGATCGACGCCGTGGTTCGCGAGGATGCCCGATAGTTCGACGGTCTCGTCGTCACTCCAGCCCCCCTCGGTCCAGTCGGTCGCCGAGAGACGTACGAACAGGGGGGCCGCGTCGGGCACCGTCGCACGCACCGCGTCGACGACGCGCACCAGGAGTCGTGAGCGGTTCTCGAAGCTGCCGCCGTACTCGTCGTCGCGCGTGTTGGACAGGGGAGAGAGGAACTCGTGCAGGAGATATCCGTGGGCGGCGTGGATCTCGAGCACGTCGAAGCCTGCGGCGAGGGCGCGCCGAGCCGCTGCGGCGAAGTCCTCGACGAGAACGTCGAGCTCGTCGGTCGTGAGGGCCCTCGGTGACGGGTATCCCTCGAAGGGGGTCGCGCTGGGCGCGACCGTCTGCCATCCGCCCTCGTCGAGCGCGGCGAACTGGTGGTCGGCCCAGGGCGCGTACGTCGAGCCCTTGCGACCAGCGTGGGCCAGCTGAATGCCCGTCGGCGTGCCGAGGGAGTGGGCGAAGGCCGTGACCCGGCTCCAGGCCTCGACCTGGAGGTCGTTCCATAGTCCCGGGCAGTTCACCGAGATGCGGCCCTCGGGCGAGACGGCGGTCGCCTCGGCGAACACCAGGCCGGCGCCACCGGTGGCGAAGGACCCCAGGTGCACGAGGTGCCAGTCACCGACAACGCCCTCGTGGGCCGAGTACTGACACATGGGCGAGACCCATGAGCGGTTGGCGACACTGACGCCGCGCAGCTCAAGGGGGCTGAACAGGTTAATCACGTCACTCTCTCACGGCTCGGGGGAAGAATCACACGTGCGCCCGGCAATGCCGGGGCGCACGTGTGGTCGGGCTGGGGAGATTCGAACTCCCGATCTCTCGGCCCCCAGCCGAGCGCTCTAGACCAAACTAAGCCACAGCCCGTGAGAGGGAAAGTTTAGCCGGTGGCCGCCGGACCCGGCTTCAGCCACCCGCGGCCGCCGTCACGATCTCGATGACATCATCGTCGCGAAGCATCTCGCTCTCCCACGTCGAGCGCGGGACGATCTCGCCGTTGCGCGCCACGGCGACGCCTCGCCCGTCGAGGTGCAACTCGTCAAGTAGGCCCCGCACGCTCACGGGCCCGCCGGTCCGTACGTCGCCGTTGACGCGCATCACACCCGGGTGGCGACGAAATCGGCGGCGTCCATCGCGGCCAGGGGCGCGAGGGTCACCCCGTGGCGGTAGTGCCCCGACACCCAGGCCCAGCCGCGCGGTTGGATCTCCTCGAAGAACGGCAACAGGTCGGCGCTGGCTGGTCGCAGGCCGTAGCGCATTTCCGCGATCGCTGCGGTCTCTAGAGAGGGCACCACGTCGAGCGCGTCACGCAGGAGACGCTGGAGTTCTCCGACCTCGACGACGAGTTCGCTGCGCTCCTCGGCGGTCGCGCCCAGCACGCAGTAGCCCTCGGGACGACTGACCATGTAGAAGGCGCGTCCGCGTACGAACGCGCGGATCATGGGCTGATCACTGCGGTCCAGACCCGTGACGCGAACCGTGATGCCGCGGATCGGACGGATCACGTGCTCGCCACTCGTCTCGGCTCCCTCGGGCAGGGCGGTCGAGCCGGTGGCGAGAACGCCCGCGTGCGCGTGAATCGTCTGCTTGGCCGTCTCGACGATGACGCCGGCGTCGTCGGCCCCCACGCGTTCGACCCGTTCGTCGATAATGATGGCCCCCAACGCGTCGAGCCCGCGGCGCAGGAGGTCTACCGCCTGATCGGGATCGAGCCAGGCGTCGTCGTCCATGATGAGTCCGTCGGTGATGCGCGGAGTCAGCCCGTAGAAGACGTCCGGGAACTCGGCGCGCGTCACCCGTCGCATCGGGGCGTCGAACTCGCTGGCGATTTGGGCGAACTGCTCCACGAGTCGCCGGTCGCTGGCGTCGAATCCCGCGAGCAGCGTGCCGCGCTGGTAGATGTTGACTTTCTCACCTAGGAGCTTTTCGAGGTCGTCACCGAGCTCGCGCCACGCGCCGAGCGCGCGCCGCTGGAGCCGGTAGTTGCTCTCCTCGCCGGGGGCGATCTCCGCCGACGGCGCGATCATTCCGGCGGCCGCCCACGTGGCGCCGCGACCGAGTGCCGGGTCGCACACGAAGACCTGATGTCCGGCGCGCGCCAGGCGGTAGGCGCTGGTCAGTCCGATGATGCCGCCGCCGACGACGACGATGCGACGTGTTGACATATCCCCACAGTACGCCGAGTAGAGCGGAGTCAAATTTCGGTATGATGTGCGCGGGTCAGCGTTGCCCCGAGGTGACGCGATGACAGAACTCTACGACCCCTCTTTCGAGCACGACGCGTGTGGCGTTGGCATGGTGGCGGACCTCAGCGCGTCCCCGAGCCACCAAACGATCAACGACGCCTTGACGATCCTTGAGAACCTCGAGCATCGCGGCGCGACGGGCGCTGATGTCGACTCCGGTGACGGCGCTGGTGTGTTGATGCAGATGCCCGACGCTTTCATCCGTTCGATCTTTCACGACGTGCCCGAGGCCGGGCGCTACGGCGTCGCCCACTGGATGGTGCCGTCCGCGGCCGACGATGATGAGGTTCGCCGCACGATTGACGCGGGACTAGCCCGTGTTGGACTGCGCTCGGCCGGCTGGCGGCCGGTGCCGGTGGACAGTTCGCTGCTCGGGCCCACATCGGCCAGCAGCGAACCGCGCTTCGCTATGGAGTTGATCGTCGCTGACGACGGCGTGGACCTCGAGCCGGCCCTGTTCTGCGCCCGCAAGGTGATCGAACATTCGAGTGATCTCTACGCCGCTTCGTGCTCGGCCCACGTTCTCATCTACAAGGGGATGCTGTCCGCACCCCAGTTGCGCAACTACTTCACGGACCTGCGCGACGAGCGGCTCGCCTCGGCGATCGCGGTGGTGCATTCGCGCTTCTCGACCAACACCCTGCCGCGCTGGGAGCTCGCTCAGCCCTTTCGCTACATCGCCCACAACGGTGAGATCAACACGGTGCGTGGCAATCGCAACTGGATCACGGCGCGCGAGTCGACCCTTCGCAGCGACGCCCTGCCACTCGAGGTCGCCGAGCTCGCGCCGATCGTGACCGAGCACATGAGTGACTCGGCGAGCTTCGACGAGGTGGTCGAGCTGTTGGTCCAGTCGGGGCGCAGCCTGCCTCACGCGATCTTGATGATGATTCCCGAGGCCTGGGAGCGCTCGACTGCGATGGACGCCGGACGTCGCGACTTCTACCGCTATCACGCGGCCCTGATGGAGCCCTGGGACGGTCCGGCTTCGGTGACGTTCTGTGACGGGCGCATCGTGGGCGCGGTGCTGGATCGCAACGGCCTGCGCCCGGCTCGCTACTGGGTGACCAAGGATCGTCGCGTGATCTTCGCGAGCGAGGTCGGAGTGCTACCCATCGATCCGGCGAACATCGAGCGCAAGGGTCGCCTCCAGCCCGGTCGCATCTTCTTAGTCGACGTCGCGGCGGGTCGCATCGTGGACGACGACGAACTCAAGGGAAATCTGGCCCGGCGCGCGCCCTACGGCGACTGGCTCAGCGCCCAGCAGGTGTCGCTCGACCAGATCGAGGACCAGGCGATGTTGACCCCGAGCCACGCGACGATACTGCGCCAGCAGAAGAGCTTCGGCTATTCCGAGGAGGATTTGCGCCTCATCGTGCGCCACATGGCGCGCGTGGGCGAGGAGCCGATCGGTTCGATGGGCACCGACACCGCGCTGCCCGCCCTGTCGAGCCAGCCGCACTCGCTGTTCGACTTCTTCAGTCAGCTCTTCGCCCAGGTCACGAACCCACCGCTCGACGCAATTCGTGAAGAGCTCGTGACCTCGACACGAGTCGGGCTCGGAGGCGAGGAGAACCTTCTCGATGAATCGCCCGAGCACTGCCACCAGATCGTGCTGGCCTCGCCGGTGCTGTCGGTCGAGGACCTGGCCAAGCTGCGCTACATCGACGAGAGCACCCGGGTGCGGGGCTTTCACACCGCGGCCGTCGACGGTCTGTTCGCGGCCTCGGGCGAGACGAGTCCCGGCGAACGGCTGGCCGCGGCGTTGCGGGAGATCTGTGACGACGTCGTCAACTCGGTGCGCACCGGGGTGAACATCGTGATCCTCTCGGATCGCAACGCGAGCGAGGAGTTGGCCGCGATTCCCAGCCTGCTGCTCACCTCGGCCGTGCACCACCGCCTCGTCGACGAGCACCTGCGCACCAACGCGGCGCTTGTGCTCGAGGCGGGTGACGTGCGCGAGGTGCACCACGTGGCTCTCTTGCTTGGATTCGGCGCCTCGGCGGTTTGTCCCTACCTGGCCTACGAGACGATCGACTCGCTGGTCGCAGAGGGCGAACTGAACGAGACCAGTGCAAGGGCCGCGCGCTACCAGTACGCCAAGGCCCTCACCAAGGGCATCGTCAAGACGATGTCGAAGATGGGAGTCAGCACGGTGGCGAGCTACGTGGGCTCCCAGCTCTTCGAGACCGTCGGAATCTCTCAGAGCCTGCTCGACGCCTACTTCCCGGGGATGCGCTCACGACTGGGCGGCGTGAACCTCGAGCACGTGGCGGGCACCGTGCTTACCTGGCACGCCGACGCCTTCGCGAGCACCGCGCCGGTTCACCTGAGAAACCGTGGTGAGTACCAGTGGCGCCGCGACGGTGAACTGCACCTGTTCAATCCTCGGACAGTCCAAAAGCTCCAGCACGCGACCCGCGAGGGCCGCTATGACATCTTCAAGGAGTACACGAGCCTTGTTGACAACCAGGCCGGCGGTGAGGTGACGTTGCGCGGTCTGCTGCGCCTCAAGAAGTCGGCGACACCGATTCCCCTTGACGAGGTCGAGAGCGCGGCATCGATCATCAAGCGCTTCTCGACCGGCGCCATGTCCTACGGATCCATCTCGGCCGAGGCTCACGCAACGCTCGCTGTCGCCATGAACCGCCTCGGGGGCAAGTCCAACACCGGTGAGGGGGGAGAGGATGAGGAGCGCTTCGACACCTCCGATCCCCTCAACAACCGTCGCTCGGCCATCAAGCAGGTGGCCTCGGGCCGCTTCGGGGTCACCAGCCGCTATCTCGTCAACGCCGACGACATCCAGATCAAGATGGCCCAGGGCGCCAAGCCTGGCGAGGGCGGCCAGCTGCCGGGCTCGAAGGTCTATCCCTGGATCGCCGCGACCCGCCACTCCACTCCGGGGGTGGGGCTGATCTCGCCCCCGCCGCATCACGACATCTACTCGATCGAGGATCTGGCCCAGCTGATCTACGACCTGAAGAACGCCAACGACCAGGCCCGCATCCACGTCAAACTCGTCTCCGAGCAGGGAGTTGGCACTATCGCGGCGGGAGTGGCCAAGGCCCACGCCGACGTGATCCTGATCTCGGGACATGACGGGGGGACCGGCGCCGCGCCGCTCACTTCGCTCAAGCACGCCGGTACGCCCTGGGAGATCGGGTTGGCCGAGACTCATCAGACACTCGCCGCTAATGGCTTGCGCAATCGGGTGGTCGTTCAGGTCGACGGCCAGCTCAAGACTGGACGTGACGTGGTGATCGCGGCGCTGCTCGGTGCCGAGGAGTTCGGCTTCGCTACCGCGCCCCTCGTCGTATCGGGATGCGTGATGATGCGGGTGTGTCACCTGGACACGTGTCCGGTTGGTATCGCCACTCAGAACCCGGTGCTGCGCGAGCGATTCACCGGAAAGCCCGAGTTCGTGGAGAACTTCTTCGAGTTCATCGCCGACGAGGTGCGCGAGTACCTCTCGATGATGGGAGCGCGCACCCTGGACGAGGTGATCGGCGACACGTCGCGTCTCGAGGTCGAGGCCACCGGCCAGATGAACTCGGACCTCGACCTGAGGCCGTTGCTCGCGGCGGTCGCGCCGGATCAGCGCCGCCAGAGCGCTAAGCAGGCGCACGGGCTCGACGCCGCACTCGACTGGACGTTCCTGGACGAGGCCGTCTCGGCCGCGCGCCAGCGACGACGGCTGCGCATCGCGCGTGACATCGAGAACGTGCACCGCGCCGTCGGCACCTTGACGGGCTCGGCGATCACACGCGCCCTCGGCGCAGAGACCCTCGAGGACGACACCATCGAGATCGATCTCACCGGATCGGCGGGCCAGAGCCTGGGCGCCTTCATCCCTAAGGGCGTGACGCTGCGCCTGCGTGGCGACGCCAACGACTACCTGGGCAAGGGCCTTTCCGGCGGGCGCATCGTGGTTGCGTCTCCGCGGGCCTCGACCTTCGTGGCGGCCGAGAACGTCATCGCGGGCAACGTCGTGGGCTATGGCGCGACCAGCGGAGAGATCTTCATCGCCGGCGTGGTCGGCGAGCGCTGCGCGGTGCGCAACTCCGGAGCCACCGTGGTCGTCGAGGGAACCGGGGACCACGCGTGCGAGTACATGACGGGCGGGGTGGTGGCGATCCTCGGCGGCGTCGGGCGCAATCTGGCGGCCGGCATGTCCGGAGGCACGCTCTTCCTCTACGATCCCCACGGCGAGGTCTATAACCACCTCAGCGGCGGCGTCTACGAGGTCGACCCCCTCGAGGCCGACGACGACGCGCACCTCGTGGCACTCCTGACGCGCTATCGGGGCGAGACCGAGTCGGTGGCGGCCACGCGGATCTTGAAGGACTGGCGCCGTTCACGGATGGATTTCGTGCGTGTTGAGACCTCCGAGTACCAAAAGAGCCGCGAGAACCAGCGTGGGTAAGCCCACCGGATTCCTCGAGACGCCGCGGCGCGGACCCTCCTACCGGCCGGTGCCGGTACGTCTGCGCGACTGGCGCGAGGTCTACGAACCCCAAGACGATGAGGTGGTCTCCGCCCAGGCGTCGCGCTGCATGGACTGCGGGATCCCGTTCTGCATGCAGGGCTGCCCGCTGGGTAATCGCATTCCGGCCTTCAACGACCTCGTCTACCTCTCACACTGGGACCAGGCGGCGCGCCAACTTCTCGCGACCAACAACTTCCCGGAGTTCACGGGTCGGCTCTGCCCGGCGCCGTGCGAGTCGGCCTGCGTACTGGGCATCGCCGATCAGCCGGTGACCATCGAGCGCATCGAGTACGAGATCATCGAGCACGCCTTCGCCTCAGGACTCGCGCGAGAGGTCCCCGGCGTCGCACCCACCGGTCGGCGTGTCGCGGTCGTGGGATCGGGCCCGTCGGGCCTCGCTGCGGCCGCCCAGCTGGCGAGCGTCGGCCACGCGGTCGAGGTCTTCGAACGTGCTGACGCCATCGGTGGCCTGCTGCGCTACGGCATCCCCGAGTTCAAGATGGAGAAGTCGGTCCTCGACCGTCGCCTGGCCGTGCTCGAGTCGGCGGGGGTGACCTTTCACGTGAATGCACCTATCGGCGAAGGGGCCACGACGCTGGCCGATCTTCAGGACCGCTTCGACGCGGTCGTGCTCGCAGTCGGCTCGACTATCCCGCGCCTTATCGCCGCTCCCGGTGCCGACCTCGAGGGCGTCTATCCGGCGATGACGTACCTGGAGGCGGCTAATCGCGCAGTGCGCGACCAGACGACGCCCGCCATCGACGCGCGGGATCGCGACGTCGTTATCTTGGGCGGTGGCGACACCGGAGCCGACTGCCTGGGCACCGCGCATCGCCAAGGGGCGCGTTCGGTCACCCAGATCGAGATCATGGACCGCCCCCCGGACACCCGACCAGCCGATCAGCCCTGGCCGACGATGGCGCGACTCTTTAAGACCACCTCGGCCCACGAGGAGGGCGGTGAGCGATGGTTCGCGACCGAGACTCTGGCGTTTCGTGGTGATGCGGCCCTGGAGGCCATCACGGTGCGCGATCACGCCACAGGGCAAACCCACGAGGTGCCCACGACGCTGGTGCTGATCGCGGCGGGTTTCACCGGGCCCGAGACGGCGAACCTGGCCCTGGACGAGGGTGTCATCAGCCCTCGCTCGACGCTGGCGGTCGACGACTCGTGGCGACTGGCGATGTCCGGCACGCCGGTCTTCGCCTGCGGTGACGCGGTGCGCGGCCAGAGCCTGATCGTTTGGGCCATCGCCGAGGGGCGCAGCGCGGCGGCGTCCGTCGACGTGACCCTTCAGGGCGCGACGAGCCTGCCGGCACCGGTCAGTCCTGGCGTCTCCTCGTGGTGAGTGAGGCATCGGAGACTTTGTAGCATCGAGGTGTCGGCACAAGGGGGATTGATGCAGAGCACGATGCAAGACGCACCGCTGACGATCAAGCGGATCATTAACCACGGCGAGTGGCTCTACGCCAACAAGAAGGTCTTCACCGTAACTCCTGGCGGGGTCCAAGAGGCCACGTTCTACGAGATCGCCAAACGGGCCGAGCGTCTGGCCGCTGCTCTCACGGACCTCGGCGTCGGTCCGGGGGACCGGGTCGGCACGTTCATGTGGAACAACCAGAGCCACATGGAGGCCTACCTCGCGGTTCCGGCGATGGGCGCGGTGCTGCACACGCTCAACATCCGGCTCTTCCCCGAACAGCTGGCTTTCGTCATCAACGACGGCGGCGATTCGGTGATCATCATCGATCACACCCTGATTCCGGTCTTTTCCAAGATCCGCGACGAGATCCCCCACGTGCGCCACATCATCGTCTCCGGCCCCGACGAGGCCGGCACCCTGGGCGAGACGCTCGACTACGAAACTCTCATCGCTTCGCACCAGCCCGGTTTCGAGTGGCCCGAGCTCAACGAACGCGATGCCGCGATCATGTGCTACACCTCGGGCACCACGGGCAACCCCAAGGGAGTCGTCTACTCGCACCGCTCCTTGTGGCTGCACTCGCTGGCCTCGATGACGGCCAATTCGATCGGCCTGTGCGAGGCCGACCGGTGTCTGCTCATCGTGCCGATGTTCCACGTCAACGCCTGGGGCGTCATCTACACCGCCTTCTTCGCCGGCACCGAGCTGATCATGCCCCAGATGTTCCTCCAGGGTGCGCCGATCATCACCATGATCCGCGAACTGCGCCCCACGATCTCCCTGGGCGTGCCAACGATCTGGAACGACGTCTTGCACACCGCCGAGAACGATCCGGCGGCCGACTTCTCGAGCCTGCGCGCGGTCCTCGCGGGTGGGGCGGCCGTACCGCGCCATCTGATCGAGGGATTCCGCGACCGCTACGGCTTGCGCGTGATCCAGGGTTGGGGCATGACCGAGACGAGCCCGCTGGCCGCGGTCGCGATCCCACCTGCGGGCACACCTCGTGATCAGGAAATCGACTACGAGGTGAAGGCCGGCCGCGTCGTGGCGGGGGTGGAGTTGCGCGTCGTGAGCGACGCCGGCGAGGTGATGCCCCGCGACGGCAAGACCATCGGCGAATTCGAGATCCGCGGCCCCTGGGTCACCGCGTCGTACTACGGCGTCGACGCGCCAGATCGCTTCCACGACGGCTGGCTCAAGACCGGCGACATCGGCACCCTCGACGCTGAGGGTTTCATGGTGATCAGTGACCGCTCCAAGGACGTGATCAAGTCCGGGGGCGAGTGGATCAGCTCGGTGGATCTCGAGAGCAACGTGATGGCCCACCCGGCCGTGTTCGAGGCCGCGGTGGTTGCCATACCCGACCCCAAGTGGGACGAGCGGCCCCTGTGCTGTGTGGTGTTGCGCCCTGGCGCGAGTGCGACGGCCGAGGAGCTGCGCGAGTTCCTGGCGCCGCGCGTGGCCAAGTGGTGGCTGCCCGAGCACTGGTGCTTCATCGACGCCATCCCCAAGACGAGCGTCGGCAAATTCGATAAGAAGGTCCTTCGCGCGCTCTACGCCGACGGGGCACTCGACGTGATCACCCTCGACTGATGGCCGACCTCGACAGCCTCGCTGACCAGATTGCCCACCTCGAGAAGGAGGTGACCGACGCGATCTTTGACACCGTGCGCGCCCAGTTGCGAGCCGATGACGTCAACGCCAAGGAGCTCGAGAAGCGTCTGGCCAAAGTTCGCCGCTCGCTGCAGAAGGCCGAGGCACTGCTACGCGGCGTTGAAACCGATTAAGTCGCGCGGTTGAGCTCGTCGATCACCTTGCGCAGGGCCACGTAGCTGCGCCCGTCGAAGGCGAAGGACACCGAATTTCCTTCGAGCGAATAGGGCGCGAAGTCCGCCTCGAACTCAGAGAGCGCTTTCAGGAGGGCCTCATTCGGGGCACGGCGCAGTTCGATGGTCGCGCGGCCCGCGGCGAGGCTGAAGCGCACGAAGTTGCTGAAGAAGCGCTCGATTGCCGCCACGGCCTCGTCGATCGAGCGGCAGATCTCCCAGAGGCAGCCGCTGTCGGCGTCGAGGTAACCCGCGCTCATCACGGACCCCTCCATGAAGTGGAGCCACTCATCCCAGTACGTGCCCTCGGACGTGTCCATGAGAATGATCGGCGACGGGCGCGTCTTACCTGTGTGCAGCAGGGTCAAGAGCTCGTAGGCCTCGTCGAGGGTGCCCAGCCCGCCCGGAAAGAAGATGAAGGCGAGGGACTCCTTGGTCAGGGCCACCTTGCGCGTGAAGAAGTACTTCATCTCCACCAGGCGCGTCTCGGCGTCGACGTAGGGGTTCGCGCTCTGTTCGAAGGGCAGGTCGACGTTCACCCCAATCGTGAGCTCTCGCCCGGCGCCGCGCGCGGCGGCCTCCATGATGCCGGGTCCGGCGCCCGAAACGGTAATCCATCCCCGCTCGGCCATCGCGGCGCTGAGGCGCTCGGCCATCGCGTAGTGAGGGTCGTTCTCGCCTACGCGCGCCGAACCAAAGACGGTCAGTTTGGGACGCTCGTGCCAGGGTGAGAAGACGGTGCTCGCCGCGACGAGCTCGGTCAACGCGTTGACCGCGATTCCCAAGTCGTCGCTCGAGGCCCGCGACGCCGCCAGTTCGACGATTGACTCGGTGAGAGCCCGCAACTCCCGAGTGCGCACCTCGTCTTGGGGGTATCGGGCCGTGAGGGCGTCAACGAAGGAGTCGGCGAAGTCGTGCATTTAGAGCGTCTGGTAGAGCGTGCCGCGCTGGCGCAGAGGACGTCCGAGCGGCTCAACCAGCGCCTCCAGGGTTGCCACGTCCATCTCCTGGCCGTGGGCGGCGCCGGCCGCGCGCGAGATGTTCTCGTCCATCAAGGTGCCGCCGACGTCGTTGGCTCCGGCGCGCAGGATGTCACGCGCACCCTCGACACCCATCTTGACCCAGCTGACTTGGATGTTGTCGATCAACGTCGCGTAGTGCAGACGCGCGACGGCGTGCATCAGCACCGTCTCGCGGTAGGTCGGACCGCGCCGGGCGCGTCCGCGCAGGAAGAGCGGCGTCGCCATGTGCACGAAGGGCAGGGGGACGAATTCGGTGAAGCCCCCGGTCTCCTCTTGCAGGGCGCGCGTCACCAGCAGGTGACGCGCCCAACTGTCCGGCGTCTCGATAGCGCCGAACATGATCGTGATGTTCGAGCGTAGGCCCACGTGATGCGCGGCGCGGTGCACGGCAAGCCACTGGTCAGTGGAGATCTTGTCGGGGCACAAGATGGCGCGCACAGGGTCGTCGAGGATTTCGGCTGCGGTTCCCGGCAGGGTCTTGAGTCCCGCGTCTCGCAGGCACGTGAGGTAGCTCTCGAGATCCATCTGCGAGCGACGGGCGCCCTCGAAGACCTCGAGGGCACTGAAGGCGTGGATGTGGATCGTGGGTGAACCCGCGCGCACCGCGGCCAGGACGTCGACGTAGTAGTCGCCGTCGAAGTTCGGATGGATACCGCCCTGGAGACAGACTTCGGTCGCGCCACGCTCCTCGGCCTCGCGCACCCGCTCGGCAATCTCGTCGAGGCTCAGCAGGTAGGGATCGCCGCGCAGATTGAGCGACAACGGCCCCTTGGAAAAGGCGCAGAAGCGGCACTTGAACGTGCAGACGTTGGTGTAGTTGATGTTGCGGTTGACGACAAAGCTGACGTCGTCGCCGACGCGCTCGCGGCGCACGTCGTCGGCGAGCTCACGGATCGCGTGGTAGTCGCCGTCGCGCGCGCCAAAAAGAATGACGAGCTCACGGTGCTCGAAGGCGTATCCCGGCTCGTATCGGGCCAGGATCGCCCTCACGTCGCTGGTGGTGACGCGGAGAGTAGGCGGTGGTGGGGGAGGCGAGTCGAGGCCCGGGCTCCAGTCGTCAGCGCGCGCGAGGAACAGCGAGTCGGCGCCGGACAACATCGCCGGTCGCACGCGCTCGTCGACGAATCGCTCGCCCTGACTCGCGAACTCGGGGTAGATGGTCAGTCGCGCCACCAGGTGCAATCCTCGCGACGCGCACTGTTCGGAGAGCGTCGCCACGGCCGGCCAGGCCCGTTCGGGGTTGACGTGATCGATCGTGACCGGCGAGATTCCGCCGAAGTCGTCGATGCCAAAGTCCAGTAACGCGGTGGGGTTGTCGCTGAGATTCGGCGGGGCTTGGAGGTGGATCGAGGCGGGCAGCATCAATCGCGCCGCGGCGATCGTCCAGTGGTACTCCTCGTCCGCGGGCGCCGGGTGCTGGGCCATGGCGGTACGCGCCTTAGGCAGGAAGTTCTGGACGATGACTTCTTGAACGTGGCCGAATCGCTCGTGCGCCTCCGCGATCGCCGCCAGGGTCGCGAGGCGGTCCTCGCGGGTTTCGCCGATCCCCACGAGCAGGCCAGTAGTAAAGGGGATCTGCAGCTCTCCCGCGGCGTGCAGGGTGGCCAGACGCCGCTCGGGCGTCTTGTCGGGCGCGAGGCGGTGCGCGGCGACGTCGGCCAGAGTCTCGAGCATCATGCCTTGAGAGGCACTCACCGTTCGCAGCTGGGCGAGCTCGTGTGCGTACAGCGCACCCGCGTTGGCGTGCGGGAGAAGCCCCGTCGACTCGAGGACCATCTGCGCGGCGTTCGCCACGTAGTCGACGGTTGAGCGGTATCCACGCGCCGCCAGCCATCGTGCGGCCTCGTCGTAGCGAAGTTCGGGTCGCTCGCCCAGGGTGAAGAGCGCCTCGCTGCAGCCGGCGCGCTGACCGGCCTCGGCAATGGTCATCACCTCGTCGAGGGCGAGATAGGGGCTCTCGACGTGCGCGGGCGCCTGGGCGAACGTGCAGTATCCGCAACGATCACGACAGAGCTTGGTGAGGGGAATGAACACCTTGGGTGAATAGGTCACGACCGATCCGTACGTCGCACGGGCGATCGCGACTGCCTCGCGGGCCAGTTCCTCGAGGGGCGTGCGCAGCAGGTCCGACGCGGAGAGGGGCGAACCCAGCATCGTCATGGCGTCATCCTAGGACGTCGAATCGAGGCGTGAACCGTGCTCGCACCGATGTCGAAAGGAGAGTCGCCACCAGCGCCGCATGAAAGCACGAACACTGCAACGTTGAGTCGGGAAACTACGTGAGTCGCGACTGGGCGGCCGCGACGGTCGTGAGAACCTCCTCGTAGGAGGCCACGAAGGCGGTGACACCTTCTCGCTCGAGCTGAGCGGTCACCTCAGACATCGACACCTCGGGTTCCAGGGCGTCGAGTCGCGACGCCTCTGCGCGGCGAATTGTCGTGTCGAGCAAGAGCGACGCAGCGAACCTCCCGTGGTCTAACGCCGCGTCGAGTGTCGCGTCAGGCATCGTGTTCACGGTCTCCGGGGCCACGAGTGCGTTCACGTAGAGCAGGTCGTCGTAGAGGGGATTTTTCGTCGACGTCGACGCCCACAGCGGACGCTGGACCTGGGCCCCACGGCCGAGCAACTCGAGGATCTCGGGCGAGTCAAAGAGCCTCTGGTAGGTGTCGTAGGCCTGGGCCGCTTGAGCGTTAGCCGCCGTGCCTCGACGCGGGTCGCCGTCGGGCAACAGCTTGTCCACGGCGACGTCGACGCGCGAGACAAAGAAGGAGGCCACGCTCGCCAGGCGCGAGATGTCGTGGCCCGCCGCGATAGCCCCGCGCAGACCTTTCGCCCACGCGCCGATCACGTCGGCGTAGCGGTCGACCGAAAAGATCAGCGTGACGTTGACGTTCACGCCGTGTGAGAGAACCTCGCTGATCGCAGGCAGGCCTTCGACCGTGGCGGGGATTTTGATCATGAGATTCCCCCGGTCCACTTCGTTCCACAATCGCAGGGCCGAGGCAATCGTCGCTTCGGTGTCGCGCGCCAGTCGCGGGGAGACTTCGAGCGAGACGAATCCGTCGCCGTGGCGACGGCGGCCGGATGCCAGGTCGGCTTGAGCCGCCTGGTGAACGCCAGCCAGCACGTCGCAGGCGTTGCGAACGTCGCCCACGGCGAGCGTTTCGAAGAGCGCCTCGGGCTCGAGAGGGCCGGCGTGGCGGATTGCATCGTCGTAGGCCGTCGACGTGGCCAGTGCCTTAGCGAAGATCGACGGATTCGACGTCACGCCGCGAACACCCTGTTCGACCAGTCGCGCCAGCGTGCCGTCCTGGAGCCAGTCGCGGCGGATGTTGTCGATCCACGGACTCTGTCCGTAGACCTCGTAGAGGTCGTTGAGTCTGGTCATTGGTGTAGCTCCTCCATGACGTGGGCCACCAGGGCGTCGGCGTTGAGCCCGAAGTGCTCGAACAGGTACGGAGCGGGTCCGGAGAGCCCGAAAGTGTCGATACCGATGGCGTGGTCGACGTAGCGGAACCAGCCGAGCGTGGCCCCGGCCTCGAGTGCGACTGAGGGGACGTCACGGCGCAGTACCGACGCACGGTACGCGTCGCTCTGCTCTTCGAAGCATTCCCAGCAGGGCAGGGCCACGACGCGAGTCGCGACGCCGCGTCGTGCGAGCTCCTCGTTCGCGGCCAGGCACTGGGACACCTCAGAGCCCGTGCCGACCAAGGTGTAGCGGGCACCGGGGTCCTCGCGCACGACGTAGCCGCCACGGTGGGCCCCCTCGGCCGACGCCACGGCGTCGTCGCCGTCAAAGACTGCGACGTCCTGGCGCGAGAGGACGAGCGCCGTCGCCGGGGGATGGGCCTTGGACAGGTAGCGGCCCACGAGGTCGAGCGTCTCGTTCGCGTCGCTCGGGCGCACTACGTGAAGGTGGGGCATCGCCCGCAGGCTCATCAAGTGCTCGACCGGCTGGTGCGTGGGACCGTCTTCGCCAACGCCCACCGAGTCGTGGGTGAAGACAAACAGCGCGCTGGCGTGACTTAGTGCCGCCAGGCGAATCGCGGGGCGCATGTAGTCGCTAAAGACGAAAAACGTTGAGCCGACCGGACGCACGCCGCCGTGGTGGGCCTGGCCAACGAGGATGGCGCCCATGGCGAACTCGCGCACGCCGTAGTGGATCTGACGACCTCCGGGGTGGGCGACGCCCTGCGCCTGGGTGCCTTTCAAGATGACGCCGGTGTTGTCGGTGAGATCGGCCGATCCCGCCGTCATCGCGTGAGTCTGGGGGAAGTACGTGTCCATCGCGCGTTGGAGGGCCTTGCGCGTCGCCACCATGGTGGCGCTCTCGAAGGGGACGGGGTGTTCCCTGAAGTGGGCGGCACCGTTGGAGTCAAGCTGCTCACGGAGGTGCCGTCCGGCCTCACCCGATGCCGCCAGGCGCTCGTACCACGCGATGCGCGTCTCGCGGCGTGGCGCCAATCCCTCGAGCAGACCCTCACGAATCGTCGGGTCCAGGTGGAAGGGCTCGTCGACGACGCCGAGGAGGGCCTTGGCAGCCGAAATCGATTCGGCCGAGAAGGGCGAGCCGTGGGCCTCGCGTCGGTCCATCATGTCCACCGCTGGAAAGCCGATGTGTGAGCGCAGGATGACGAGCGTGGGCCGCTCGGTCTCGGCCATAGCCTCGTGGGCCGCGGCCTCGAGGGTGTCGGGCAGGTTGGCCGCCTCGCCGAGCTCGATCACGTGCCAGCCGTAGGCGCGAAATCGCATCGCGGTGTCGTCGTGCAGTGCCAGCTCGGTGGGACCGTCGATGGTGATGTGGTTGTCGTCGTAGAACACGGTGAGTCGATCGAGGCCGAGTGAGCCCGCGAGCGACGCCGCCTCGTGGCTGATGCCCTCTTCGATACAGCCGTCACCGGCCAGCACCCAGGTGCGGTGGCTCACCAGAGTCTCGCCGTAGTCCTCGCGCAGGACGCGTTCGGCGATCGCCATGCCGACGCCGTTGGCCACCCCTTGGCCCAGGGGACCCGTCGTTACCTCCACCGTCGGCGCGTGTCCGCGCTCGGGGTGGCCGGGTGTGCGCGAGTGGGGCTGGCGAAAGTTGCGCAGGTCCTCGCCGCTCAGGTCGTAGCCGAAGGCGTTGGCGAGCCCGTACTGCAGGATCGACGCGTGCCCACAACTGAGAATGAATCGATCCCTGTCGGGCCACTCCGGCGCGGTCGGGTCGTGGCGCATCACGCGATTGAAGAGCGTCACGCCGAGGGGAGCGAGCGCCATGGCTGTGCCACTGTGGCCCGACTTGGCCGCCGCGGGGGCGTCCATGGCCAGTGCCACGATCTGACGGATCGCCCGGCCCTCGAGTTCATTGGCACCGGGATAGAGATCGTCGATCATGGCTAGAACAGTAACAATTCGTCGCGGGGCCCGACCGAACCAGGGCTAGCCTCGGGTCGTGCCACTCCAGGTGCCGCCGAACTGCGATCTCACCCTCGGGCTGACCTGTCTGGACAAGAACACGCCGGGCACGAGCGTCTGGTCGATGATTGCCGACGAGCGATTCGCCAACCCGGCCGGGCTCGTTCAGGGCGGCTTCCTCGGGGCCTTCGCCGACTCCGCAATGGGCGCCTGCGCCGTGTCGAGCATCGGAACTCGCAAGGTCTACGTCACCAACACGGAGATGAAAATTTCGTTTCTCCGCCCGGTCCTGGTCGGCTCCCGGCTGACCTGCACCGCCACGAGCACCAAGGAGGGCCGCAGCGTCGTTTTCGTCGCCGCGCGCATCACCGATGACACACACAACCTCGTGGCCACGGCGAGCTCGAGCTACCTGGTCAAAGAGCGCAGTGAGTAGGCTGAGGCCGTGAAGCTTCCGTCCTGGCGCAAGGTCATGAAGGGCGCCTCGCTCCAGCGTGACTTCGACGAGATTCGCTCACTGCTCGTGCGCTACGTGAAGGAAGAGACGGTCCAGCCCCTCAAGGACCTGGGTCGCTACGCGCTCTACGGTGCCGTCGGCTCGGTCTTCGTGGGCTTCGGCGCCCTATTGCTGCTGATGGGCGCGCTGCGCTTCCTCCAGGGCGAGTTCCCCGTCCTCGACGGTTCGCTCTCGTGGCTGCCGTACCTGATCGTCGCGGCCGTCGCGGCAATCGTGATCGTCCTGACGGCCTGGCGCATTGTCAGCGGTGAGGCCAAGCGGCGCCTGAAGAAGTCCACGTGAGTCACGACTCGGCCACGCGACGCGAGCTGGCGAATTCGTTGCGGGCCCTGCTGCCGGCGGTTGAGCCGATCAAGGATGCCGCAGAGCAGCCGGCGACCATCGCCTCGGTGGGCGTCGGGGGCCTGCTGACGGGCTATTTCTGGGGGCGGCTGCGCGGGCGACGAATCGCGAAGCGACGTCGACGTTGATTCTCCGCCTCGCCCGTATCGCCATGCGTAGCGCAACCCTTCGAGGGTTGAGCCAGCGCTCGTCGAAGTGGCTGGCCGTTGGGGCCATGATCGGCGTGCTGCGCGTGCTCGAGCGCCGTGGTCAGAAGCTCAGTCGTCGCGCGCGATGAACGCTGAACTTCGCCCGGGTGAACGGGTCATGCTGATCGACGCCAAGGACCGGCGCTACCTGATCACCCTGCGTGAGGGGGGTGCGTTTCACACCCACGCCGGCATCGTCCAGCACGATGATCTGATCGGTGTGAGCGAGGGAACGGTCGTGAGTGGTTCGGGGGAGCGTAGCTTCCTCGTCCTTCGCCCGACGCTGTCCGACGTTGTCCTGAAGATGCCCCGCGGCGCCCAGGTCATCTATCCCAAGGACCTAGGCGCGATCCTTATGCAGGCCGACATCGCGCCGGGCATGCGCGTGCTCGAAGCCGGAGTGGGCTCGGGGGCGCTCTCGATGACCCTGCTGCGCGCGGGGGCAATGATCACCGCCTACGAGATTCGCGAGGACTTCGCCGAGCAGGCTCGACGCAACGTCGTCGACCAGTTGGGACCCGAGGTCGCCTACGAGATTCACATCCGTGACGTCACCCAGGGAATCGAGCACCGCGATTTCGATCGCGTGATCCTGGACATGCCCGAACCCTGGGACGTCGTCGCCCACGCCGAGAACGCCCTACGCCCCGGTGGGATCTTTCTCGCATACCTGCCAACCATCAATCAGGTTCAGCAGCTACGTGACACTCTGCGCGACGCGGCCTTCGGCCTGGAAGAGACGGTCGAGATTCTTCGGAGAACCTGGCATGTGGAGCGCCGCTCGGTACGTCCGGACCACCGGATGGTGGCGCACACGGGATTCCTCACCAGTGCGCGGCGTCTGGTGAAAAAGGGCTAGTCGCGCTCGATGAAGATGCACTCGCCGGGGCACTCTTCGGAGGCCTCGACCACGGCGTCCTCGAGTCCGTCGGGCACGACCGCGACGCCCTGGGCGCCGCCGGGGTTGTTGCGCACGACGTCGCCTTCCTTCACGTAGGCGAGGCCGTCGTCGAGGAGCGTAAAGACCGCAGGACAGATTTCCTCACACAGGCCATCGCCGGTGCACAGGTCCTGGTCGATCCAAACTTTCATGAACTTCCTCCGTGGCGCGTTCCGAGATGCCACTTTAGCGGTCGTCGGCCCCACTCCTGACGACCTGACCCCTCGGGCCTCACCTATGGTGAAGCCATGGACGGCTCAGAGAGATTTCCGAACCCCGCCCAGGGGCGCGTTGAGGGTGCGCGCCCGTCACGCGAGGGTGATTTGGCCGCGGCGCTGCGGCGCATCGAGATGCTCGAGGAGCAGCTCCTTGAGTCGCGAGGGCAGTTGGCCCAGACCCGTTCGAACAACGAAAAGTTGACCATCACCATCCAGCAGACTCGCGACCAGATCGCCGCCCTTCGCGACGAGGTGGAAAAGCTCACCCAGCCGCCAGCGGTCTACGGAACGTTCGCCGACTTCAACGACGACGGCACGGTCGACGTCTTCGCCTCGGGACGCAAGATGCGTGTCGCCCTGCACCCGGGCATCGACCCGCGCGAGGTCTCGCGCGGCAACGAGGTGGTTCTCAACGAGTCCTTCACGGTCATCGCCGTGCGCGAGGCGGACGGCCAGGGTGAGGTAGTCACCGTCAAGGAGGTGCTCGACGGACGTCGGGTCCTGATCTACGGGCGTTCCGACGAAGAGCGTGTAGTGGAGATGGCCGACTCGCTGGCCGACGTGCGCCTGCGCAGCGGCGACGCGGTGCTGCTCGACCTGCGCTCGAACCTGCTCACCGAGCGCCTGGTGCGCCAGGAGGCCGAAGAACTCGTCCTCGAAGAGGTGCCCGACATCACCTACGCCGACGTGGGCGGCCTCGACGCACAGATCGAGTCCATCGTCGACGCCGTCGAATTGCCCTACCTGCACCGCGCACTCTTTCAGGACTACGAGCTGCCGGCGCCCAAGGGGATCCTCCTCTACGGTCCGCCGGGATGCGGCAAGACGCTGATCGCCAAGGCGGTGGCCAACTCACTCTCGGCGAAGGTCGCCGAGATGACGGGCAATCGCAACGTTCGCTCCTACTTCTTGAACATCAAGGGTCCTGAGCTGCTCAATAAGTACGTCGGCGAGACGGAGCGCCAGATCCGCCTGGTGTTCCAGCGCGCGCGAGAAAAGGCCGAAGAGGGCGTGCCGGTCATCGTGTTCTTCGACGAGATGGACTCGTTGTTTCGTACGCGCGGCACGGGAATCAGCTCGGACATGGAGTCGACCATCGTGCCCCAGCTCCTCGCTGAGATCGACGGCGTGGAGTCCCTGCGAGACGTGATCGTGATCGGTGCGACCAACCGCGAGGATCTCATCGACCCGGCCATTCTGCGCCCGGGCCGCCTCGACGTGAAGATCAAGATCGAACGGCCCGACGCGGAGGCGGCGAGCTCGATCTTCCAGCGCTATCTGCACCGCGGCCTGCCCATCGACGAGCATCAGGTCCGCGAGCTCGGTGGGGGAGACCGCGACAAGGCGGTGTCAGTGATGATCGAACAGACCGTGGCCGGGATGTATCGCATCGACGATGAGAACCGCTTCCTTGAGGTGACCTACCAGGGCGGTGACAAGGAAGTGCTGTACTTCAAGGACTTCGCCTCGGGTGCAATGATTGAGAACGTCGTTCGTCGGGCGAAGAAGCTCGCCGTCAAGCGCGAGATTGCCGGCAACGGCCGGGGACTTCGGGTCGAGGACCTCACCGAGTCGATCCGCCAGGAGTTCCGCGAAAATGAGGACTTGCCCAACACGACCAACCCCGATGACTGGGCTCGCATTTCGGGCAAGAAGGGTGAGCGCATCGTCTTTATCCGTACCCTCGTCAATCGCGAAGAGGCCAACGTGAACGGCGGGCGCTCGATTCAGCACGTCGGAACCGGCCAGTACCTCTAGGTCCATTGGCGTGGCGATAGAGAAGGTCCTCGGGATCGAGACCGAATACGGGATCGCGGGCGGGCCCGACCAGGATCCGATCCTGGCTTCGAGCATCATCGTCAACGCCTACGCCCAGCAGGGGGCCTCGCGCATCAACTGGGACTTCGAAGGCGAGACGCCTGACCTCGACGCGCGGGGGCTTTCGGGGCTGACCGCGTTCGCTCCGATCGTCGAGACCCATCTGGCCAACACGGTCCTGTCCAATGGCGCGCGTCTCTACGTCGATCACGCCCACCCCGAATATTCCTCGCCCGAGTGTCGCACGCCCCTCGAGGCGACCCTCTACGACATCGCCGGCGAAGAGGTGATGCGCCGCGCCCTCAGCGCGGCCAACGCAGGCCTCGAACCTCCCGACGCGATCACCATGTACAAGAACAACTCCGACGGCAAGGGGAACTCCTACGGCACCCACGAGAACTACCTCGTGAGCCGCAAGGTGGACTTCTCCGACGTGGTGCGCGCGATGGTGCCGCACTTCGTCTCGCGCCAGGTCGTGGTGGGTGCGGGCAAGGTCGGCGCGGAGACCGACGACGCGTTGAGCCACGCTCCGTCGTTCCAGCTAAGCCAGCGTGCCGAGTTTTTCGAAGAGGTCGTGGGACTCGAGACCACCCTGAAGCGGCCGATCATCAACACCCGCGACGAACCGCACTCCGATGCGGAGCGCTTTCGCCGACTCCACGTCATCATCGGCGACGCGAACATGAGTCAGGTCGCCACCTTCGTCAAGCTCGGCTCCACGGCGCTGCTGCTCGCCGTGCTCGAGGACCGTGGCGCGGCCGTCTTTCCGCCCTCGCCTCGCCATCCAGTTCGCGCAGTGCGCCACTTCGCCCTCGACCCGAGCCTTCAGGCGGTCGAACAGGCTGACAACGGTGAGAGCTACAGCGCCTGGGACCTCCAGGACGCCCTCTGGCACCTCGCCCAGGACTACGTGGCCGACACGGGCGCGAGCGCCGTGGCCCCCGAGACCGAAGTGGCCGAGATCCTTACCCAGTGGCGCGAGATGCTCGACGGCGTGCGTGCAGACCCCTCGGGCGTCGCCGACCGGGTGGACTGGGCCGCCAAGCAACGCGTCCTGCAGGGCTATCGCGAGCGCCACGACCTGTCCGACACCGACGCGCGCCTGCGCGCAATCGACCTGCAGTACCACGACTTGCGGCCCGAGAGGTCCCTCTCGGCACGGGTGGGGCTACGGCGTCTCTTCGAGGTGTCGCCGGTGCGCGACGCCGTCCACAACCCCCCGCGCAGCACCCGGGCTTTCTTTCGCGGCCGGTGCGTCGAGCGCTTTCCCGACGAGATCGTGGCAGCGAATTGGGACTCACTCGTCTTCGATCTGGGCGACGGACCGCTCCAGCGCGTGCCCATGATGGACCCCCTGCGGGGTACCGCAGATTTGACCGAGAACTTGCTAGAAACGAGTACGAGCGCCGCCGACCTACTGAGGGCGCTCGACGGCTAGAACGGATTGTATGACTGAGCAGGAAAGAATTCAGAAGCAACGCACCACTCGGACCGCTGCGGAGGCGCCCGAGGTGAGCATCGACACGACCAAGGGTGAGCAGTTGAAGGCCGATCTCGACGACCTGCTGGACGAGATAGACGAAGTCCTCGAAGAGAACGCCGAGGAGTTCGTGCGCAACTACGTTCAAAAGGGCGGTCAGTAGCCGTGGGCCTGCCGCTCTTTAGCGCGACCCAGGATCCCGGTCCCTCCTTCTACCAGTTCTCCCAGGCCGCCGGTGTGGCTTTTCCGGTGGATGTCGCCGGCGCCGGCGAAGGGCTTTCGGCCCACGCAACGACGGTGATCGCCGTTCGCTTCGTGGGCGGCGTCGTGATGGTCGGTGACCGTCAGGCGACGGGCAGTTATATCGCGAGTCGCGATGTGCGAAAGATCGAGGCCGCGGACCAGTACACGGCGATCGCCATTTCGGGTACGGCCGCACGCGGCATGGAGTTCATCCGTATGGCTCAGCTCTCCTTCGAGCACTACGAGAAGATGACTAACTCGACCCTGAGCCTCGAGGGCAAGGCCAACTACTTGTCGCCGATCATCCAGCGCAACAACCTCACATCGCCACTGATCGTGATTCCCCTGCTGGCAGGCTGGGACTCCAGCCACCAGATGGGACGAATCTTCGAGTACGACGGCGCCGGAGGAGCCTACGAGCGCCACGACTTCGCCACGATCGGTTCGGGATCTCCCTTCGCCGAGAGCGCACTGCGTCTGGGCTTTCGCGCCGACCTCGACATGGAGGCCGCACTCGAACTTGGGGCCCTCGCCCTCTATGAGGCGGGGGACAACGACCCGAGCACCGGGGGTCCGGACTTCGTGCGCGGGCTCTTTCCCATGATGGTCGTGATCGACGCCGGTGGATATCGCGAGATCACGAACGACGAGGTCGGCGAGCGCTTTCGCGCGATCAGCGAGCGACGCACGAGCACCGGCGGCGTGCCGGGGGGCACACTGCGATGAGCAATTTCTTCTACGTCGCTCCAGAGCAGCTGATCAAGGACCGCGCGACATTCGCCCAAAAGGGGATCGCGCGCGGCCGTTCCATCCTGGCCTCCGTCTACGACGTGGGTGTCGTGATGGTCGCCGAGAACACGTCGGCCTCGCTCAACAAGATCTCCGAGGTCTACGACCGGATCGCCTTCGCGGGTGTGGGCAAGTACAACGAGTTTGACCGACTTCGTGAGGCCGGGATCCGCTGGGCGGACTCGACGGGATTCACCTACTCGCGCGACGACGTCGACGCGCGCGCCCTGGCCAACTACTACGCCCAGCATCTCGGCGACATGTTCAGCGAGGGTCCCAAGCCTCTCGAGGTCGAGATCCTGGTTGCCCAACTGGGAAACAAGTTCCACCAGACGAAGCTCTACCAAATCGCCTACGAGGGCACCATCTCCGACGAGGCGCACTTCGCGGTACTCGGAGGCGACGCCGAAGCAGTCAAGGCGCGCTACGCGGCGCTCTTCAGCGAGCCCACGAGTCTCGACGTGACGTTGCGTCACGCTGTCAGCGCGCTGGGTGGACCTGAACGGTCGATCCCGGCCAACGAGCTCGAAGTCGGCGTCCTCGAAGACCGTGGCGCACGCCGCACGTTTGTTCGTCTCCACGTCGGCGCCATCAGCGAGATGCTCGGGGCGTAGGTCCCCATGCTGCGCCGGATCTTCGGAGTCGAGACCGAGTACGGCATCACGTTCTCGCTGCGGGGCCAACGACGCTTGAGCCCGGACGAGGTTTCGCGGTTCCTCTTTCGCAAGGTCGTCGCCTGGGGACGTTCGAGCAACGTCTTTCTCGAAAACGGGAGCCGTCTCTACCTCGACGTTGGCAGCCACCCCGAGTACGCCACGGCCGAGTGCGACACGCTCAGCGACCTCATCGCCCAGGACAAGGCCGGCGAGACCATCCTGCGCGAGCTAGTGGACTACGCCCAAGAGCAGCTCGTCGACGAGGGGATCCGCGGGGACATCTTCTTGTTCAAGAACAACACCGACTCCTCTGGCAACTCCTACGGGTGCCACGAGAATTACTGCATCGATCGGATCGAGGATCTTTCGCGGCTCGAGCAGGTGTTCATTCCCTTCCTGATCAGCCGGCAGATATTTTCAGGAGCGGGCAAGGTCGTCACCAACGCTCGCGGCACCACGTACTCCATGAGTCAGCGCGCGGAGCACATCTGGGAGTCCATCTCGTCTGCTACCACCCGCAGTCGGCCCATCATCAACACCCGCGACGAGCCTCACGCCGACCCCGAAAAGTACCGGCGCCTGCACGTCATCGTCGGCGACTCGAACATGAACGAGTACGCCACGTTCCTCAAGGTCGGCACTGCGGCCGTCGTGCTCGCCATGATCGAGGATCGCACGACGGTTCTGCGTGACTTCAACATCGCCTCGCCGATCAACGCTCTGCGTGACATCTCCTACGACCTCTGGAGCAAGGAACCGATCAAGCTGGTGAGCGGGCGCGATATGACCGCCCTGGAGATTCAAGAGGACCTTTGCGAACGCGCTGAACTCTTTGCCCAGCGTCGGAGCTTGCCACCCGATCAGATTGAGGCCGTTCGCATGTGGCGCGAAGTGATCGAACAGTACCGATCAGACCCCATGGGACTGGCCGACCGGGTGGACTGGATTGCGAAGCTGCAGATCATCGAGCGCGAGCGTGAACGCCTGGGCGTCGAACTCTCCGACGCGCGCGTGGCCCTCATCGACTTGCTCTATCACGACACCAACCTCTCGCGGGGCCTCTACTACCGTCGCCAGGCCCGGGGACACTTCCGCCGCATGGTCACCGACGAGCAGGTGGCCCAGGCCGCGGTCACCGCGCCCACCACCACACGAGCCCACCTACGCGGATCCTTCATCCGTGCCGCCAAGGAGTGGCGCCGGGACTACACCGTGGACTGGGTGCACTTGAAGCTTAACGACGAGATGCAGCGCACCGTGCTCTTAAAGGATCCCTTCAAGAATCACGACGAGCGATTCCAGCGCCTACTTGACTCTCTAGAGCGACGGGATCGCCACGAGCGGCGCGACTAGCCTTGATGTGTGTCCGATATCGTTGAGCCTTCCACCGACGCGTCCCCGGAGGAGCCCGACGAAGTGGCAGCCCCCGCGCCATTGAAGCGGCGTAAGAAGCACCTACTCGTCGAGTGGCTCATCATTGTCCTGGTTGCACTGGGCGTGTCGTTTCTCATGCGCACGTTCGTCATCCAGACGTTCTTCATCCCCTCGGGCTCGATGGAGCCAACGCTGCAGATCGGTGACCGCATCATCGTCTCGAAGTTGAGCGTGGAATTTGGGACGATCCATCGGGGCGACATCGTCGTCTTCAAGGCACCCCCGGCTGAGCACTGCGGTGACCCGGTCACCGACCTCGTCAAGAGGGTCATTGGCCTGCCGGGAGACCACCTGACTTCCAAGGGCAACACCATCTACGTGAACGGTTCGCCACTCCATGAGACCTGGACTCACTACGAGCCCCTCGGCCAGGCCATCGGCAACGTGACTGTGCCCGCCAACTCGTACTTCATGATGGGTGACAACCACCCGAATTCCTGCGACAGCCGGATGTGGGGTACGGTGCCGCGCAAAGATCTCATCGGCAAGGTTTTCCTGCGTATCTGGCCGCTCAACCGCTTCGGATTCATTTAGGGATCTCGGGGGCCCCACCCCTACAATGGACCCGTGTTCTCTCTGAGTCCGATCAAGATCCTGGTCATCGTCGCAGTCGTGATGATCCTCCTAGGCCCGGACAAGCTGCCCGAGGTGGCCCACAAGCTCGGCGCCAGCTGGCGGGCGCTCAAGCGGATCCAAGAGCGCGTCGAATCCGAGGTCCGCGAGGTGATCCCGGATCTGCCGAGCGCGGGAGACCTCGCGCGCCTGGCGCGCAGCCCGGTCAACCTCCTCAACGAGCTCGCCGACCGCGCCGATCTGCGCAGCAGCGCGTCCGACGCGCCCCCGCCCACTGAGGACGAGGTGGCACCCGACGAGTCCTGGAAGGGACCGCTGTTCAATTCCACGCACCACGTGCCCCCGCCTCCGCGCGACCTTCCGCCGTCGCCCGATCCGTCTCTCAACTAGGCGCTCGTGTCCAACTTCCGCAAGGCCGCCACCGGCATGACGCTGGCCGAGCACCTGGCCGAGGCGCGGCGTCGATTCCTCCAGAGCGCCGTCGCCGTCTTGGTCGCCGGCGTGGTGTCCTTCATGGTCTATCCCGAGATCCTTCGCTTCCTCCAGGATCCGTACTGCCGGGCGCTGCCGCGCCACTGCACCTTCCTCGTCACGAATCCGCTCGACGGCCTGACTCTTCGCGTCAAGATCGCCTTCTTTGGTGGAATGCTCTTCGCCTCGCCCTTCGTGTTCTGGCACGTCTGGCGCTTTATCACGCCGGGATTGAAGGCCAAGGAGCGGCGATACGCGGTGCCCTTTGTCAGCGCGTCCATCCTCTTCTTTTCCGGCGGCGTCGCGGTCGCCTACTTCAGCTTCGGTCACGCCATCGCCTTCTTGCAGTCGATCGGCGGACACAGCCTGGTCGCTGACTACAACCCAAACCAATATCTGGGCCTGTTTTTGATGATGATGTTCATCTTCGGCATCACCTTCGAGTTCCCCGTGGTGCTCGTCGCCCTTGAGCTCGCGGGCATCGTCTCGCCGAACCAACTCCTGCATTCCTGGCGCTACGCGTTGATCGCGATCACCGTCGCCTCGGCCGTCTTCACCCCGAGCGGCGATCCCTTGTCGATGCTCGCGCTCGCCACCCCACTCACGGTCTTCTACTTCCTCGCGATCGGCGTCGGCAAGTTGTTCAAGAAGTGACGACCTACCGCCACGAATTCACCCACACCCTTGGGTTTGGACTCGACGACTTCCAGATTGAGGCGCTCGACGCCGTCGATCGGGGGGTCAACGTCCTCGTGAGCGCTCCCACGGGATCCGGCAAGACGCTCGTGGCCAATTACGCGATTGGTCGGTCCATCGCTCGCGGACGTCGAGCGTTCTACACGACGCCGCTAAAGGCCCTCTCGAATCAGAAGTACGGAGAGCTCTCGCGCCTCTACGGCGGCTCGAGGGTCGGGCTGCTGACGGGTGACACCTCGATCAACCGCGACGCTGAGATCGTCGTGATGACGACCGAGGTCCTGCGCAATATGCTCCTCGCCGAGGCCGCCCACCTCACCCAGCTCGGCCTCGTCATCCTCGACGAGGTCCACTACCTCCAGGACCCGTTTCGCGGCGGCGTCTGGGAAGAGGTGCTGATTCTCACGGGTGAGAGCGTGCAGTTCGTCGCCCTGTCAGCGACGGTGGGCAACGCGGACTTCCTGGGGGAGTGGTTCGAATCGGTGCGCGGCGAGACGGCGGTCGTAATCGAGCGCGAACGCCCCATCACTTTGCATAATCACGTCGCCGTGGTGCGTCGTGGTCAGACTGACACCGAGATCGTCGACTTGCTCGACGGCGACCGACCATCAGATGAGGCCCGACGCATCGACAACCTGATGAAGGCGACGCGCAAGTTCCGCCGCGGGCCACAGTGGAAGAACTCTCGCTCCTCCTCGCCGCCTGCGCCATTTCGAGCGCCGCGACGCTCGGAGTTGCTGCGCGCCCTCGAGCACGAGGACTTGTTGCCGGTGATCGTCTTCATCTTCTCGCGCGCTGCCTGCGACGACGCCGTTCACCAGTGCCGGCGCGACGGACTCAACTTCACCTCGGGCGAGGAGAAGCGCATCATCACGAAGATCGCGGAAGAGCGTCTTGCGGACTTCTCCGATGACGATCTCGCCGCCCTGGACTTCCCCGACTTCCTCGACAGCCTGGTGCGAGGACTGGCGGCCCACCACGCTGGCATGGTGCCAGCGTTTCGCGAGATCGTGGAGAAATGCTTCGAGCACAACCTTCTCGCGGTGGTCTTCGCGACCGAGACCTTGGCCCTCGGCGTGAACATGCCGGCGCGCTCGGTCGCGCTCGAGCGCTTCACCAAGTACTCCGACGCGGGTAAGAAGTTCCTCACCAGCGGCGAGTACGCACAGATGACCGGCCGCGCCGGCCGGCGCGGCCTTGACGACGAGGGCCACGCGGTGGTGTGCTTCGCCCCCGAGGTGGCTCTCCACGACGTGGCCCGCGTGGCGCTGGCGGCCCCCTCGGACCTGCACTCGTCGTTCCGTCCGACGTACAACCTCACCGCCAATCTGGTGGGCCACTTCGACTACGACACTGCGCTCAGTGTCGTCCAGCGCTCGTTCGCCCAGTTCGAGAGCGACCACCGCCCGCGGGCCGGGCGTTCCCTCGTCGAGCAACTCCTCGCACGCCATCGGGTGCTCGAACGCCTCGGCTACGCCGACGGCTGGCACCTGAGCGAGCGCGGCCAGCTGTTGCGCTCGCTCTATCACGAGAGCGACCTGCTGATCGTCGAGTCCATCAGCGCGGGCGTTCTCGAAGGGCTTGAGCCGGCTGAACTGGCCGGTGTCCTCTCGGCCTTCGTCTTCGAGTCCAAGCGATCGGCCAAACCGCTGCATGCGGGACGCCAGGTGCCCGTGAAGCGCCGTCGGGTGATCAACGACCGTCTGGGTCCTCAGCGTCGCGACCTGATCGCCGAGCGCCTGGGGGAAATCTCCGTCGAGACGGCGACGCTCTCCAATCTCGAGGACGAGTTCTCAGTGCCCCACACCCGCGAGCCCGACGGCCGCTTCGCGACGGTCATCGCGGCCTGGGCCCGCGGGGCGTCCCTGGGCACCGTCCTGGATCTGGCCGACCTCGAACTGGGTCAGACCTCACCAGGGGATTTCGTGCGAAACGCCAAGCAGGTGGCGGATCTCTGCGAGCAGGTGACACGGCTTTCCCCGCGCTATGGCGTCGTCGAGGTGGCCCGCGGGGCCCGCGACGCGATCATGCGCAGCGTCGTCGCGGGCAGTTTCAGCGTCCACCAGCTCGGCTGACGGGCGCTCTAGTCTCGATTACCCATGCACCCCTACGTCGCCGAAGAGTTCACCGACACCGAGCAGTCGGTCCTGCGACGGTACTTCACGAACCTCGACGGACCGGTGTTCGCGCTGGTGAACTTGCCCGAGGTCGTCAAGGGAGCGCTCTTCGCCCGCTACTCACGCTCGTCGAAGAGCCTGCGACGGCTCTTTCTCGACGAGTTCGCCGGCGACCTCGATCTCAGCGGGGACGCGTCGATCGACGCGACCACAGGGCTGGACCGCGCCGACGAGCTCTACCAGCGCATCTTCTACGAGTATGGTGACGACTCGGTGGCCCAGCTCGGCGGGGTGCACCTGGCCTGTGAGCAGGCGAGCAACGTCCTGACCAAGGTGCTCGAGCGCGGACGTCTGGCGAGCTACCTCGAGCAGTCGACCCGCTATCTGGGCTACGACAAACGACTTTCAAACGGCCACTACCGCTTCTACCGCGACGCTCAACTCCTCGAGTCGCGCTACGGGGCTCGCTACGTGGGCGAGATGGACCGCATGTTCGACACCTACGGTCAACTCCTGCGCACGCTCACCGAATGGCTAACCCGGCGTTTTCCCAAGACCCCCGAGGACACTGACTTCGTCTATCGCCAAGCCATCCGGGCGAAGGCCCTGGACGCGGTGCGCGGGCTGCTGCCGGCCAGCGCCCTGTCGAACCTGGGGATCTACGCGTCGGGCCAGGCCTACGAGGCGTTGCTGTTACGCATGCGCGCCCACCCCCTTGAGGAGGTTCGCGACTACGCAGAACTGATGTACGAGGAACTGGCCAAGGTGATCCCCTCATTCCTCAAGCGCCTCAACGTCGCCGAGCGCGGGGGAGCGTGGACGGCGTATTTGGCCGACGCGCATCGCGAGACGGCTGAGTTGGTGGAGTCGTGGCCTACCCCTCACCCGCGTGACGAAGGTGACGTGGTGCGACTCGTGGGCTATGACCCCGAAGGCGAGACACGCGTCCTCGAGGCGATCGTCTTCGAGGCCTCCACCTTGTCCGACGAGCAGGCGCGTCTGGTGGTCGCCGGGCTCGACGGCCGTGCGCGCCAGGACCTGTTCAACGTTTACGTCGGAGCGCGCACGAATCGCCGCCATCGTCCCGGACGCGCTTTCGAGCGCACCGACTACCGCTTCGAGCTCGTGACCGATTACGGGGCGTTTCGTGACCTGCAGCGCCACCGGCTCCTGACCGTGGACTGGCAACCGCTGACGGTGGATCTGGGCTATGACGTGCCCGAGATCGTGGCTGAGGCCGGCTTGAGGGGGCCCTACGAGGAGTCCCTGTCGCGCTCGGCTGATCTCTACCACGACCTCGTCTCGGAGTTCCCCCAGAGCGCCCAGTACGCCGTGGCCCTGGCCTTTCGCATCCGCTACGCGATCCAGATGAACGCCCGCGAAGCCATGCACCTCATCGAGCTGCGCTCAAGCCCCCAGGGGCACCCCAACTACCGGCGCGTCGCGCACCGCATGCACGAGCTGATCGCCCAGGTGGCCGGCCACCGCGCCCTGGCCGGGGCAATGAGCTTCGTGGACCACGCCGACACCGATCTCGAGCGCCTCGAAGCCGAGCGACGCGCCGAGCGGCGCCGCCTCGAAAGTTGAGTACTGCTCAGGTTTAGCCATTCCTTAGGGGAAATGGCACATGGGCCACCGAAAAGGTTCTACACTGCCAGCGCCAGATAGAAGGGTAGTTATGGCTAGCAACAGCGACGCAGACGAAGTATTTGATGAAGAAGAACTAGCCGAGGGCTTTGACGAGGAGATCGTCGGAGCCGAGATTGACGACGCCGAGAGTGTCGATGTCGAAGATCTCGTCGCTGACGAGGACGAGGACGACGCGGACGTCGAACTCGATGAGGACGAGGTCCCGGTCGAGGCGGTCGTCGTCGACGACGAGGACATCGCCGACGACGCCGACGTGGAATTGGCCCTTGACGAGGTGCTCGCCGAAACCATCCGGCGCACCACCACACCCGAGGATGACGACGACCTGGTCGGCGAGGTCGACCCCACGGCCGAACTCGTTGAGGCGATCCTGCCCAAACAGGACGACGAATTCCGGTGCTCCTCGTGCCGTTTGCTCAAGAAGACGAGCCAGCTCGCCGACGAGGCGAAAATGCTCTGTCGCGATTGCGTCTGAGTCATCGATGGCGCTGCGCCTCGATCACGTCGCGCACGCCACGCACGAGGTTCACACACTCTGGGAGGAACTCCTCGAGGCGTCGCGTGGCGTACGTGGGGCGACGGCGATCTTCGATGACCTTGGCGACCTCGTCGGCATCATTGAGAGGAGAAGCATGTGGCTCGGACGCGATGGGCGGCCGGTCTCGCTCGCGATCGTCGAGAGTGGGATTGTCAAGATCCTCTTCGTGACCGCTGACCACCGCCGTCAGGGTGTCGCGCGATCCACTCTGGCCGAGCTGGCGAAGGCGGTCGCTCCAGTGGACGCGTGGGCGCTACCCGGGGATCGGGCCAGTAAGTCGCTCTATGAATCAGTGGGCTGGCGAGCCCGGCTGCTTACGATGCGGGGCGACTAGCCGGACGACGAACGGGGCGAGTGGGCGGCGGCGGCGGCGGAACCCTCATGCCCAGCAGCTTGGCCAGCTCGGGGATGGCCCCGGCGCTCTTGACCGCCAGGGCGTGACACTGTTCGTTGTCCGGGATGCCGTGAGGCTTCACGTTGCGACGAATCGACGTGTCGACCGCCAGAGTGACGATCTCCATCCAACGCTCGGGCGTCTGCTCGGCGGTGAGGGCATCAGAGACGATGCCCACGACGCGCACCGCCATCTCGGCTCCCACGCGAGTGGACATGTCCGGAGGACGCGCGACCAGTCGCAGAGCTTCTTCGACATTGTTAGAGGAGACCGCAGCTTCGAGACGCTCGTTCCATTGAGTGCGCAGCGCCTCGAGACGAGTGGTCAGGGCGGCCTGCAGCTCCTTGAGCTGGGCGCGCGACTCCTCGTCGAGCGAGACGGTCTTGGCCGAAGTCACGACAGCGCGAAGGTCGCGCAGGCGCAACTCCTTGCCCGCACCGATCGCGCCAGCCGCGCGGTCCTTCCACATCGCCAGGTTTGTACGGCCCAAGAGGTCCTCGGCGATGCGCTCGATCGTGACCGGGTCGACGGTGGGTCGGCCCTGGGCGGTCGCGTTCTTGTTCTGCTCGGCCACCGCGGTGCGCACGGCCGGCATCCCGCCGCGCAATAGCTGTTCGGCGACCGGCAGTTGCTCGGGCGACAGCGTGGCCAAAAGGGCGTTGCGGTGCGTGGTGGTCACCGGCGGAGCGATGGGCCCGCTCGGACGCTCGCGGCGCGGAGGCCGGGTGCCGCCGCGCACGGGGCGCTCACTGCGCGGCGATGCAGCGCGTGCCGGTCGCTCAGATCGTTCGGTGCGCGCGGGGCGTTCGGGGCGTTCGGGGCGTTCTGCGCCGTCGGGACGAGGCGCGTCACGACGCGGGCGCTCACGGGAGTCGCCGTCGGCCCGTGGGCCGGATCGACGCGCGTCACGGCCGCCGGTGCGTGCGCCGTCACGTACTCCGTCGCGACGCGGGCCGCGGCCCTTGGGCGCGTAGGTGACGATGACGTCGGGCCCCGACTTGGCCACCGGGATCAATTCGATTCGCTCGTTACGCGGGTCCAACGGGGATGCGGACTTGGGCGGCATCACGGAGAGCACTTCCATGCCCTCCATGTACTGCTCGACGTCCGCGCGATAGACGTGGCCGACTACCGCACCACCGGGCACGAGGTTGGCATCCAGAACACCCTTGGGCAACTTGGCGCCGGCCGCGCGCCACGTAGCGACGTCGCCCTTCAGACTGGTGATTTCGATCTCAATGCGACGAGACATAGGTTCCCAATCTAGTCGCTCCCCACGAGGCAAATATTTCATCTTCTTTTAGGCCAATTTTAGGTCGCGGTGCCTAACATGACATTTGTGAGTGATTTTCCGACGCCCCCCGCCGACGACTCGCCGCACGAACTCGACGCGAACTCCGCGCCCAACGCGGCGACTGACACACCGGTTCCGACCACGCCCGACACGACCTTCGCCGCACCCGCGACGTCCCCGTCTTCGAGTGAGACCCCCCACGTCGTGGATGTTACCGACGGTGCCGATGACAGCCCCGAGGCGACGTTGCCGGCGGGCGAGGGGAGCGGTGCGGCCTCGGCGTCGGAGGCAGAACTCAACGCGATGGCGCTCGCGTCACAGGGACGACCAATGCGCACCCCCTGGTCAACTCGTATTTCTCTTCTCCTCGTCGCGGCGCTGGTCGGCGGTCTCGCAGGACACTTTGCGGCCCCCTCGGCGAGTACGGGCGGCGTGACCATCAATTCGACCAACATCCCGGCGACCGGAGCGGTGCTGCCCAGCGGGCTCACGATTCCCAATCTCGTCGACCGGGTGCTGCCGTCGGTGGTCTCCATCGATGTCAAGGGCCAGGGCAGCGAGGACCAGGGGACGGGCATGATCGTCTCCTCCAACGGCCTCGTGGTGACCAACAACCACGTCATCGCGGCTGCCGTCAACGGCGGGACGATCACCGTCACACGCTCTGGTTCGACGAAGAGTCTGCCGGCCACACTCGTGGGCACCAACCCCATGAATGACGTCGCGCTGATTCGCATCAACGGCGCGTCCGGTCTGCCCGCGGTGACCTTCGGCAACTCGAACTCGCTCGTCGTCGGAGACGCCGTGGTGGCCATTGGCAACGCCCTCGGACTGGCGGCGGGAACGCCCACCGTCACCCAGGGAATCGTCTCGGCGCTGGGACGCACCGTCACGGCCGGCTCGGGCTCGTCCACCGAAACGCTGAGCAACATGATTCAGACCGATGCCGCGATCAACCCCGGCAACTCTGGAGGTCCGCTGCTCGACGCGCACGGTGACGTGATCGGGATGAACACCGCGGTCGCTGGCACGCTCCCGGACGGAACGAGCGCCCAGAACATCGGATTCGCCATCCCGGTGGCGACGATCAAGTCACTGTTCAAGTCGCTGCTCGCCGGCGAGAGCGTCGTCAACCACGGCGCCTTCATTGGCGTGGAGATCATGTCGATGAACCCGACCCTCCAGCTCCAGTACGGCTTCACGGTCTCGAGCGGCGCGGTCGTGATGAGCGTGATCCCCAACACCGGCGCCGCTGCGGCGGGCATCAAGCAGGGCGACATCATTGTGGGCATCAACGGCACGACGATCAACAGCGCCCAAGACGTGACCAGCGTGCTCTCCTCCCTGCACCCCGGTGACCAGATCAAAGTCACGATCGTGCGCGGCACCAAGCACCTCACTTTGGACGTGACGCTCGGAACCCAGCCTCACTAGTGAGGCGTCAGGCGTTTTAACAGGTGTAGTCGCTGTCGAGTGAGTGGCTCGTCCACTGCGTGACCGTTACCGGTCCACCTGAAAACGGCGCGAGCGAGCAGTTCGAGATGGCCCCGGACTGCGTACGAGCTCCGGGGATCCAGTCGGGCAAGGCCAGTGAGAAGTAGTTCCCAGCGATCGACGACCACTGCGACGACGTCGAGTAGATCCCCACCTTGGTCGCAGACGATGCGCTGGTCAGTGCGTCGTACATCCCTTGCAGATCGGCCGCGTTCATTTCCTGCCCGCTGGAACCACCCTGCCACGAATTGGCCGTCTCGACGTCCAACCACCAGCCGTATTGAGAGGGGGAGGATGAAATCGACAGCGTCGTCTCCTGTTTGTTGATCGCACCGGCGGCGTTGACAAGTCGCATCAAGTCCTGGCTCGCCATGTTGTAGCCGTACTGCCACGCGCATGCAGGCGAGTTCTCACCGACCGTCGCCGACGTGTTTGAGGACGTCAGAATGGTTGTGGTACGGCACGATCCCCAGGGATCCTTAGTCGGGTCCGACGACGTGGGCCAGTCGTTGATCGGGGTGCCGTTGTACTCGTTGCCCGGATCGGCGGTGTTGACGTAGAGCCCCACCTTGGGTTGCGTCGTAATCCCCGTGCCCGTCGCCGAAGTCGTTGCCCAGTAGAGCTCGCTCTGGGTATACGACGGGTAACTGGACGACGGACCAAAGCACGAATTGAGGTTGTTCGCGAGCCCGCCGTTCACCCCGACGATCGCGAAAGCCGGCGACGAGGGAAGGGTGCTGCCGCACTGGGGATAGGAGACGTCATTGCCCGACGGTCCATTCGACGAGCCGCCCCCTCCTCCTCCGCCCGGACGAGCCGCCCAGGCCGGCGAGACCACACCGGCTGCCAAAACGCTCGCGGACATGAGAGTCGTGATCGTTCGAAATCCGTTCACCCTCGTGCGAGACCAGTTGCGCATGCCCCCTCCAGATCCGTATCTCGCCAATCGTACGTCCATTGGTCGTGGAAGGGCGACTGGCTTTTGTCGTTGGCTATTACCCGTCCAGTGCACCAACACAACGCAGGTACGCCGCACCATTTCGTGGAGACAATGTCCTACGCTGGCGAGACGGCGACGGCGCAGCATGCGAATGAGGAGGGTGACGGTGGACCTGTCGTTGCAGAGTTTCGTGAGCGCGGGCGCCCTGACCCATGCGGAAGGGAGTCGAGCCTTTTACGAAGCGAAACAAGCCGCCGGTGGACAGTTGGGTCCCACCAGCTACGACGAACTCCTCGCCGCGCGCGCGGCATTGCCGCCCGAGCCGACCGAGTCGCGCGCGATCGAGTACCTCGCCCACGCAGACACTGGAGAAGTCTCCGTACGAATTACGAGGCCGAGCTCGGGTAAATCACGTGCCGCTTACCTTGACATCCACGGTGGTGGGTTCTTCATGGACTCCGCGGCCCGCGGCGATGTTCGCAACGCCGGGGTCGCCGATGCCCTCAGCGTCACTGTCGTGAGCGTCGATTATCGATTGGCGCCTGAACACCCTTGGCCGGCCGCTCCAGATGACTGCGAGACCGCCGCCCTCTGGCTGGCGGGGGAGGGGAGGGAACTTTTCGACACGGATCGCTTCGTGATCAGGGGCGCGTCAGCCGGAGCGACGCTTGCAGCGACCACCTTGTTGAGGCTGCGCAATCGAGGCCTCGTCAATACGTGCGCCGGCGCGGTCCTCCTCTTCGGCGCCTACGACCTGAGCGGGCTCACACCGGGTGGTCGCCTCTACGGCGACGAGTGGTTCATTCAGTCCTACGCCGGTCACGTTGACGACCGAAGTGTGCCCGACGTCTCGCCACTCTTTGGCGATCTCCGCGGCCTTCCGCCGACCCTGCTGGTAGTTGGCGCGCGCGACGTCCTCTTGGAGGACAACCTGGCGATGGCGGCCCGCCTGTCGGCCGCCGGCGTTGGCGTCGACCTTCGCGTCTATCCCGAGGCGATGCACGGCTTCACCTCGCATCCGACTTCCATGGCCGCCGAGGCGCTCCGCCAGATCGAAGAGTGGCTCGCGCAGCGACTGGACTGAGCCAGCTATCGAAAACTGCACCAGGGCGTCCGCGAGCGCGAACCCACCTCACCGTAACCCTTCGTCTCGCGGGAGTTCGTATCAGGCCAAGGTCGCGATACCGCCGTCGACGGGCAAAATCGCTCCCGTGACGTAGCTCGCGCCCGGTGACGCGAGGAAGATCGCCGCGCCAGCCATGTCCGCGGGCCGCCCGATGCGCTTCATCGGCGCCGACGCCGCGATTTCATCGCCAAAGGCCTCCAACGTAGCGTGCATCATCTTCGACTCGAACGGTCCCGGGGCGATCGCATTGACGGTGACCAGGGGAGCGAGGGCCTTGGCCAGGTGTCGGGTCAACTGGTGAACGGCCGCCTTGGAGGCCGAATACGCGTAGGTTTCCATGGACGGTACGTGGAGACCATCGATCGAGCCGATGTTGATCACGCGCGCCGGCGCGTCGGCGCTGGCGTGCGCCTCGAGACGCGCTCGCAGGAACTTGGTCAGGTGAAAGACGCCTTTGACGTTGAGGGCGAGGACCCGCTCAAAGGCCGCCTCGTCGTAGTCGGCCATCGGTGCGCCCCAGGTGGCGCCAGCGTTGTTCACGAGCACGTCGAGGTACGGCTCTCGCTCTGCGATCTGGTCGGCGAGCACGCGACAGCCCTCCTCGGTCGACAAGTTGGCTGGCAACGCGACGCAGTCTCCGATCGCGGAGAGCTCGTCAGCGAGCTCCTGGCAGGCCTCGGCCTTTCGCGACGAAATGTAGACCTTCGCTCCCGCGTCGACGAATCCGCGGGCGATCATCTCGCCAATCCCGCGACTGCCCCCGGTCACGAGGACGACCTTGCCCGTCACGTCAAAGAGTGAGTTCATGGCCGCAGCCTACGCCAGGAGTTCGGACGCCCCGATGAGAAAGCCCACTCGGGGTCGCAACAGGTCCGGACGCAATTCGTGTGCTGTCACGAATGCTTCATCGAGGTCGTAGGCGTCAACGACGACTTGATCGAGCCCGTGGAAGGGATCTCCCCAGAGGACGCGGAACCGCGCCACGGCCCCTAGTAGCCGACGCGAATATTCGTCACGGCCCAGGCCGAGACGTCAGAACTCGTGTCCGTGGCGTACTGGGCGTGGATCTTCCACGTGCCGGCCGCCGTGAAGTTGAAACTGCAGCTGACCTGGCTCTTGTCGACGGCCTGGAAACGGCAGACGATGTTATTCACGCCCGAATTGTCCGGCGCCACGGCCACGACGCGGACGACGCCCGGCGTGTGCTCGGGCAGGACGTCGACTTCGATGATGAAGTTCGGTCCACTGGCTGACGGCGCAACGCTATTCGCGCTGAAGTCATAAGACAGGGTCACCTTGCCCGACGTGTCGGCCGTCGCCGGCAGGGCGTAGAGACCCACGCTTGACGCCACGAACAGGGCGGCGACCAGTAACCGACGCATAGGGACAGTATATCAACCCTGAGCATCACTTGGGCCGATAATGTTCGTTATGTAAAGTGCTCACCAAATTGGGCAAGATCTGTCATTTGCCCATCTCCAACGGCCCCCTAGGCGCCCACTAGTTTCGATGGTCAATGCGCACCTCGATCACCCTTTCGCCCCGCCAGATGACCGCGGCTATCGGATTGGTGGCCGGAGGAGGCGCCGTGGGCACGCTGGCGCGAGACCTGGCGCTGCGCCTCCAGAGCGACGTGACTCCCGTTCCAAGGGGTCCCTATGGGGATTCGTTGCGCGTACCGTCGATCGGGACTTGGACCAGCCACGTCCCTTGGGTGCTGCTAACAATCAATTTCCTCGGGGTCTACCTCGCCGTCGTCCTGCTACGCGGGATCCTGCGCCACCACGACCCGAACGATCCCATGCGTCTGCTTCTGATCACGGGACTGCTCGGCGGCTTCACCTCCTACTCAAGCCTCTACGTGTCACTCGGCGAGATCTGGCATCTGTCGGTCGCCGCCAGCATCGGCGTCGCCGGGGGAGCCGTGGCTAGCGGTCTGATTGGAGCGTGGCTGGGACTGCGAACCATGAGGCACCGACGGTGACCACCCTCTACGTCACGCTCGCAGGGGCTCTGGGGGCGGTCGTTCGCTTCCTGGTCGAGTACGCGGTGCGACGCCACCACCCCACCCGGCGGCCCTGGGCGACCGTGGGCGTGAACGCACTCGGGTGCGCGATCGCCGGCTGGGTCTCCTATCAGCTCGTCTCCCCCGTCGACGCCGCAGCGCACGCGATCCTTCTCACCGGCTTCTGTGGGGGTCTCACCACCTTCTCGTCGGCCTTCGCCATTCCCGCCATTCTCCAGCGCGAGCACCACTGGGGATACGCCGCGGCCCTGATCACCACTACCCCACTGCTGTGCGCCGTGGGCTTCGCCGTTGGAGCGGGCCTCGCGCACCCGTAAGTCACAACTCGTGCGCACTGCCATGTCTGATTTCCGCTAGTTCATCTCCTCCTCGACGGGCACAATGGTGAGGTGATCGACGACGCCGAGCGCTGCTACCAGGCCGCGAAGAGTAAGGACGCCCGATTCGACGGGGTCTTCGTCACTGGGGTTCTTACGACGGGCATCTACTGTCGGCCGAGCTGTCCAGCGCGCACGCCGCGTCGAGAGAACGTCAAATTCTTCGCCACGGCGGCGGCCGCCCAGCAGGCCGGACTGCGGGCTTGTCTGCGATGCCGCCCGGACGCGACGCCGGGCTCGCCGAAATGGAACCTCCGGGCCGACGTCGTCGCGCGAGCGATGCGACTTATTCGCGACGGCGTGGTTGACCGCGACGGCGTGAGCGGGTTGTCCGAACGCCTCGGCTATAGCGAACGACACCTCAACCGGTTGCTCAGCGCCGAAGTCGGCGCGGGTCCCCTCGCCCTTGCGCGGGCCCAGCGCAGCCAGAACGCGCGCACTTTGCTCGAGACCACGGATCTGCCGATCACCCAGATCGCCTTCGCGGCGGGATTCGACAGCGTGCGACAGTGCAACGACACCATCCGCCAGGCCTTTGCGCGCACCCCGCGCGAACTCCGTCAACGCTCGAAAGTAACCAGGTCGTCGCACGACTTGGCCGCGCACGGCATCGAACTACGACTGCCCGCTCGTCGGCCCTTCTCGGCCGAGAGCGTGCTCGCATTCCTCGGCGAGCGAGCCATCGCCGGAGTCGAAGAGTTTGACGGCGCCACGTTTCGTCGGAGTGTGCGCCTGCCGCGCGGGCAGGCGATCGTCGAGCTCTCACCAGGAACCGAAAACGACCACGGGCCGGCCTTCGTCCTCGCCCGCCTGTACCTCTCCGACCTGCGCGATCTGACCGCGGCGGTGGCGCGCTGTCGCCAGTTACTCGACCTCGACGCCGATCCGATCGCGGTGTTCGAGGCGCTCGGAGATGATCCCTGGATCGGTCCGCTCGTTGCGAGAGATCCCGGTCGCCGCATCGCCGGCGCCGTCGACGGGTTCGAGCTCTCAGTGCGCGCGATCATCGGCCAGCAGGTCTCGGTGGCAGGCGCTCGCACCGTCGCCGCACGTCTCGTCGAAGCCGCCGGCGAGACGCTCGTCGAACCCCGCGCCGGAGTGACGCACCTCTTCCCCACCGCCGATGCCCTGGCCGCGCTCGTCTCTGAGAACCCCGCGGCCTTCGCCATGCCGGCCAGTCGCCGGCGTGCGCTCGCGGCCCTCGCCGGCGCGATTCTGTCTGGTGAACTGGTGGTTGATCCGGGCACTGATCCGATTGAACTTCGCGAGACATTGGTCTCACTGCCCGGAATCGGTCCGTGGACCGCGGAGTACGTGGCGATGCGCGCACTACGCGATCCCGACGCGTTCCTCGCGAGCGACCTCGGCATCATCCGCGCGGCCGCGGCACTCGGCCTACCCAACGAACCGCGCATTCTCGTTCGTGTCGCCGAAGCCTGGCGGCCATGGCGCAGCTACGTGATGGCCCACCTGTGGGCCCTCCCCAACGCTTTCACACCCCGTAGAGAGTCAAAGGAGATGCCGTGAACACATCGATTGAGCGCCTGGCGCTCGACTCGCCGATTGGTCGCCTCGTCCTCGAGGGAACCGATGAGGCATTGACGCGCGTGAGCCTGCCGGGTCACGCGTCCCAGGTCGACGCCGCCACGACGTCGCTGAGCGCTCTGCGTCGTGCCGCAGAACAGCTCACCGAGTACTTCGATGGCGAACGTACGACCTTCGACCTGCCGCTGGCTCCAGCGGGCACGCCATTTCAACTCGAGGTGTGGCGTCAACTCTCGCTGATCCCCTACGGTGAGGTGATCACCTACGCCCAGCTCGCCCAGCGCGTTGCGCGACCGAAGGGATTTCGCGCCGTCGGCCAGGCGAACGGTCGCAACCCGCTCGCCATCATCGTTCCCTGCCACCGCGTCGTCGCCAGCGACGGTCTCGGCGGCTACGCCGGAGGCCCCGAATTGAAGCGCTGGCTCCTCGATCTCGAAACGCGCACACGGGCCGCCTAGATCTTGAGAGGACCCTGCTCAGCCTCGCTCAGCCCCGAGAAGTCCGCCATCCCCGACGGTGCCGCAGGCACCATCGTGGACGCGATGAGACCAATCACCAAGATGACGATCGCCGCGTAGGGCGCGTAGACAAGGGGTGCCGTGACTTTGTAGATTGCGCCGAAGATAGCGGCCGCGGTCACGAGAATGCCCACGGTGCTGGCCGAGTAGAGCTGCCACGCCTTACCGGCGCTCTTGAGTCCGCGCAGTGCGCCCACCGAGATCAGCAGGTAGATCACCGCGATGGCAAATCCGCCGTAGGTTGACAGGAAGTAGAACATCGACACGTACTCCGGCAGCTGCGGCAACGCAAACAACGTCGAGGTGAGAACCAGCGTGATCACGATCGCGTAGACGGCGACAACGAAGTTGCTCGCCCCGAGCGGCGTGCCGTGACGCGAAATCTTGGTCAGCGCCCTGGGCATGCGCGAGTCTCTCGCTAGGGCGAACACTCCGCGCGAGGCGGACGTGGCGCACCCGATCAAGACGGCCATCATGTCAAAGACCACGACGAGCTCGACCAGTCGACGAATTGCCACCGAGGCGAAGCCGCCTTGACTGGTGGGTCCGGCGAGACCGAAAAGCGGGGCGGCGGCGTTCTTTCCCAGCAGGTTGAGACTGAAGTGGTAGCCACTCACCTGGGCGAAGGAGCCGATCACGTAGAACCCGGCGATCGCGAGAACCGAGATCAGCACCGCACGAGGGATGTTGTGGTGCGGATCGCGGGTCTCCTCGCCGAGGTTGGCAGAGGTCTCAAAGCCGGTGAAGAGAAGTACCCCGTAGAGGACGCCGAAGAGGACGCCCTTCCAGTGGGTGGGCGAGCCTGACGGTGAGAACGCCGTGGCCACGTGGTGGACACCCCCGCTCTTAGCGATGACAAAGATCGAGAAAATCAGCACGACCGTCACCGACGTCAACGCGAGCACCAGCTGGGCCCTGGTTGAGATCATGACGCCGAAGAACAGGATCGTCGTGACCATCGCCAACAGCAGGACGTCCCAGACAACGTAGGAGAACGGCGCCACGTTGAACTCGGCCTGGAGAGTGTCATGGATCGTGCCGCCGATGATCGGCAGGATGCCGGCGCCCAGGGCCAGCATGCCCGTGTAGTAGAGCCAGCCGGCCGCGGTACCCACTCGGCCGCCGAGGCCGTCGGTCACGTAGTCATAGAGCGAGCCCGCGGCCTGAATCTTGCGCGTGTACTCGGCGACGATCCAGCCCAGTCCGAAGACGCCGATCGTCGCGATGACGACCGCCAGGGGTGCCGCGTTGCCCGCCCCGTTGCCCGAGGCGTTCATGCCCACGAGCAGGGGCACCAAGAAGGCGATGGAAAAGACCGGGCCCATCAGTCCCACGGACTGGGCGATCGTGTCGATCAGCGTCAACTGTCGCTTGCCACCCAGCTTCGTTTTTGCCTTCGTTGCTTCGGCCATTGATCCCCCGCACTGTCGCTACCGCCAGGCCCCCCGGCCGTGGCGAAAATGTACGGGGTCAAACGAGTTGCGTCAAGGATCGAGATTCTCAGTTTCTTACTTTTGCCTGCGGGCGATCGCTTCACCCACGAGCCAGGTGAAGGTGGGATCGGGGTGACCCAACATCTCGGGGTGCCACTGCACGGCGAGGATCGATCCATCGGGCGCCTCGACACCTTCGACCACCCCGTCACTGGCGCGCGCGGTGACGATGAGCCCTTCGCCGACGGTCTCGACCGTCTGGTGGTGCAACGAGTTAACCGACCAGGTGGCGGGCAGGATCGACGCGGTGCGCGTGCCCGGCTCCACACTCACCTGGTGCGTCGGGGTGCGCCCGTCAACGTCCCACTGGGGATGACCCGCCCCTTCGTCGAGTTCGACGTGCTGGTTGAGAGTGCCGCCAAGGGCCACGTTGAGGAGTTGGAATCCCCGACAGATCGCCAGGATCGGCAGGTCGACGCGGCGCGCAGCGTCAAAGAGTGCGAGCTCCCACTCGTCGCGCTCGCGCTCCACGGCGCCCAGGTTGACGTCGGGCTCGGCACCGTAGAGGTCGGGATCGACATCGGCGCCGCCCGAGAGAACGAGGCCATCAAGGCGCTGGACGAGCTCTTCGACATCGGCGTCGCGCGCGAGTTCAACGGGCAGTCCCCCCGCGAGGGCCACCGAACGTGGGTAGTCGGTGAAGTGAAGGTCGAAGTGCAGCTCGTGCATGGCGAAGGGCACGTGATGACCGAGCGCGGTGGCCGGCCAGCGGCGCCCCGTGATGCCGATGAGAGGTTTTCCCATTGGTTCAATATACGGGGACCTGGGAGTGTGCTGTAATGACCAAGTCGTTTGGGTTCAAACCACGGCCAGGAGGGGACTGTGTCTGAGCACTTGTTGGACATCACCGATCATGACGTCTACGTCGACGGCGTGCCGCACGAGACGTTCGCCTACCTTCGCGAGAACGACCCCGTGCACTGGACGCCCGAAGTCAACGGTCGCGGTTTTTGGTCGGTCACGACTCACGCCGACGTGCTGACCGTCTCGCGTACCACCGAAATCTTCTCCTCGCGTCAAGGCATCCGCTTAGAGGACATGGACCCGGAGGAGACCGAGGCGCGGCGCACGATGATGGAGATGGACGCTCCCGAGCACACCCGTCTGCGCCGACTCGTCAGTCGACCCTTCGCCCCCAAGTCCGTGGCCGCCTACGAGGACGTCGTGCGCGAACTCGCGGCCGAGATCCTCGACGCGCACCGGGGCGAGACGCACTTCGACTTCGTGCACGGCGTAGCGCGCGAGCTGCCTATGCGCATGCTCGGACGACTCTTGGGCCTGCCGAGCGACGATCTCGAGTGGCTGGTCAGCCGCGGCGACGCACTGATCGGCAACACCGATCCCGACTTCACCGACTACGTCGTCGACCAGGTGGACACGTCGCAGTACCGGCTGCTCCCCTTTCGCAGCCCCGTCGCGCTCGAGCTCTTCGAGTACGCGACCGAGGCGCTCGCCCAGCGGCGGATCACCCCGACCCACGACGTGCTCTCCACCCTGCTCGAGCCGACCACCGACGGTGAATCCCTCGATGATCTCGCTCTTAAGAACTTCTTCACGTTGATGGTGGCCGCCGGCAACGACACGACGCGCTACTCCATGACCTCGGGGCTGCAGACGCTCATCGATCGGCCCCACCTGCTCGCGGCGCTTCCCACGATGGCCCTCGACCAGCGCAAGGCCCTCATCGAGGAGATGCTGCGCTGGGCCAGCGTCACGATGCACTTTCGCCGCACCGTCACCCAAGACACCGAGCTGCACGGCAAGACCCTTCGCGCGGGCGACAAGGTCGTGATGTGGTACGTCTCGGCGAACTACGACGAGTCACACTTCGAGACACCCTACGACTTTGACCCCGAGCGCAGCCCGAACGACCACGTGACCTTCGGGCTGCACAGCCCGCACCTGTGCCTGGGAGCACACCTCGCGCGACTCGAGATGCGCGTGCTCTTCGAAGAGATCGCCGCGCGGTGGTCAACGATCGAGTCCGCCGGGGAGACCGAGCGCTTGCGCTCGAACTTCATCAGCGGCGTCAAGCGGATGCCGATCGCCGTCACCTGGCGCTGACGCTAGAGGAACGGCAGATACTCGCGCAGTTCCCAGTCGGTGGTTGCAGCCAGGTACCTCTCCCACTCCGCGCGCTTCACTGAAAGGTGCTGGGAGACGAGATCCGCCCCGACGGCTTCGACCAGTTCGCGGTCGGCTTCGAGAGCGTCGAGGGCCTCGGCGAGCGAGTGCGGCACACCGACGGTCGCGTCGATCGTGTCGAGGCCGTTGCCACCCTCGGGCGGACCCGGGTCGACGCCGCCGGTGAAGCCCAGTAGCGACGCCTGCAACACGGCAGCGATCGCCGTGTGCACGACAGCCCCACCGTCGCTGAGTCGGTGCTCAAGGCGCGCGGCTGGGCCGCGCTCGCCGGGAATCCGAATCGTCGCACCGCGGTGGTCGTATCCCCAGTTGGCCCAGTAACCCGATAGCGACGCCGGTCGGAGGCGCTTGTAGGCGTTGACAGTCGGCGCGCAGAGACCGGCGAGGCTCTGGTGGTGAGCGAGGAGTCCACCGACGACGTTCTTCGCCAGGGCCGAGATCCCGTCGGGCTGGGCCGCGTCGTTAATGACATTCGCGCCGGTCACGTCGGTAAAGGAGAAGTTGATGTGCAGCCCCGATCCGCCTCGGTCCGACAGCGGTTTGCCCATGAAAGTGACCAGCAGACCCATGCGGTGGGCGACTTCGCGGGCGAGCACCTTGAACAAGAAGCCCTCGTCGGCCGCGCGCAAGGCGTCGGCATAGCGCAGGGTGAATTCGAACTGGGGCGTGTCGTACTCGGAGTTGACCGATTCCAGCGGGATCTGCGCGTCGGAGCAGGCCTGCCAGATGGCGTCGACCAGTCCGTGGGGGTCCACCGCGGGTCCCGTGCCGTAGACGAAGGCGCCGGGGGTGTCGAGCGGACGCCATCCGCCGTTGCCGTCGGGAGTGAACACGAACGCCTCGAACTCCATGCCGACGTGGGCTTCGTAGCCGAGGGCGCGCCAGTCGGCGACGGCCTTCTTCAGCGCGCTGCGCGGTGCGACCGACACGGGCTGACCCTCGCGCACAAGATCGGCCACGACGACGCGCGTGTTGGCCTCCCATCCGGGGCGCAGCTCGGACATGTCGTACACCGCTTCAAAGTCGGGCAGTCCCTCGTTCCAGTAGCTGCCGACGGTCTCGGGGGTCATGCCACGGTCATAACCCAGCGACCAAGTGCCGGTGCAGTGATGCGTACCGCGTTCGGCGAGGCTCGCCGGCACATACTTGCCGCGCGCCAGCCCCAGGTGGTCGGGCCACAGGACCCGTACGCGATCGAAGCTGTCACTCATCTAAGACCCCCCTTACTGACGAAGGCGAACGTAGCACGCCGTCGACAGTCGATTTGTAACATGGGAGAATCATTTGACCACAAACGATCTGAGGGGCCGTGGAGCATCGTCGCATCGTCTTAGAGGGCAACGTCGTCGACGTCGTGCGCGATGGCGTCGATCTCGTCGCGCCCGACGGTCGGCGCGTGCGCGCGCACGACGCCATCCACCTCAGTCCGGTGACACCGACCAAGATCCTGTGCTGTCATCTCAATCACATCAGTCGCGTGCGCGAATTTGGTGTCGGATTGCCACCCGCGCCCACGTGGTTCCACAAGCCCGTGTCCGCACTCAACTCCCACGGCGGCGCGGTTGTGCGACCCGCGAACTGCCGCTACCTCAACTACGAGGGCGAGGTGGCCATCGTGATCGGCCGGCGCGCGCGCAACATCGCTCTGGCCGACGCCGTGCACTACATCGCGGGTTACACGATCGCCAACGACTTCGGTCTTCACGACTTTCGCGACACCGACGCCGGCTCGATGCTGCGAGTGAAGGGCGCCGACACGCTCGCCCCCCTCGGGCCGGGTCTCGTCACCGATTGGGACTTTCGCTCGAAGTATCTGCGCACCTACGTCAACGGCGAACTCCGCCAGGACGGCTCGACCGACGAGATGGCCTGGGACATGCACTACCTGGTCACCGACCTGGCGCGCCTGATCACCCTGGAGCCGGGCGACGTCATCCTCTCGGGCACCCCGGCCACGTCACGCCCGGTTGAGCCGGGTGACGTCGTCACCGTCGAGGTCGAGGGCCTGGGGGCGTTGACCAATCACGTCGTGTCCTCTCCCGCGCCGGTCAGCGATGAGGTGGGCGCCCAGCCCACCGCCAGCGAAGAGGTGCTCTCCACCGCTCTCGGCGGCGAGTGGGAGTTCCGAGGTCAACGCCGACCGCTGCCCACCGAGCGCTCCGCCCTCCCCTACCCCGCCGTTCACCCGCGGTTCGAGTCATGAACGGTCAGCGCGTCGACGTCGCCGGGGTGGCGGTTGCGACGGGGCACTTCATCAACGGCACGCGCGTCGACTCCAGCCACACGTTCGAAGACCGTTCACCGCTGGACTGGAACCTGAAACTCGCCGACGTCAGTCGAGGCGACGCGTCCGACGCCGACGCGGCGCTGCGCGCGGCCCTCGGCGCCTTCCCCGCCTGGGCAGCGAAGAGCGCGTCCGAGCGGGCGATCTACCTGCACCGTCTCGCCGACCTCATCGACGCGAACGTGGATCGCCTCGCCGCGGTCGAGTGCCTCGACATGGCGATGCTCCTCGAGAGCCTGCAGAAACGCGTCATCGCGCGTGGCGCGCGCAACTTTCGCGCGTACGCGGACCTCGCAGTCAACTACCGCGCGCGCCGCTGGAACTCCAACGGCACTCATAACGCGGTTCTGCGCATGCCGGCCGGTCCCACGGTCGTCATCACGCCCTGGAACGCGCCCTTCATGCTCTCGACGTGGAAGTGCGCACCCGCCCTCGCGGCGGGCAACACCGTCATCTTGAAGCCCGCCGAGTGGGCGCCTCTCAGCTGCTCGGTATTGATGGACCTCGTCGACGAGGCCGGATTCCCGCCGGGGGTCTTCAACCTCGTCCAGGGCATCGGCGAGGAGGTGGGCGCCGAGCTCGTCGCGGACCATCGGGTGCGACGCATCTCCTTCACCGGTTCGCCCGAGACGGGTCGCGCGATCGGCGTGGCCGCGGCACGCAACCTCACTCCCTTCACCGCCGAACTCGGCGGCAAGGGACCCTTCATCGTCTTCGCCGACGCCGATCTCGACGCGGCCGCCGCCAAGGCCGCGGTCATGTACGACGACGCGGGCCAGGTCTGTCTGGCCGGCACGCGCCTCCTCGTGCAGGGCACCGTGCGCGACGACTTCCTCGCGCGCTTCGAAGCCGCCACCGCCGCTCACGTCCTCGGCGACAGTCGTGATCCGTCGACGACCATCTCACCGCTCATCCACCCGCAGCATCTGGCCCGGGTAGAAGGATTCGTCGAGCGGGCCCGCGCACACGGCGACCACGTCGTCTTCGGGGGCGAACGCCTGCGCGCCGACGGCCTCTGGTACCGCCCGACCCTGATCGAGCCGCACTCCAACGACGCCGAGATCGTCCAGCACGAGGTTTTCGGCCCGGTTCTCACCATGCAGACCTTCGCCGACGAGGACGAAGCGGTCGCGCTCGCCAACTCGACGGCCTACGGCCTCTCGGCGATTCTCTACACCAGCGATCAGTCGCGCGCCGAACGCCTCGGCGAGCGGCTTCGCGCCGGCACCATCTGGGTGAACACGTTCCTGGTGCGCGACCTCACCGCGCCCTTCGGCGGCACCGGCATCAGCGGCATTGGCCGCGAAGGCGGCGACTACGCCCTCGACTTCTACAGCGATCTCAAGACGCTCCAGGTCAAGGAGGGCACCACCCATGGGTGACATCATCGGCGCGGGCATCGTGGCGCACGTTCCCACCATCGTCCTGCCCGACGACGAGCGGCGTGCCCTCAACAACGGGCGCGAGAGCACTCTCTACACCGGCCTGCACGACCTGCGACGCAAGGTCTTCGACCAGTTGCGTCCCGACCTCGTCATCGTCTTTGACAGCCACTGGTTCACGACGGTTGAGTTCGTGATCACGGCCCACGAGCGGCGACGGGGCTTGTTCACCTCCGAGGAGCTGCCGCGAGGCATGTCGAGCGTGCCCTACGACGTTCCTGGCAACCCGCCCTTCGCCCGTCTCGTTGGAAAGATCGCTGAGGAGACCCCTGACTGCTGGATCACGCCGATCGACAACGAGCACTTGCCGATCACCTACGCCACCACCAACCTGCTGCCCTTTCTCCAGGGTCCCGAGGCCTGGATCTCGCTCAGCCTGTGCCAGACGGCCGAACCCTCGGACTTCGCTACGGTCGGGCGCGTCATCGCCCGCGCCGTCGCCGAGAGCGACCTGCGCGTGGTGCTGCTGGGCTCGGGGGCTCTCAGCCACACCTTCCATCCCCTCACGAAGCTGCGCGCCCACGAGGCTGCCGACGAGGAGCACATCATCACGCCCGAGGCCGCCGCGGCCGACCACGCGGTCATCGACGCCTGGTCGCGCGGCGACCATGCCAGCGTGCTCGAGCACCTCGGTCACTTCATGGCTTACAAACCCGAGGGGCGCTTTGGCCACTATCAGATGATGGTCGCGGCCCTCGGTGGCCCCGACTGCGTGGCCCCGGGTCGGGCGTTCTCCGACTACGAGAACGCCATCGGCACCGGCCAGATCCACGTCTGGTTCGATCGCCCGGCGAGCGGCTGGACCAAGGAGGCCTCGTGACCCTTCGCGGACTGCCCTTCCCCCGCACCGCCATCGGCCGCGCGTCGCTGCTGCCGCCGCCGCCCTGGCACTACTCGGGCGACCTGATCACCGTCGAGTACCGCACCGACGCCGACGCGATCGCCGCCTTGTTGCCCGAAGGGGTGGGCCTCGCGAACGACGACGAGGATCCGGGCGCGGTCGCCTTCATCTGGGCCGACTGGCAGAGTTGCGGTGATGACCGCAGCGAGCTGCTCGATCCGGTGCGCGCGCAGTACCGCGAGGCTTTTGTCGTGGTGCGCTGTCGCTTCCGCGGCCAGCTCTACAGCCGCTGCCTGTTCATCTGGGTCGACAAGGACTTCGCGCTCGTGCGCGGACACCTCCAGGGATACCCCAAGAAGATGGGCTCGATCCACCAGACCCGTCCGGTCACGGTGGGTTCGGCCGGTCCGCGGCTCGAGGCCGGCGGACGCTTCGGCATGACGCTGGCGGCCGCCGATCGGCGCCTGGCCGAGGCCACCGTGACACTGACCGGCCCCTCAACGTCCGGCGGCTTCGTCAATTCGCACCCGATGCTCCACCACCGCTACATGCCGCGTCTCGAGCTCGACGGCACGGACAGCCTGGCCGAGGTCGTAACGATGTCCGGGGTCAACTTGGATCTGGGCCCGGCCTTTTGCGGCACCGCGACCCTCGACCTCTTCGACTCGCCCACCGAGGAGCTGACCCTCATCGCTCCACGCGAGATCATCGGCGGCTACTTTCGAAGCGTTGGGACCACGTTCGCCGGTGGAACCACCCTCGAGGAGTAAGCGTGTCACGTCGCATCGCCAGTTCCACGGCCGCGGTGGTCTCCCAAGCCGAGAGCGACATCCGCGGGCAACTGGGCGACCACGATCTCGACTTCACCGCGATGAGCGCGGTGTCAAACATCTATCGGACCGGCTCGGCAGTGCGCAACCACATGGAGCGCTCGGTGCTCTCCGCCTACGACCTCTCGTGGGTGGCCTTCACCGTGCTGTGGGTTCTGTGGATCTGGGGCGAACAGGAGTCCGGCCACGTCGCCGCCGAAGCCGGCGTCACGAAGGGAACCTTGACCGGCGTCGTCAAGACCCTGACCAACCGGCGCCTGGTGCGCCGGGTGCCCCACGCCCACGACGGCCGGCGCGTATCTCTCGCTCTCACCAGGTCCGGCACGCGTCTCATCGAGGAGTTGTTTCCCGAGTTCAACCGCCACGAAACACTGGCGGTCGGCGCGCTCTCGAACGCCGAGCAGCGCGAACTCGCGCGCCTGTTGCGCCTCGTCCTGGCCCACATCAGCGACGTCGACGCGCCGCTCGGCGACGTGTCGCGCTAGGACCGCTTCGCCCAGTAATTTTCGTCGGCGCGCAACGCCGCCACGTCATCAGCGCTCTCTAGGCCGGGCGCCATCGAAGCGGCCCCGTCGGCGAGCACTTGGAAGTGGTCGATGTTGAGCAAGCGGATCCAGCTCTGCTGACCCATCGTGAGCGAAATAAAGCAGGCCAGCTCGACGAGCTCCTCCTCGGTGAAGTTCGCGTGGAGCCGATTCCAGAACGCGTCGTCGGGATTCAGGCGCCAGGTGATGGCCTCGGCGTAGGCGAGGGCCGCCTTCTGGCGCTCATCGTAGATGCTCGCGGACTCGAAGTTCAACAGCTCGTCCATCGCGCCCTCGCCGAGGCCAGCGCCCTGGGCTGCGACGCTGCGCTGATTACCGCAGTACTCGCACTTGACCGAACGCGACACGTAGACCCGACAGAGCTCCTTGAGCGAGTGCTCCACAACGCCACCTCGAAAGAGGCCGGCCCAGGAGTTGGCGAAGGCCCAGAACGCCGCGCGCGAGTGCGCGCGCACCGCGCTCGATTCGGGCCGCGGCGTCCCCTCACGCGCACAACGCTGCATCTCAACCAGCATCGCGTCGTCCATCTGCGACAACGGATAGTAGGAAATCCTCTGATGGTCCATGTACCCTCCCCGATCGAACCCACGCTAACGCGTCGCTAGCGGGTGGCGGCATCCTCGGTCGCGATGAGGTGGCGCGCCGCGCGTGCCTCGTCGACGCGCGAGACCGGCGTGTGGTGCGGCGCGTGGTGCAACTCGTCGGCCTCGGTGTCGGCGCGCGCCACGATGCGCTCGACCGCCTGGGCGAGGGCCTCGAGCGTTTGGGGACTCTCGGTCTCGGTGGGCTCGAACATCAGCGCCTCATCCACGATCAGCGGGAAGTACACCGTCGGCGAGTGGAATCCCTCATCCAGGAGGGCCTTGGCCACGTCGAGGCCGCGCACCCCGGTCGCCGCCTTCAGAGCCGTCGCACTGAGAACCGCTTCGTGCATGCAGGGTCGGTCGTAGGCCGCGGGCAGGGTGTCTGCCAGGCGCCGGCGCAGCCAGTTCGCGTTCAAGACCGCGTGCTGGGCGACGCGCGTGAGTCCGTCACCGCCGTGCACGTCGATGTAAGCCAAAGCGCGCGCCAGAACCATCGCGTTGCCGTGCCAGCCGTGCACGCGCCCGATGCTCTTAGCCGGGGCGACCCAGTCGTAGGTCCCGTCGGACAGGCGAGTCGCCTTGGGGCCGGGCAGAAAGTCGGCCAGGCGAACTGACACCGCGACCGGTCCCGCACCGGGACCGCCACCGCCGTGGGGCGTGGCGAAGGTCTTGTGCAGGTTCATGTGCACGATGTCAAAGCCCATGTCGCCCGGTCGCACCACCCCGACAATCGCGTTCAGGTTCGCGCCGTCGTAGTAGAGCAGTCCCCCCGCGTCGTGCACCGCGGTGGCGATCTCGGTGATCTCCTCTTCGAAGAGGCCCACCGTGTTGGGGTTGGTGAGCATGATGCCCGCCACGTCGGGGCCCAGCGCTCCGCGCAGCGCCTCCAGGTCCACGAGTCCGCGCTCGTTGGAGGGCACGGTCGTCACCTCGTAGCCTCCAAGGGTGACCGAGGCCGGATTGGTGCCGTGCGCCGAGTCCGGGATGATCACGCGACGCCGGTCCTCGCCACGCGACGCGTGATAGGCGCGCATCAAGAGCAGGCCCGTCAGCTCACCCGCCGCGCCGGCCGCCGGCTGCAACGTCGCCGCCGCCATGCCGGTGATGGCGCAGAGCTTCTCCTCCAGATCCACCAGCAGCTCGAGCCAGCCCTGGGTCAGCGTGGAGGGCGCGCCCGGGTGCACGCCGTTGAGGGCGGGGTCGGCCGCAACTGCGTCGCAGAACTTCGGGTTGTACTTCATCGTGCACGACCCCAGGGGGTAGGCGCCGAGATCGACCGAGAACTGGCGGTGGCTCAAACGCGTGAAGTGACCGACCAGGTCGCGTTCGGAGAGATCCGCGAGCGCGACGGGCTCGCGCTTCACGTGTGCCGCTCCAACCATGTCGGCCAGCGGGCGTGTCGGCACGCCGGTCGTGCGCAACTGGGCGGCCGATCGCCCGACCACCGAGAGCTCGAACATCGTCGGCTCGGTCTCGTGACCCATCAGCGGCACCGACGCCGCGCGCCCGCCGGGAAGTCCCGTGATCGCCATCAGGCCACCGCCTTTCTCAAGAGCTCCGCGTACGCGTCGAGCTCGACTCTGGTCCGCTTCTCGGTGACCGCGACCAACAGGACGTTCTCGATCCCCTCGAGCGACGGATCGCCCGCCGGGGCGAGGGCCGACGCCGCCACACCCGCCAGGATTCCACTCGCGGCCATGTCGGCGATCACGTCGCTCGCGCGACGCGGCAGGCGCAGCGCGAACTCGCGCAAGAACGCCTGGCTCGAAACGGCTTCGACTCCCTCGACTGCCGTCACCGCGTCAAAGAGATAGTGCGCACCCTCGGCGCATCGCGTGGCCACGTCACGCAATCCTGACGTGCCGAGCCAGCCCAACTGGATGGCCGCTGTGACCGCCATCAGCGTCTGGTTGGTGCAGACGTTCGAGGTCGCCTTCTCACGGCGGATGTCCTGTTCGCGCGCGCGCAGGGTGGTGACAAAACTACGTCGCCCGTTCGAGTCGAGCGTCTCGCCGACGATGCGCCCGGGCAGGCGGCGAACTTGGTCCATGGTGCAGGCGAAGAGTCCCAGGTAGGGTCCGCCGAAGGCGAGCGCAGTGCCAAAGGGCTGGCCCTCGCCGATGAAGACGTCCGCGCCCCAGTCGCCGGCGCTCTTCAACACGCCGGCCGCCACCGGGTCGCCGGCGACAATGAAAAGCCCACTGGCCGCGCCCGCCAGGGCGCGCGCGTCGCTCAGGTCCTCGAGCACGCCGAGGTAGTTCGGATATGCCACCACGATCGCCGCGGCGTCACTGGTGTCGACACTTGCCCACTGGGTCAGCCCGTCGACCAGGGGCACCTCGATGATCTCGTGTCCGGTGCCGGCGGCGAAGGTGCGCGCCACGGCGCGCCAGTGCGGGTGCACGCCCGAAGAGACGTACATCCGCGAACGCGTGGTCGCCCCGCCGGCCATGTTGAGCGCCTCGACGAGCGCGGTCGCTCCGTCATAGAGCGACGCGTTGGCGATGGGCAGCCCCGAGAGGCGCGAGATCAGGGTCTGGTACTCGAAGATCGCCTGGAGGACCCCCTGGGCCACTTCGGGCTGATAGGGCGTGTAGGCGGTGACGAACTCCGAGCGCGAGCCGAGGGCCTTGACAACTGCGGGCACCTCGTGGTCGTAGGCGCCGGCGCCGGCGAAGCAGGTCATCGCGTTGGTGCGCGCCGCGTTGGCCTCTCCGTAGCCAGCGAAGATCGCGGCCACGTCGGGCTCGCTCAGTCCGGGTTCGATGTCGAGGCCCCCCGAGAGGCGCACCGCCGCCGGTATGTGTGCGAAGAGGTGCTCGAGGCTGTCCAGGCCAAGAAAGTCGAGCATGTCGCGCACTTCCTCGTCGGTGTGGGGTAGGTAGTCGGCCATCACTTCACCTTTCGCACGAAGGGCAACTCCACGACGTGCCCAGCGACCTCGCGGCCACGTAGTTCCACGCGCACCGGGGTACCGGGCTCGAGGTCACCGGCGAGCAGACCCAGTCCCACGCCGCGTTCGAGAACGGGTGAGAAGTTCCCCGAGCTCAGCACCCCGCGCGAGCGGTCGTCGACGAACACCTCGCCGCCCTCGCGCAGCGGCTGGCGGCCGTCGGCGAGGACTCCCGTGAGCAGTCGGCGCGGCCCGCGCTCTCGCTCGGCCTCGACGGCGTGACGTCCCCGGAAGGTCTCCTTGTCCCAGCCGAGCACCCAGCCCAGGCGCGCCTCGAGGGTGGTCGAGGTCAGCGTCAGCTCGTGTCCGTAGAGGGGCAGGGCGGCTTCGAGGCGCAGGGTGTCACGAGCACCCAGTCCCGCAGGTGTGATCTCGGCGCTGATGAGATCACGCAGCAGTCCCTCGGCGATCTCGTTGGGAGCGGCGATCTCGAGACCCGCCTCACCGGTGTAGCCGGTGCCCGCGACGCGCACCTCCGCACCGCGGAACTCGAAGGTCGTCACGCGAAAGCGCGCCACCTCGCCGAATCGAGGGTCGAGGGCGGCCGCCTTGGCGCGGGCGTTCGGGCCCTGAACCGCGAGAACCACGCGCTCGGAGGTGACGTCGACGCCCGGCAGCGCCGAGAGGACGCCACTCGTGTTCGAGGCGTTGGGCATGACGTCAAAGTGATCGTGCCCGACCCACCAGACGATGATGTCGTCGACCACGAAGCCCTCCTCGGTCAGGAGGTGCGTGTACTGGGCGCGACCCGGACCGATCTTGGTCAGGTCGTTGGTGAGCGTGCTCTGAAGTGCGTCGAACATCGTTGCGCCGTCACATCGCACCGTGCCCAGATGGCTCACGTCAAAGACCACGGCGTCTTGGCGGCAGGCCAGGTGTTCGGCGACCGTTCCGGTGCCGTACTGCAGGGGCATCTCCCAGCCGCCGAAGGGAACGATCTTCGCCCCCAATTCGACGTGAAGATCGTAGAGATAGGGTCGACGGTCGCTCACGAGAGCCACATTACGCTGCGGCGACATCGATCGAGAGATGGTGTTCGCGCATCAGGGCCTCGAAGTCGCGCCGGTAGACGACCACGATGTCGAGCTCGGGATAGAGGGTGCGGAACTCTCTCACCTTGCGGTTCTTGCGGGTGACGAGGCGCTGCTCGGCCACGGTCAATTCGATGAACAAGCGCTGGCTCGGCACGTAGAAGTCGGGACGAAAAGCCCTCGTCACGACGGCGTGTCGGCCCCAGGCCAGAGGAAACTCCACCGGCTCATAGAGCCACTCGATCCCATAGAGGGTGAGCAGACGCGCGAACATCTCCTCGCTGGGGTGAGCGAAGCGACCCGACACCGGACTCGCCTCGCTGGGGTGCCGGCGACGCGCTGCGTCGGCCGGCGTGTCGTAGGTCACGCCGAGCGAGACTCCCTCTCCGACGTTGAGCGAACTTCGTTGATCGTGGTCGTGAGTTCGGCGACCACGCCGGCGAGAGGAAAAATGTTAAAGACGCCCTGGCCACCGCGCAGAAGATCCACCAGATCTCCGTCTGATCGCGCCAATACGGACCCCGCGTCGGTCAGCACCAACGAGGTCGAGG
>JAJXTB010000069.1 GCA_021784205.1 Actinomycetes bacterium
GGCGCCGCGATCTCATTGGCTTCGCCGGTCTGCTGGTGCTCGGCGTGTTCGCCGACGCGATCCTCGGCGCCTTCGTCGTCTACTCCAAGCTCAATCCGTGGCTGGTCTCGCTGCACATGATCCTGTCGCTCGCGATGGTGGTGGTCGGAGCGATTCTCTACCACCGCTCCAAGTACGTCTACGGACCCGGCGCCCGCGCCGACGTGCGCGACCCGCACTTCCGGCTCATCGCGCGCCTGCTCTGGATACCCTTCATCCTCGTGCTCATCGCGGGCACGGCCACCACGGGCTCGGGTCCGCACGCCGGTTCGGCGCAGGGCCAACTGGTGGCTCGGCGACTACCGTTCTCCTTCGCGAGCGCCGCCTGGGTCCACTCGGTACTCGCCGTGCTCTTTCTCGGGTTGGTCACCGGACTCGTCTTCGCGATCTGGAGGAGTTCCGTGCCCGAAGCACTGCGTCTCGGGGTCCGTCGCCTCGTGGTCATCGCACTCATCCAGGCGATCCTTGGCTTTGGCCAGTACCTGACCCACGTTCCCGTCGTCCTCGTCGAGCTGCACATCGCCGGAGCGGTCTCGCTCTGCATAGGCGTCACTCAGTTTCACCTACGACAAACCGCGCACGATCGAGTGCCAGGAACTAGAACTGGGGCGTGAGAAGTCAGCGTCGCGCGTCGTGCCTTACGACCCTGTCAGACACGGCGCCCGTTCTGCGAGACTGATCACCTCGGATCTAGTTGGGAGGAACGAGTAACCCATGGCCTTTCTCTGGTCGCTAGCGGCGTTGATACCGCTTGATAATTACGGGCATTACATCCATTGGGGCGTGATCGACATCTCGGTGGCGAACTTCATCGTCGTCGTGTTGATGGTTCTTGCGTTCCTCGCCGCGCTGTTCCTGCCGTTCCCCGGCCGCAATCGCCGTAAGGAGAGCCGATGAGTACCGCCGAGATCGAAAAGCAGTGGACGACCCGCCTGCGCAAGCGAGCCCACGGGCACCTGCCCCCGGAGAAGTTGCTGCCCGACACCCAGCCGGCCTACGTCTCGTCGTGGATCTACGTCTTCGGCGTCACGACGATCGCCGCGCTCGTCATGGTCATCCTGTCGGGGATCATCCTCGCCCTGCGCGGCCCCCAGTGGTGGCACTCGTCGTCGGTCGGTCACTTCGTGAACTCGACGCACCTGTGGAGCGTCGAGATCTTCTTCTTCGCGATGATCGTGCACCTGTGGGGCAAGTTCTTCATGGCGGCGTGGCGCGGCGGGCGTTCCCTGACCTGGGTGACCGGTGTGGTGACCTTCCTCACGTCCGTGGGAACCGCGTTCACGGGGTACGTCTCCCAGACGAACTTCGACTCGCAGTGGATCTCCACCCAGGCCAAGGACGGCATCAACGCCACCGGCGTCGGGTCGATCTTCAACGTGTTGAACCTCGGACAGATGTTGATGTGGCACATCGTTTTGCTGCCGCTCGCCGCGGTCATTCTGACCGCCGTCCACGTCCTGTTGGTGCGGGTCAAGGGCGTCGTGCCGCCTTTTGAAGAGACGAACGGAGCCAGCAAGTGAAGACGAAGCCATTTCGCCCCGACGTCGACGCGCCGGAGTACAAGGGCGCGTACGCGCCCTACGACATCATCAAGGAAGGCACCATCGCGATCGTCGTGGTGGGGTTGCTGGTCGTCCTGCTCGCCACGCTCTTCGGATCACCCGATGAGCGCGCGATCACGATCAAGGCGTGGTCCAACGCCGACCCGATCGACTTCGCGACCACCGCGCTCGGCGAACTGAACGGGACGACCATCACGGCCCAGTACGGGGCGCCCTACAACACCGCCGCTCCCGGCCAGAACCTCGGTCCGCTCAGGCTCGCGCAGTTCGCCGGCGTGACGATCCCGGTCAACACGGTGCGCGACTTCGTGATCAACCCGCTCTCGAGCCTGCCCTATGACAGGAGCCTCAGCGCGGCGCTGACCGCGTGGAAGGGTGCCAGCGCGTCCCAGCAGGGGACGTGGGTGTCGAACTACACCAAGGGCGCGGCGAAGATGACCTGGAGCAACGGGATCATCAGCGACCCGGCGTCCAACACCGGACCCGTGCCGACGATGATCAACAAGTTGACCGCCATGGCCCGCTCGGGCGCCCTCGACCAGGCCCTCGTGACGGGGAACGGTTTCTACACGACCAACTACACCAAGCCCCTGCTGTTCGTGGCCGACGGTACCTACCTCGCGAACCTCGCCCAGAAACAACACCTCCTGGGTAGCCAGTGGGGCATGATGAATGAGACGGGTAGTTACCCCGGCCAGGCGTGGCTGTGGCTCTACACCTTCTGGTACCAGGTGTCGCCGTTCAGTTCGAGTTCCAACGCCGACCTCCAGGTCTCGGCGCTGATGGGTCTGCTGTCGCTGTTGCTCCTGCTGCTGCCGTTCATTCCTGGACTGCGGTCCATCCCTCGCAAGGTGAAGGTCTACCGACTGATCTGGCGCGAGTACTACAACGGGTAGTACCCGAGACGACCGAGCGCCGGGCCTTCGGGCTCGGCGCTCGGTCGTCTCGGTTTAGACGCGCGCGTTGGCGAGGTGGGCCAGCACGACCGACGAGACCGCGGCGACGGTGTCCAGCTGCTCGGACGTGAGCAGGTCGACGAAGTTCTGACGCACCGTGGCCACGTGGCCAGGCGCCGCGGCGTCCAACGCGGATCGACCCGTGTCGGTCAAGACGACGTACGCGCCACGCTGGTCGGTGGGGCAGCGCTGCTTGTCGACGAGTCCGCGTTGGCGCATGCGGGCCACGTGATGCGACGCCCGGCTCTTCTCCCACCCGAGTTCATCGCTCAGCTCGACCACCCGACAGCGACCGTCTTCGTGATCAGCGAGCGTCGTCAGCACGAGGTAGTCCGGATACGAGAGCCCGTCGGAGGCGAGCGCACGGCCCAGCGTCGCGGTCAGCTGCAGGTTCATCAGTGCCAGACCCTTCCACGCCCGTAGTTCGTCGGGTGTCAACCACGTGATCTCGCTCATGGTCCCACTCTAGCCATTTTGTTGATATGTCACCTACTTACCACTACACTGGGTTGACCTCGACTGTTGGGAGACACCATGGCCCCCATGCCCGCCGCGTTCATCGGACACGGCACCCCGATGAACACCCTGGAGCACAATCACTTCACCGACGCGTGGGCGACCTTCGGGCTGCTCAGCGATCGTCCCCGGGCGGTACTGGCGATCTCCGCGCACTGGTATATCGACACCGCGGCGGTGACCTCGATGGCGAACCCGCCGGTCATCCACGATTTCTACGGCTTCCCCCAGCAGCTCTTCGACTTCGACTACCCCGCTGCGGGCGCGCCCGACGTGGCCGCCCAGGTCGCCGACATCGTGAGACCCACGAGCGTGGCGCTCGACGACCAGACCTGGGGCATTGACCACGGCACCTGGTCGGTGCTCGCCCACGTCTTTCCCGCGGCCGACGTCCCCGTCGTCCAACTCTCGATCGACGCGACCCAGCAGCTCGACTACCACATCGACCTCGGCCGACGTCTCGCGCCGCTGCTCGACGACGGGATCATGATTGTCGCGAGCGGCAACGTCGTGCACAACCTGCGCGCGATCGACTGGCACGCGACCGACCAGGGCTTCGACTGGGCCCACCGGTTCGACGACGACATCCGCAGCCAGATGTCCGATGACCCCACGGGAATCGGCCGACTGGTCGGCACGTCGGACTACCGGCTCGCGGCGCCGACACCCGACCACTTCTTGCCCCTCGCCTACCTCAGCGGCATCGCCGACGCCCGCGGCGCCGCGACGAGCGTGCTCGTGGACGGCTGCACGATGGGCTCGCTCTCGATGACCTCCTACGTCGTGGGGGCCTGACGTGGAGCCCACCGTCCTCTGGCGCGGGTCAACCGACCCGGCGGCCCCGGTCGTCGTTTTGCTGCACGGCCGGGGTTCGAACGAACGAGAAATCGCGGGGCTGGCCGACGTCTTGCCCATCGGGCCCGCCTACGCCGCCGTACGAGGTCCGATCGACCTGGGCGGCGACGGCTACGCCTGGTTCGAGAACCGCGGCATCGGACGGCCCCAGGCGGCGTCACTGCGCACGCAGCTCGACTGGTTCTGGAACTGGCTCGACGACCTCGCCGAGGGCCGCCCGGTCGTCGTCGTCGGGTTCTCCGGGGGTGCGGCCTTCGCCGGCGCACTGGCGTTGGACCGGCCCGGCCGGTTGGCCGGGGTCGCGATTCTCTACGGCACGATGCCCTTCGACGCCGGCCTGTCCACCGACCCGGACCAGCTCGACGGTCTCGCGGTCTTTCACGCCCAGGCGACCGATGACACCGTGATCCCCCGCGATCTGCTCGAGCGCACGTGGACCTACCTCAGCGGTGACGCCGGCGCGATCGCGGTTACCCACCGTCACGCCGGGGGTCACGAGATCAGCCAGTCGATCCTGCCGAGTCTGCGCCAGTGGATCACCGTTCGCACCCAGTCGTGACCGCGGCGCGCCCGGCGATGGAGATCGGCCTATTCACGTTCGGCGAGCTCACGACCGATCCGACGACGGGGCGGCTGCGCGACCCGGCGTCTCGTCTGAGCGAGTTCATCGAACTCGCCCGCATCGCCGACGAGTCCGGACTCCACGTCTTCGGCGTCGGCGAACACCACCGCCCCGACTTCGCCATCGCCTCACCGGCCGTCGTGCTGGCCGCGGTCGCCGCGCGCACGACGAAGATCCGGCTGACCTCGACGGTGACGGTGCTCTCCACGGCCGACCCCGTGAACGTCTTTCAGGACTTCGCCACGCTCGACCTGCTCTCCAACGCGCGCGCGGAGATCACCGTTGGTCGCGGCGCCTACGTCGAGTCCTTCCCCCTCTTCGGATACGACCTCAACGACTACGACGCGCTCTTTGAGGAGAAGCTCGCCCTGCTCGAACTGCTCAACGAGAACGAGCACGTCACGTGGTCCGGACGGTACCGCGCGCCCCTCGCCAACGTCGGCGTCTACCCCCGACCGCTCCAGGAGCACTTGCCGATCTGGGTCGCCGTCGGCGGCACGCCGGCGAGCGCCGATCGGGCCGGGCGGCACGGGCTCGCGCTCTACCTCGCGATCCTCGGTCAACCCCGTCGCTTCGTCGAACTCGCGAACCGGTATCGCGCCGCCGGCGCCAAGGCGGGCCACGAACACCTGCGCGTCGGCGTGACCAGCCACGTCCACGTCGCGCGCACCTCCCAGGGCGCGCGCGACGACTTCTACCCCTACTACTCGCGCTACATCGGTCAGAACATGCCCGCCGCGCGCGGCGTCCCCCTGGACCGCGACGCCTTCGAGTCCTGGGCCGCGCCCGAGGGCGCACTCTTCGTCGGCAGTCCGGCCGAGATCGTCGACAAGATCCTCTTCGAGCACGACCTGCTCGGCCACGACCGATTCCTCGCTCAGGTGGGACTCGGCGGACTGCCCTTCGCCGACACCGCCGCCGCGGTCGAGCTGCTCGCGACCGAGGTCCTCCCCGCGGTCGAGCGAGCACTCGGCGTTTCGCTACCCACCCGTTGAGTCCTATCATCGACTCGATGACCGCCCCCCTGCTCGTCAGCGTGCCGACGACGGCGCTACGCGACGCCTTGGCGCCCACCGAGACCCCCGTCGAACTGATCTCGTGGGACCTCGCCGAGCCCATCGGACTCGACCACGTCGACATCGTGGTGCCGCCCTACATGGGATCGGTGTCGCGACTGGCGAACCTCGCCGGGCTGTCGACGCGTCTGATCCAGAGTCAGTCGATCGGGTTCAACGGCGTCGCGGAGGTCCTCCCGCCGGGTCAGGTGTTCGCCAACGCGGCGGGCGTGCACGAGGCGTCGACCGCCGAGCTGACCGTCGGGCTCGTGCTCGCTGCCCAGCGCGGTATCGACCAGTTCGTGCGCGACGCCCTCGACGGGCGCTGGCGACCACGGGACTACGCGAGCCTCGCGGACCGGCGGATCCTGCTCGTCGGGGTCGGCGGGGTCGGCCGCGCCATCGCGGCGAGGCTCGCCCCCTTTGAGGTCGACGTCGTGCGCGTCGCCTCACGCGCGCGTCACGATGATGACGGAGAGGTCTACGGCATCGACGCCCTGGGCGAACTACTGCCCACCGCTGAAATCGTCATCGTCGTCGTGCCGCTCACCGCGTCGACCCACCACTTGATCGATGAGCGTTTCCTCGCCGCCATGCCCGACGGCGCACTGCTGGTGAACGTCTCGCGCGGGGCGGTCGCCGACACCGCGGCCCTGCTGCGCCACGCCAGTGCCGGTCGACTGCGGCTCGCCCTGGACGTCGTTGACCCCGAGCCGTTGCCGGACGATCACCCGCTCTTCGCGCTGTCCAACGTGCTCATCTCTCCCCACGTGGGCGGTGCGACGACAGCGATGCTCCCGCGCATGGCGCGGTTGCTGGCCGACCAGATCGATCGCCTCGGCCGCGGCGAGGAGCCGCGCAACGTCGTGCTGCGGACCTGATACCAACGGACGCGCCGCGACCCTCGACCGCGTGGAGACGATGGGGCTCGAACCCACGACCTCAGGCTTGCAAAGCCCGCGCTCTACCAACTGAGCTACGTCCCCGAAGAAGTCCAGCCTAGCAATGGGCCAACGGCGACCGTCGCGGCGATGCCACGCTCCCGGCCGCTCCTACGCGCTCGGCACGATTCGCACACGCCCGTCGTCCACCGCCGCCACCAACGCTCGGTAGTCGGCCAGGTTCTGGACGCGGTAGGCCTCGGCGAATTCGCCGAGGGCCCTGGTGAACGAGTCTCCGCCACCGAGGTAGCCCGCGATCATCGCCGCCGTGCCCGAACGGGCGTGGGCGCGCGCGAGGACCCACGCGCACACGCGGCCGTAGGTCGCGAGCTGCTTCGCCCCGAGCCGCTCGACGTCGACCGACGCCTTGCGGTCGTAGAGCTGGCGCACGTAGAAACCCCGATCGCCGCGTCCGCGGTACCAGCCGAGGAACGCGTCGGGCGTCGCCTGCATGAGTCGCTGTCCGCGAACCACGCGGTCGCCCGGGTCACTGGCCGAGTCGTCCGCCGAGGCGAGCACCGATCCGCGGGCCTCTTTGATCTGGAGGAAGAACGGGTCGTCGTCGTCGCGACCCGTCAGCAGCACGGCGTAGCCTTCGGTGCCGACCGACCCGACCCCCACGACGAGCCGCGCGACGTCAACGACGCGGAACTGGTCGAGCAAGAAGCGGCGGTCGCTCACCAGCGAGTCGCGGTACCCCTCGAGGACGGCGTCGACGGTCTCGCGGCACTGGTCGGCTAGCGGTCCGAGGTCGCGCAGCGGCACCATCCTCGGCGGGTTGAGCCGGATCCGAGGGCCGTCGGGGGTCCGTTCGATGAGGTCGTCGAACTTCGACCTCGTCGACTGGGTGCGCACCCCACCCATGAGGTCCTCCACGCTGCGTTTCGCGGCGTCGGTGAAGAATCCGCCGAGGTCGCCGAAGACGTTCGCCACGTCGAGCGACGCGTACCAAACGTCGAGCTGATTCATCGTCGCGAAGCGTTCCATCGACGACCGATAGGCGTCGACGCATTCGCGCACGAGCCGGGTCCGCCGCGACTCGTCGAGTCCGCCCAGGTCCGCCGCGATCGAGAGCGACGCGACGAGGCGTTTGAGGTCCCACTCGAAGGGGCCGGGCGCCGTCTCATCGAAGTCATTCACGTCAAAGACCAGTCGTCGTTCGGGTGACGCGAAGAGACCGAAGTTCTTGAGGTGCGCGTCACCACAGAGCTGCACGACGAGGTCCGTCCTCGGCGACGCCATGAGGTCATGGGCCATCAGAAGGTCGGCGCCGCGCAGGAACGCGAAGGGACTCACCGCCATGCGCGAGAACCGCAGGGGTGCCAGGTCCGCCAACCGCCGGGCCGACTGCTCGAGTAATCGTCCCACCGGGTCGTCGTCCGCGGGTCGCGCGGCGAGGGTGGCGTGCGCACGGCGCGGGACTGTGGACCGGCTGGCGCGGCCGCGCTCGCGCTCGGTCTCAACGCCGGGCCGTGAGACGCTCACGTCGCGCCGATCACGGTTCGTTCGCCGCGAACCCTCGGACCGATGTTGAAGGCCACCAGGGACCAGATTACGAGGTCAGTGAGCAAGATCGCCCCGGGGAACAGCGCGCCGCCCGTGGTGAAGTGGCGCAACGACATGATCGTGATCGCCGTGTTGATCACGCCGGTGAAGAAGGTCCAGGCCGTCTCTGACGACGGCACGAGCCACGACTTGCGGATCGTCGGCAGGCCCGCGAGCTGGTCGGCCACGACGAAGGAGATCAGCGCCACCGTGGGTTCGTGGACGAAGGCCCAAAATGCGATGCCGGCGAGCGAGAGCGCACCGCAGAGCACGTCGAAGGGACCCATCCGCCACACCCCGTGGTGGTGGCCGAAGGACACCGCGACAATGGACAGTGGGATGAGCCCGAACATTAGGGTCATCAACGCCGCGAGCCCGACGTGCTGCTGGAGTTCGACCACGAAGGCGAGCACCCCCTCGACGCCCCACAGGCCCCACGTCACCCGGTTGGGCGTCGACACGCCACGCACCGTGTCTCGGATGTATCCGGCGGCTCCGATGACCGATATCACCGCGGCCAGGTAGACGAAGCGCGGATCGATCACGCGACCAGTCTGCCCCACCCTGGCGGGATTCACGCCGGCACTATCCTGAACCGGCGTGAACGCCGCCGAATTCCTCGGACTCGAACGTCGAGACGAGCGGACGTGGTCGCTGCGTGTCAACGAGCGGGTCATGACGCCCGGCCGCTTCCTCTTCGGCGGTTGCGCCCTCGCGGCGGGGGTGCTCGCCCTCGAAGAAGCGAGTGGACGACCCACCGTCTGGGCGAGTGCGCAATACCTCTCCTACGCCCCCGAAGGGGCCGAGGTGCTCGTGACAACCGAGCTCGCCGTGGTCGGTGGTCACGTCACCCAGGCCCGCGCCACCGCGACGGTCGGCGACACCGCCGTCGTCACCGTCAACGCTGCGCTCGGCACCGGTTCCCTGGGTGCTCCCCCGTGGACCGTCCGGCCGTCGGTCGCCCCTCCACTCGACTGCCCGCAGCGCAACCTGCCGGGCTGGTACCAGAACTCGATCTTCGACCACGTCGAGACCCGCCTCGCGATGGGTCGGCGGTTCGCCGAGATCGACGGCACGCCCGGTTCGCCGGTGACCGCGCTGTGGGCGCGGATCCCCGGCCACCTCGAGCCCTCGGCGGCGACGATCGCGATTCTCGGCGACCTCGTCTCGGGCGGTGCGATGGACCCGCTCGGTCGACGAACGCGCAGTCGCAGCCTCGACAACACGATTCGCATCGCGACGCTTGAACCCACGGAGTGGGTGCTCTGCGAGATCCACATGCACGCCCTCGCCGGCGGTTTCGGCCAGGGAACGGCGTTCCTCTGGAGCGAGGCGGGAACACTCCTCGCAACCGCGAGCCAGTCGCTCGCGGTCAGGCTGTGGGAGGCTCCGTAGGGCTAGGAAGCCCGCTGGTGTAGATTGGTTGGCCTTGGGGCTATAGCTCAGTCGGTTAGAGCGCGTCACTGATAATGACGAGGTCGTAAGTTCGATTCTTACTAGCCCCACCACGGGGGATTTGGACAAAGATCCCCCAACCGTTCGGACAAACGCTCGGACGAAAATTCGCCTGGTCGGCAGATAGATAGCACCCGCGAACTGTCTGTGGGCGGGGCCTCGCGGCCCTCTCGGGCCGCAAGTGCTCCCCTGACCGCGAGTTCCAGCGCTACGCCACACCCAGGGCTGCAGCATGGAGGCACGGCCTCGTCAGGCGATCGCTGCTCCATCCGAATGCCTAGGTCAGGAGCGGTTCATCCTGAACAGGACAGACACTCGTTGCCCAAATCCCCCACCATCAAGGTGTCCCGCAAATGCGGGACATCCTGGCGCGCGAACAGTCCCCAGGACCGAACTCGATGACACGTTCGGCGCGAAGTCGCGCCCCGAGTTACCGAGAACCCCAACGACCGTGAGGACCGCGAGGCGCTACTTGTGCACGATTGACTCCACCGTCTGAGCGAGAATCGCCTGTCCACCCACGCTCGGGTGGACCCCGCAACCCGTCATGGTGCTGGGGCTGCCCGTGTACAACTGCGTGAGTAGGCCGGCGTTGCACGTGTTACCCGCGGAGTACTGGGCCGCCTGGCTGAAGGCGGCGTAACCGTTAGCAATCTCCACTTTGAATCCAGCGCCGCCCTTGTCCATGGCCTGATTGATCGCTTGGCTACCTGCCGAAGCCAACGCGTTGGAGTAGTCCGTCGAGTAGTAGTTGACGAGAACGATCTGACCCTTGAATTGGGCAGTGACCCGCAGTCCGTGCAAGATGGTGGCCACGTTCTTCGTGACCGTCGTGAGGACGGGCGCCAACTCCGTCGGGGATAGGCACTGGTCCGTCGTGATCTCCTGGCAGATGAAGCCATCATTCGCCCCGATCATCAGCGTGATCAAACTGGTTCGCGGGTGTGCCTTCAAATACCGCAGTGCGTAGTCCATCTGGCTGCCCGTGTACGACGCGTGCAGCGGGTAGAGCGTTCGGTACCCCCCTGGCGCGAGCCCTCCCGTCGCACTGACGTGGTTCTCGCAGCCATTGCTCTGCGCGCTGGCACTGAGGAAGCTCGACGAGGTCTCACCGGGGCACGAGGCGTTCGCCAGGTGCAGACCGAGAGCGGAGGCAACATCCTCGGGGAAGCCCACGAAGTTGGCGGCCGAACTGTAGACAGGGGCGGGTACCGTCGTCGATTCGCGATAGCCAAAGGAAACCGAGTCACCGAGTGCCAGGTAGTCGCTACCCGGCGTGACGTACGCGACATCGGGGAAGTGTCGAGCCGGAGGGGCACTCGACGCGCTGACCGAAGCACTGACGAGCCCCATCGACATCACGATCACCGCGCTCGCGCGACGAGCAACCGACCACTTTCGAAGAATCATGATCTCCCCCCTTGCTACTAACCGTTTCGTAGGCATCGCGCACAACGTCCCCACCTGGGTTTATCACGCCACCGGGCTAGGCGAGCCATGGCGTGAGCCACGAGAGCCACATCCAGGCGATGGAAATCGCGAACCTAAAGCGTGCAACCGCCTGCTTCGCGAGGGAAAGTCTCCTTCCACATTGATGGCCCGGCTGGTCGGGAAACTCCGGAAGTTGGATTCTCGGTCAACCGGTTGAGTTGCTGGATTGAATCCGACACGCCCTTACGCACCGAGGACCAACTTCTTACCGAAGTGATGTCATTGCTGGGATGCCCCCGTCGCGGATCAGAGATTGTCGGGCCATCAACCAAGCCATCGAACGGGTTCGACAACCGAAACTGCTAGGTGAGCGACGGAGTTCGCCCTCCACCAGGACATCGACCAACTCCGGGACCAAGTGGGAACGCCGTAATCCTCCGAGCGGAAGATAGTGAGTAGTTAAGCGGTGACGGCATTGCAGCCTTGGCGCTAGCCAAGAGCGCGCAACAGGGGCACCCTGGGTGATCGTCTCCTCAAGGGTGCTGGTGAGAAACTCCCGTTCTCCTGGTGTTCAGATCCTCGCTCGCTGGTGATTGCCCCCTTCGCGGCCACACCCTCCATGGCTCTCGACCAGGAGATTCACCCTTTACCCAAATCCCCCACCACGAGAATTCCCTTAAATCGGGAAGATCTGGGCTTTCCGGGGATAGCGGGTCCTCCGGTTCTAGCGGGGAGAACTATCACCCTTCACCGGACAACATTCGAGACGAGCAGTCTGGAATTGGACTCGCCGGCGTTCAGCGACCCTCGGCGGACGACTTGACGAGTTTCATCGTCATGTGCGAATCAAGTTTGTCGACGCCGGGTACGTCACCGAGTCGTGAGGAGATGAACGCCTCGTAACTCTCGATGCTGTCGGTCGCGACGCGCAAGATGTAGTCCGGCAGCCCGAACATCCGGCGCACGTCGATGACCTCGTCGAACCTCGCGACGCCCGCTTCGAAGGCCTCGAAGGTGGCGCGATCCTTGTGCGTCAGGTCCACGAAGACGAGCACCTCAAAGCCAAGACCGACTGCCATGGCGCTGATCCGCGCGCTATAACCAAGGATCACGCCATCGCTTTCTAGACGCTTGACTCGACGAAGGCACGGCGCAGGGGTGAGACCGATGCGCTCGGCCAGTTCGACGTTCGACAGACGTCCATCGCTCTGCAATAACGCAATTATCTTCCTGTCAATCTCATCCATGTAACACTATATTGCACATTTACTCCTACTAGCGTTTGTATTCGCTATTTGAATGCGCACATTACGTCGTAATATTGTGTCAATGGGTGAACTGACGCGCTTTCCGCCTCGCGACCGCGACGAGCGGTCCATCGACTCGGACTTCCCTGAACGAGCCGCGATCACCCGCGCGGCGGCTGGAATCGGCGTCTACGCGGGCGCCTTTGGCGTTACCTTTGGCGCGATCGCCGTCGCGTCGGGCCTCAGCGTCCTGCAGGCAATCGTCATGAGCGTTGTCGCCTACACCGGGGCGTCGCAGTTCGCCTTCGTCGGCGTGCTCGCCGCCGGCGGGTCGCCGCTCGCCGGGCTCTCGGCGGCCTTGCTTTTGGGCACGCGCAACATGTTCTACGGCGTACCGGTAACCCAGGTCGTGCGACCACGGGGACTGCAGCGACTGTGGACCGCCCACTTCGTCATTGACGAGACCACCGCCATGGCCGTCGCTCAGCGCGACTCGCGCGCGGGTCGATACGCCTTCTGGGCTACCGGCATCAGCCTCTACTCATTGTGGACGGTCGGCACCGTGGCCGGTGCGCTGATCGGCAGCGGCATCAACACCTCCGCCTTCGGCCTGTCCGCCGCCGCGCCCGCGATCTTCCTCGCGCTGCTCTGGCCACAACTCTCGCGTGACGGCGCACCGACCGTGGCGATGACGGCGGGGTTGGTGTCCCTGATCCTCATTCCGATCACCCCGCCGGGGGTACCGATTCTCGCCGCCGCGGTCGTCGCGGCCGTCGTGGGTGCGTCACCGGCGCGGGCCACCGTCGCAAAAAAGGAATCGTGATGTCGCTCTGGATCATGCTCGCGCTCACCTCGCTCGGCAGCTACGGACTGAAACTCGCCGGGGTCTCGTTGCCCGGATCTGTGCTCAACCATCCCCGGGTTCAGCGAACGGCGAGCCTGCTCCCGCCAGCGATGCTCACGGCCTTGACCGTGACCGATCTCTTTGACGTCAGCGGTCACTACAGCGTGGACTGGCCACTGCTCGCCGGCGTTGGTGCCGGGGCCATCGCCATGCGCCTGAAGGCGTCCCTCGTGACCGTCTTCGTCGTGGCCATTGTCACGTGCGCGCTACTCCAGCTGATCGCCTGAGTACACCGGGGCCAGCGATTGGCGGCGTCGGCACTCCTCGACGACGTTCGCGCGTCCGCGTTCAGCACGGCGCGCCGTTCGACGTACGGTGCGGCGTTCGCACTCACGAAGCACCGGCGACGTCGCGTCGAAACGGGACTCAGCGAATCGGCCCAGCGTCTGCGCATCACGCGTCAGAACCTGAATCGTCCGACCCCGAGGACGTCGGCACGACTCCAATCGTCGCCGCCGACGAGGGTCTCGTGGTCCGGGGCACGACGAATACGGTGTCGCCGACCTTGAGGCTCGACACACTGACGTGGACACGCCCGCTCAGGACGACCGTCGAGGGATCCAACGCGTAGGTCACGACCTGGGACCCACTTCGAACCGAGAGCGAGGTCGAGGACACCGCCACCACCACGCTGCGCGTGACCGGCGACGACGTGAGCGACGCCGTCACCGCACTAGTGCTACCCGTCGAAGCTGGTGTCGTCGCGCTGAGGGTCGCGACGCGCGCGGCTCCGGTGGTCGAAGGTGATAGGGCCACGGGCGCGACACTCGGCGACCTCGATGACGTGAGGTTGGCGGCGACCGCCCCGCCCCCGATCGCGGCGAAGGTGGTCACGGTCCAGAGACTTAGTCGCTTCAGTCGCTTGGCGGTCGAACGGTACACGGTGACTCCTCAGTGGCTTGGTGGACTCGGCCCTATCCCAGCGTGGCGGGCCCGCGTGAGGAGGCGCTGAATCGCCGATAAAGGCCCGTTAAGAGTTCGGTCACGTGGAGTTCGCTGGCGTCATCGCGTTCACCGACGAGACAGAGTCGGCGACGACGGTGACCCCACCGTCGCCTCGCGCGGCGACTGGTCAGTGCGTTAGCGTCGAAGCAAGAACGACGAGGACGATAATCATGGCCGAGGACCGATCCATACTGAGCAGCGTCGAGCGTGAAAGGGCGTCGGTCTTCCATTCGTGGTCGGCTCAGGC
>JAJXTB010000070.1 GCA_021784205.1 Actinomycetes bacterium
CCAGCCTTGGGCTTGCGCGCGAATTCGGGGGTCGGCGTGGGCATCGTCGGACGCACCTCGCCGGCAGCGGGGACTGGAAGAAACGTCGGTTGAGTCACCTCACGACACTACCGCTGAACGTGACTACACCTCGGTGAGCCACCCGTTGTAGCGGTCCAGTTCGCCGCGCACGGCTTGGAAGTAGGTCGACTGCAGGGTGGTCGTGACCGGACCCGGCTTGCCCGTGCCCACGACGCGGTCGTCGACCGAGGCGATCGGCACGACCTCGGCGGCCGTTCCGGTGAGGAACGCCTCGTCAGCGAGGTAGAGGTCGGTACGGATCAGCGTCTCGAAGCGAACGGTGATGCCGAGGTCGGTGGCGATGCGAACGACCGTCTCTTGGGTGATGCCCGGCAGTGCGCCCGCTTCGCTCGGCGGCGGGGTCAGCACGACCCCGTCGCGCACGACGAAGAGGTTCTCGCCCGTGCACTCCGAGATCCGCCCGTCGGGTCCGAGCATGATGGCCTCGTCGTAGCCGGCCTTGATGGCCTCGACCTTGGCGAGCCCGGAGTTGAGGTACATGCCGGTTCCCTTGGCGGCGGTGGGCATCGCGTTCGGATTGTGGCGCTGCCACGACGAGATCTTCATGCGCACGCCGTGGGCGAGCCCCTCATCACCGAGATAGGCGCCCCACGGCCAGGCGGCGATCGCCACGTTCACGGGCGCGGGCAGGGGGTTCACGCCCATCTCGCCGTAACCGAGGTACACGAGGGGCCGGATGTAGCACCCGTTGGGCAGGTCGTTCACCCGAACGGTCTCCACGACGGCGTCACAGAGTTCGTCGAGGGTGAACGGCACCTCCATCATGAGGATCTTGCAACTGCGAAGCAGTCGCGCCATGTGCTCGCGCAACCGGAAGACGGCGACGCCGCGTGGCGTCTTGTAGGCCCGGATTCCCTCGAACGCACCGGTGCCGTAGTGCAGGCCGTGGCTGAGGACGTGGGTCGTCGCGTCGTTCCAGTCGACGAGCGCGCCGTCCATCCAAATTTTCTCCGTCGGCGTTATGGGCATCACAACCTCTCTATCAATCGTTGCGTGACGGCCGCCGTTCCTCCGGTGACACCGTCGCGCTCAAAGTCTGCCACTGCCGCGGCGATGCGCCGCGCCGCGTCGAACTCCCCGAGGTGTTCGAGCATCAAGACCGCCGAGGACACCGCCGCCAAGGGATTCGCCGTGTCGGTGCCGACGATGTCGTGCGCGGCGCCGTGCACGGGCTCAAAGAGCGACGCGCCGGTGCGCGCCGGGTTGAGGTTCGCGCTCGCGGCGAAGCCGATCCCCCCGCTCACCGCCCCCGCCAGGTCCGAGAGAATGTCGCCGAACAGGTTGTCGGTGACGATGACGCCGTAGCGCGCGGGGTTCTCCACCAGGTAGATGCAGGCGGCGTCGACGTGGTTGTAGTCGACGGCGACGGTGGGGTACTCGGACTTCACCTCGTCCACGACCCTGGACCAGAGGTTCCCCGCGAAGGTGAGCACGTTGGTCTTGTGCACGAGGGTCAGCCGCGGCCGCTCCAGCTGGGCCGCCCGTTCGAAGGCGTAGCGCACGCAGCGCTCGACCCCGAAACGGGTGTTCACCGATCCCTGGGTCGCCACCTCGTGGGCGGTGCCGTAACGAAGGACCCCGCCCTCGCCGGCGTAGGGCCCTTCGGTGTTCTCGCGCACGATCGCGAAGTCCAGACCGTCGGCGATGGAGCCGGGCACGCCGTGGAAGGGCCGGTAGTTCACGTACAGGTCCAGGCCGAATCGCATCCGCAGCAACAGGCCACGCTCCAGCACACCGCCGGGGATGCGCGTGTCCCCGATCGCCGGACCGACCGCGCCGAGCAGGATCGCGTCGTGACCCCGCAGCGCCTCGAGGGTCTCGTCGTCCAAGACGAAGCCGTCGCGCAGGTAGCGCGCCGCACCCAGGTCGAAGTGCGTGGTCGCCAACGCCACGCCCGCCGCCTCGACCACCGCCAGGGCGGCGCGCGTCACCTCGGGACCGATCCCGTCGCCGCCGATGACCGCCACCCGATACGGCTTGCTCGTTGCCACGCCCACCTCCCTGATTCCCCCCAGTCTGCTTGGCCCGGCCCGAGAGGAGCAAACCCGGTCCGATACTTCATAAGTCGACCACTAGAGTCAGTGTCCTACCCAGGAGATGACACCTCATGGCTGGCGAGATCCACCGGATAACCAAAGAGACACTGGACAAGCTCCGTGCTGAATATCACCACCTGACCACGGTCGGGCGCACCGAGATCGCCCGAGTGATCGAGGCCGCCCGCCTGCTGGGCGACCTCTCGGAGAACGGCGACTACCACGCCGCCAAGGACGAGCAGGGCAAGATGGAAGCCCGGATCCGCCAGATCGACACGGTGATCAGGAACCACGAGCTGGTCGAGCGCGACGTGAGCGCCGGCATCGTCCAGCACGCCTCGATCGTCAGCGTCGTCTACGACGGTGACGGCGACGCCGACGCCCAGGAGTTCTTCATCGGCTCCATCGAGGAGAAGCCCGAGGGGGTCCTCGTCGCCTCGCCCACCTCGCCGCTCGGCTCGGCCCTGCTCGGGCACGCCCTAGGCGACGAGGTCGACTACGAGGCGCCGTCGGGCGTACTTCGCGTGCGGATCACGGGGCTGCGCTGACGTGGCCGGACAGACCCTCTTCGAGAAGATCTGGAACGAGCACGTCGTCGCCAGTCCCGATGGCGAGCCGACCATTCTGTACATCGACCTGCACCTGATCCACGAGGTCACGAGTCCCCAGGCCTTTGACGGCTTGCGGCTGAACCAGCGCGGTGTGCGTCGACCCGACCGCACCCTCGCCACCGCCGACCACAACGTGCCCACCGACCCGCTCGCAACGCCCGTGGCGGATCCGATCTCTCGGCGCCAGCTCGAGGCACTCGACGAGAACTGTCGCGAGTTCGGCGTGACCCTCTTTGCGCGAGGTCACGAGAACCAGGGCATCGTGCACGTGATCGGCCCCGAGCTCGGCGTCACCCAGCCGGGCATGACCATCGTGTGCGGCGACTCGCACACCTCCACCCACGGTGCCTTCGGCGCGCTCGCCTTCGGCATCGGCACGAGCGAAGTCGAGCACGTCCTCGCTACCCAGACGCTGCCCCAGCAGCGGCCCAAGACCATGGCGGTCACCGTGAACGGCACCCTGCCCGAGAGCGTGAGCGCGAAGGACCTGGTCCTCGCGATCGTCGCGCGGCTCGGCACGGGCGGTGGCGCGGGCTACGTCATCGAGTACCGCGGCAGCGCCATCGAAGGCCTCTCGATGGAGGGTCGCATGACCGTGTGCAACATGAGCATCGAGGCCGGCGCCCGCGCCGGCCTGGTCGGGGTCGACGAGACCACGATCGAGTACCTGCGCCAGCGCCCGACCATCGCCGGCGGTGCGGCGTTCGAGGTCGCCGCGGAGCGGTGGCGTGGCTTCCGGAGCGACGCCGACGCGGCGTTCGACGCCGAGGTCGTGCTCGACGCCAGCCAGCTCGTGCCCTACGTGACCTGGGGCACCAACCCCGCCCAGGTCGTCGCGCTCGACGGCGTGGTCCCATCACCGGACGACTTCGAGGACGCCGACCGCCGCGAGGCGACCGCGCGGTCACTCGCCTACATGGGCCTCACGCCGGGAACGCCGATGGCCGACGTCGCGGTCGACGTCGTCTTCATCGGCTCGTGCACCAACTCGCGCATCGAGGACCTGCGCGCCGCGGCCCGCGTCGCCCAGGGCGGCCACGTCGCCGCGGGCGTGCGGGCCCTCGTCGTGCCGGGATCGCATCGCATCAAGGCCCAGGCCGAGGCCGAGGGGCTGGATCGGGTATTTCGTGACGCCGGGTTCGAGTGGCGCGAACCGGGATGCTCGATGTGTCTGGGGATGAACCCGGACCAGCTCACACCGGGACAGCGCAGCGCCTCGACCTCGAACCGCAACTTTGAGGGCCGCCAGGGCCGCGGTGGCCGCACGCACCTCGTCTCGCCGGCCGTCGCCGCCGCGACGGCGATCGCCGGACACTTCGCCGCTCCCGAGGTGGTCCGATGAAGGCCGTGTCGCTCATCGAAGGCCGGGCGGTGCCACTCGGACGATCCGACGTCGACACCGACCAGATCATCCCGTCGGGTTGGCTGAAGCGCGTCGAGCGCACCGGCTTCGGACGCGGGCTCTTTAGCGAGTGGCGCGACGACCCCGGCTTCGTGCTGAATCAGTCCATCTACCAGGGCGCCTCGATCCTGCTCGCGGGGCCGCGCTTTGGCACCGGCTCGTCGCGCGAGCACGCGGTCTGGGCCCTGATGGACTACGGCTTCGAGGCCGTCATCGCGCCGTCCTTCGGCGACATCTTCCGCAACAACTCGAGCAAGCAGGGTCTGGTCATCGTCCAGCTCGCCGCCGAGGACGTCGAGGAACTCGCCCAGATGGTCACCCACGACCCAGGGACGCTGCTCGTCGTCGACGTCGACAACCTCGCCGTCGAGGTCCCCGCCCGGGGCTGGCACCGGCCCTTCACCCTGGACCCGATGACCCGCCAGCGACTCTTGAATGGCTGGGACGACATCGGGCTCACGCTTCGCCACGCGGCTGACATCGATCGCTACGAAGCGAACACCGTCGCCCCCACGCTCGCCGGTCGCTTCGACGGCGACGGCCACGTCGTGGCCTGACGGTCGACGCGTGACAGCCCCGTCGAGCGAGCGAGGCGCCGGCACGCGGACGCGCGTCGTCCTCTACACGACCGGCGGCACCATCGCCTCGACGGACGCCGATGGCTCGGGTGGCGTGCGACCCAACCTCGGCGGCGCCGCGCTGCTCGGCGACACCGCGGGCGCACTCGGTGACATCGACCTCGAGGTGATCGGCGTGCGCCAGGTGCCCTCGGGCGAGCTCACGCTGCGCGACGCCATCGAGCTCAGCGATCGCATCCGCCACGACCTCGACGGGGGCGCTGCGGGCGTCGTGATCGCCCAGGGAACCGACACGATCGAGGAGTTCGCCTTCGCGCTGGACCTGCTCAGCACCGACGGACCCGTCGTCGTCACCGGCGCCATGCGCCACCCCGGCGAGCTCGGCGCCGACGGGCCGGCGAACCTCGCCGCGGCGATCCGGGTCGCGAGCGACCCGGGGATGCGGGGCTCGGGCGTGACCGTCGTCATGAACGACGAGATCCACGCGGCTCGCTTCGTGCGCAAGTCCGATTCCTCGAGCCCGGCGGCGTTCGCCTCGCGCACGGCGGGTCCGATCGGCCGAGTGGTCGAGGGACGCGTGCGCCGCTACGTCAGCCCCGCGGTGCTCGCGCGCGTCATCGAGCCCACCCGGCTCAGCGCCGACGTGCCGGCGGTCGCGCTCGTCACCTGCGCGCTCGGCGACGACGGACGAGTACTGGAACGCCTGCTGGAACTCGGCTACGCCGGAGTCGTCGTCGAAGGGTTTGGCGGCGGTCACGTACCCGGACGTCTGGTCGGGCCCCTCGCTGCTCTCGCCGGCCAGGTGCCCGTCGTGCTCGCGTCGCGCACCGGCGCGGGCGACACCCTCGAGACGACCTACGGCTACGACGGATCCGAGCGCGACCTGCTGGGTCGCGGCTTGATCAGCGCGGGATTCCTCGACGGGCGAAAGGCCCGGGTGCTGCTCAGCCTCCTGCTCGCCACCGGCGCCACGACGGCCCAGGTCGCGGCGGCATTCGCCTCGCTGCACCGCTCGGCCACGGGGCTCGCGTGACCCACTGAGTCGTCCTACGCTCTCGGTAGCGACGACGAGGAGCGCCATGGTCTCATTCCCCTACGCCGAGGAGTACTCGATCCACCGGACCCTGCCCGAGGACGGCACGCGGCGCACCGACGTGCTCGCCCAGCTCGAGGACCTCGCCTCGCGCGAGGACCGGACCTGGGAGACCGGGCAGTGTTCGGGCACCATGTACTGCGGCGACCACGAGCACTACGACTTCTTGAACCGCGCGTTCGGCTACTTCTCGCACGTCAACACCCTGCAGCGCGACATGTGCCCGAGCGCCACCAAGTTCGAGGCCGAGATCATCGCCATGACGCTCGACCTGCTCGGGGCCGGCGGCCACGCCGACCCGGCCGGACTCGTGACCTCGGGCGGCTCGGCGTCCATCGCCCACGCCGTGCTCGCCTACCGCGAGACCAGCGCGCGCACCGTCGAGCGGCCGAACATCATCAAGCCCGAAACGGCCCACCCCGCCTTCGACAAGGCCGGGCACCTCTTTGGCGTCGAGATGCGCGTCGCGCCTGTGGACCCTGCCACCGCCCAGGTCGACCTGGACTGGGTGCGCGAGCACGTCGACGCGAACACCGTCGCCCTCGTCGGCTCGGCGTGCAACTACGGCTACGGCACGATCGACCCGATCGTCGAGCTCGGTCAACTGGCCCTCGATCACAACGTCGGGCTGCATGTCGACGGCTGCCTCGGTGGCTTCATCCTGCCCTTCGGACGTGAGCTCGGCTTCGTCGACGCGGCCTTTGACCTCGCGGTCCCGGGCGTGACGTCGATGTCGGCCGACACCCACAAGTACGGCTACGCCCTGAAGGGCACGAGCGTGCTGTGCTTCGCCGATCGGGCCCTTCGCAACAGCCAGTACTTCTACCAGCCCGACTGGTCGGGCGGGAAGTACTGCTCGCCGGGCATGGACGGTTCGCGCTCGGGCGGGCTGCTCGCGGCCACCTGGGCCGCGATGGTCCAGCTCGGCCGGTCGGGCTATCGCGAGTACGCCCGGCGAATCTTTGAGACCTCGGCGGCGATGCAGCGAGCGGTGCGCTCGCACGACAGCCTGCGCATCATCGGGTCCCCGAGCTTCCTGTTCTCCTTTAGCGCCACGGACTACGACGTGTACCTCGTCAACGACTTCCTGCGCCTTCGGGGCTGGCGACTCAACGGCCAGCAGTACCCCAACGCCCTGCACATGGCCGTGACCCGGCCCCAGACCCAGCCCGGCGTGCTCGAGCGCTGGGAGGCCGATCTGGCCGACGCCGTCGCCTACGCCGAGGCCCACGCGGACACCCCGGCCCAGTCCGGGGCGATCTACGGGGGCGTCGCCGGCGGTCCGACCCCCGAGACCGACGACCTGATCCGGTTCTTCATGGCCGACATGATGGACCACCAGCAGTCGATCCCCGACTAGCCATGCACGACGCGCTCTACCTCGTGGTGGACCTGGGGACCGGTGGACCCAAGGTGGGCCTCGTGGACGCGCGAGGCTCCCTCGTCGAGCACGTGGTGGCGTCGGTCACCACGACCTTTCGCGCCGACGGCGAGGCGACCCAGGACGCCAACGAGTGGTGGGACCTCGTGCTGCGGTGCGCCCGGGGACTGCTCGCGGAGCCCGGGCGCGCCCGGCGCGTGCGCGCGATCGGGGTGACGGGCCAGTACGGGTCGACCGTGCCGGTCGACGCGAACGGCGCCCCGACCGGTCCGTGCCTGACCTGGATGGATACCCGCGGCGGTCCGTGGAGCCGGCGCGCCGTCGGCGGACCGGTGCAGGGCTATCGCCCCCGCGCCGCCCTCGCCTTCATTCGCCACAGCGGCGGGGCCCCGTCCACCGCGGGCGCCGACCCCGTCGGCCAGATCCTCTTCCTCGAGCACGAGCAGCCGGCGGTCGTGGCGGCGACGCGCTGGTACCTCGAGCCCGTCGACTACCTCACCATGCGCCTCACCGGCGTCGCCTCGGCCACGCACGCGTCGCGACTGGCCATGTGGATGACCGACAACCGGCGCCTCACCGAGTACCACTACGACCCCGTCCTGCTGCGCCTCGCGGGCCTGAGCGACCAGCGGCTCGCGCCGCTCGTGCCCTTCGGCTCAAGTGTCGGCACCTTGCGACCCGAGGTCGCCGACCAGCTCGGCCTCGCCGCCTCGACCGTCGTCGCGACCGGCATCCCCGACCTGCACGCGGCGACGATCGGCTCGGGAGCCATCCGTCCCTACGACACGCACCTCGCGCTGTCGACGACGTCGTGGATCAGCTGCCCCGTGCCGACCAAGAAGACCGACGTGGTGCACTCGATCGCCTCCGTGCCGGGCCTGACCAACGACGACTACCTCGTCATCAACAACCAAGAGACGGGCGCGCGGGCCCTCGCCTGGCTGCGCGACGTGCTGGCGGGACCGCGAGTCCCTGCATCGTTCAGCGAGCTCACGGCCCTCGCGGCCACCTCGCCCGCCGGCGCCAACGGCGCGCGCTTCACGCCGTGGCTCGCCGGTGAGCGGTCGCCGGCCGATGACAAGAGCGCCCGAGGGGGGTTCGCCAACCTGTCGGTCACCACGACGACCGCGGACCTCGTGCGCGCGGTCCTCGAGGGGGTCGCGGCGAACAGCGCGTGGCTCTTTGCCCACGTCGAGCGCTTCGCCGGACGACGCCTCGACCCGGTTCGCCTGATCGGCGGCGGAGCGCAGTCAGACCTCTGGTGTCAGATCTACGCCTCGACGCTCGACCGGCCCGTCATCCAGGTGGCCGATCCCCTGACCGCCCAGCTGCGCGGGGTCGCGCACGTCGCCGCGAGCGCCGTCGGCGAGGCGACGCTCGGCGAGGCGCCGCTGCCCCGTCCCGGCCGGCTCTTCGAGCCGGCCCCCGGTGAGCGTGCGCTATACGGCGCGATCGCGCGCGAACTGCCGCGGCGCTTTGCCCACGAGCGTCGGTGGCGACGCTCGTCCCGGTGAGATGGACTCGGATAACGTCGGGTCAAGGTTGCATCAGAGAGGAGGACCATGTCCCTCGATCAGTTCCCCCGGTACCCACTGCGCTTCGGCCCGTCACCGATCCATCGACTCGACCGATTGAGTGAGTACCTGGGTGGAGCCACGGTCTGGGCCAAGCGCGAGGACGTGAACTCGGGCCTCGCCTTCGGCGGGAACAAGGTCCGCAAGCTCGAGTACCTGGTCGCCGACGCACTCGCCCAGGGCTGTGACACGCTCGTGTCGATCGGCGGGGTCCAGTCCAACCACACCCGCCAGGTGGCCGCGGCGGCGGCGGCCGTCGGCATGAAGTGCGTGCTGATCCAAGAGAGCTGGGTCAACTGGCCCGACGTCACCTACGACCGAGTGGGCAACATCCTGCTCAGCCGACTGATGGGCGCTGACGTGCGGCTCGTGGACGCGAACTTCGGCATCGGCTTCAAGGCCAGCTGGGAGCGTGCCATCGCGGAGCTCGAGGCCGCCGGGCACCGGCCCTACGCCATCCCGGCCGGGGCGTCGGACCACCGACTGGGCGGGCTCGGCTTCGCCGGCTGGGCGCTCGAGGTCGAAGAGCAGGAGCGCGAGCTCGGGATCGCCTTTGACTACGTGATCGTCTGCTCGGTCACCGGCTCGACCCAGGCGGGCATGATCGCCGGTTTCGCCATCAACGACCTGCCGCGCAAGGTCATCGGCATCGACGGCTCGGCCAAGCCCGCCGAGACCTGGGACCAGGTCGCGCGGATCGCCCGCGCGACGGCCGAGCTCATCGGCGTGCAGCGACCGATCCTGGACGAGGAGATAATCCTCGACGAGCGCTACCACGCGGGCACCTACGGGATCCCCGACGACCGGACGATCCACGCGATGAAGCTCGGCGCCTCGCTCGAGGCGATGATCACCGACCCGGTCTACGAGGGCAAGTCCCTCGCCGGTCTCATCGACCTCGTGCAGCGCCACGAGCTCGAGCCCGACGCGCACGTGCTCTTCGCCCACCTCGGCGGGCAGCCGGCGATCAACGGCTACGCGAGCCTCTTCGGCTAGTAGGCGAAGACCTCGTCGCGAATGATGCTGCGGCGCAGCTGGCGGTGACGCCAGGTGGCCAGCGCCGCGATCGCCACGTTGGCGATGCCGGCGGCACTGGTGGCGACGAGCGCCGCCCAGAGGTGGTCGCCGGCGTAGAAGGTGACCCACAAGACGGACCCAACGGCCCCGAGCGTCCACGACGACGCGGAGACCCCGGTTGCCTCAGCGGTGCGAATGAGCTCGATGAGTTGGGGGATGCGGGTGAGCGACATGGTGATCCCGATGCCATAGACCCCCGCCGACCACCCACCGATAAGTGCTGGCACCAGGCACGTCGCCGTGAAGATCGTGAACGAATACCCCAGCGTGCGCACGTTGCGCCACGGCGAGAGCCGCACGAGGATCGCGCCCTGGATCGGCAGGACCACGAGGCTCCCGAGTACGACCGGCCACGAGCGCGCAACCAGCCCGTAGGCGATCCAGAACCCGCCCATCATCGAGAAGAGCGACCAGGTCGCGAGCGACACCCCCTCGACGCCGTCGTCACTGACGCGACGCCACTGGGACCACGTGCTCACGAGACCCACCGCAACGGCCGCCCAGCCGATGGTGGCCGTCGACGCGTGCGAAATCACTTACCGATGCTAATGGTGGATCGCGTCAACGACGACGATTCGCGGCCGAGACGACCGCCTCGAGGGAGGCGTCGAGGATCGACGAGCTCATGCCAACGCCCCACCAGGTCGCGCCGTCATCGCCCTCGGCCTCGACGTAGGCGACGGCCGACGCCTCGGCGCCCGCGGTGAGCGCGTGTTCGCTGTAGTCGCGGACCTTGAAGCTCACGCCGAGCTCGTTGCGCAGTCCGTTCATCATGGCGTCGATCGGCCCGTTGCCCTCGCCCTTCAGGGTCACGTGCTTGGCGTCCACGAGCAGCTGGGCGAAGATCGTCGTGCGGTGCGAATCGGTACGCACCTCGCTCGAGAGCAGCTGAATGGCGGGGCTCTCGGGCAGGTAGGTGGTGCTGAAGACCTCCCAGATCTCGGCGGGCGAGATCTCGGTGCCCGATGCCTCGGTGAGGGCCTGGACGCGCTTGGAGAACTCCACCTGCATCGCACGGGGCAGGTCGAGGCCGTGCTCGGTGCTGAGCACGTAGGCCACGCCGCCCTTGCCAGACTGCGAATTCACCCGGATGATCGCCTCGTAGGTGCGCCCGGTGTGCTTGGGATCGATGGGCAGGTAGGGAACTTCCCACTGCTCGTAGGCGTCGCCGATGGCGGTCATCCCCTTCTTGATCGCGTCCTGGTGCGAGCCCGAGAACGCCGTGTAGACGAGCTCGCCGACGTAGGGGTGGCGCGGGTGGACCGGCAACCGGTTGGCGTACTCGGCCACGTGGCGGATGGCGTCGATGTCGCTCAGGTCCAGTTCCGGGTCCACGCCCTCGGAGAAGAGGTTGAGCGCCAAGGTCACGACGTCGACGTTGCCGGTGCGCTCGCCGTTGCCAAAGAGGGTGCCCTCGACGCGGTCAGCACCGGCGAGCACGCCGAGCTCCGCCGCGGCCACGGCGGTGCCCCGGTCGTTGTGGGGGTGCAGCGACAGCACGATCGAGTCTCGCCGATCGACGTTGCGCGAGAACCACTCGATCGCGTCGGCGTACAGATTGGGGGTGTAGGCCTCGACGGTCGCGGGCAGGTTGACGATGAGCGGCCGCTCGGGGGTCGGGTCGATGACTCGGATCACCTCGTTCACGATGTCAAGCGCGTAGGGCAGCTCGGTGCCCGTGAAGCTCTCGGGCGAGTACTCGTACAAGAACTCGGTCTCGGGCGAGACCGACTCGAGGGACCGGCAGAGCCGGGCCGCCTCGAGGGCGATGGCGGTGATGCCCGGCATGTCGAGGTTGAACACCACCCGTCGCTGCAGGGTCGAGGTGGAGTTGTAGAAGTGCACGATCGCCCGGTGGGCCCCGCGCAATGCCTCGTAGGTCCGCGTGATCAGGTCCTCGCGACACTGGACGAGGACCTGAATGGTCACGTCGTCAGGGATAAGACCGTCGTCGATGATGTGGCGGACGAAGTCGAAGTCGGGCTGGGAGGCGGCGGGGAACCCCACCTCGATCTCCTTGAAGCCCATCGCCACGAGTTGGGCGAACATCGCGCCCTTGCGCTCGAGGTCCATGGGGTCGATGAGGGCCTGGTTGCCGTCGCGCAGGTCGACGCTGCACCAGCGCGGTGCCTTGCTCAGTCGCCGGTTGGGCCACGTGCGGTCCGCAAGGTCGACCGGAACGGTCGGGTGGTACTTCCCGAACGGCATCGGACTGGGCTGCTGCGGATTGGGGTACGAACCCATCGTGTCCTCCTTCACTCCAGAAACAAAAAACCCCCGCGGATGCGGGGGCGTCGGGCGAGTATGCACTCGCCCTAATGCAGCAGCAGCTCGACGTTCGCAGATGTGCTCACGGTGACAGTCTAACGCTCGGATCCCCCGTGTCCAGTGCGCGCCCTGGGCTAGCCTCGAGACCGTGAGCATGATCCGGGCCCTCGTCAAACTGGCCGCCATCGTCGTCCTCTTGGGTCTCGTCGCCGGCGCAATCGCCCTGGTCTCGCGGGGTCGAAACGCGAGGCCCGTCTCGTATGACGAGTGGCCCACGGTTCCGCGCAAGCCCGCGTCCTGAGATCGAAAAGGAGCACCATGACTGCCATGCCGTATCGCCGCCTCGGACGTTCGGGCCTCAAGGTCAGCGTCCTGTCCTTTGGCAGCTGGGTAACCTTCGCCAATCAGGGCCAGGTCGAGACCGCCCAGCAGGCCGCCGAGTGCCTCGCCGCCGCCAAGGAGGCCGGGGTCAACTTCTTTGACAACGCCGAGGCCTACGCCGCCGGCGAGTCCGAGCGCGTGATGGGCGCGGCCTTCCGTGAGCTCGGCTGGGCCCGCTACGAGTACGTCGTCTCCACGAAGCTCTTCTGGGGACTGCACGACGTGCCCAACATGAAGAACACACTCAACCGCAAGTACCTCACCCAGGCGATCGACGGCTCGCTGGAGCGATTCGGGCTGGACTTCGTCGACCTGGTCTTCTGCCACCGTCCCGACCCCAAGACACCCCTCGAGGAGACCGTCTGGGCGATGAGCGACATGGTCAGCCAGGGCAAGGCCCTCTACTGGGGCACCTCCGAGTGGAACGCCGACGACATCCGCGCCGCCTACGACATCGCCGATCGACACCACCTCCACAAGCCCGTCGTCGAGCAGCCCCAGTACAACATCTTGTGGCGCGACCGCGTCGAGAAGGAGTACCGGCGCCTCTACGAGGACATCGGGCTCGGCACCACCATCTGGTCGCCGCTCTCGTCGGGCCTGCTGACCGGCAAGTACCTGCACGGCGTGCCCGAGGGGTCGCGCGCGACCCTGCCGGGCTACGAGTGGCTGCGCAGCATGCTGACCGACCCGGCGCGCAACAAGAAGGTCGCTGACCTCAAGGTCATCGCCGACGAGCTCGGCGTCTCGCTCACCCAGCTGTCGCTCGCCTGGTGCGCGAAGAACCCCAACGTCTCGACGGTCATCACCGGCGCGTCGTCGGCCGCCCAGGTCCGCGAGAACATGACGGCCCTCGACGCGATCGAGCTGCTGAGCGGCGACGTGATGGAGCGGATCGACCGGATCAGCCGCGCCTGATCGCTCAGCGCAGCGTGATCAGGTGAATGTCCTGGATGCCGTCGGTCGAGCGGAGCCGGTCGATCACCGACTCTGGGGTCGGGGTGGTCGTCGAGATCACCATCAGCGCGGTCTTTGAGGTCGGGTCCGGACCGACCGCCATGGACGAGATCGACACGTGCGCCTCGCCCAGGGCGAGGCCGACGTGGCCGATCATGCCGGGACGGTCGTCGTTGCGCACGACGAGCATCGTGGCCGCCGGCGGAATCTCGACGCTGTGGCCGTCGACGGTGACGATGCGGGTCTCGAGCCGCGACCCGATAGTCATCAGGGTGCCCGAGACCGCGTGGTCGCCCGAGCGCACCGTGATCAGGTTGACGTACTCGGGCGACTCGACCGTAGAGACCTCGCCCCAGGTGAGATCGTGTTCGGCCGCCATCTGGGGCGCGTTGACGAAGGACACGCCGTCATGGCCGGTGGCGCCGAGCAGGCCCTTGAGCGCGCACAGCGTAAGGATCTTGGTGCCCGCGCCGGCGAGCTCGCCCTGGTAGATGACCTCGAGGTCGGCGGGGTTGCCGTCGAGCAGGCCACCGATGAATCGGCCGAGCACCTCGGCGAGGCCCATGAACGGTCGCACCACGTTGGAGACCTCACCGGCCGCGACGTTCACGGCGAAGGGTACGAAGTCCCCGGCCAGGGCGAGCTGGACTTGCTCAGCGATCGTGACCCCGGCCTTGTCCTGGGCCTCGGCGGTCGAGGCGCCGAGGTGGGGCACCACCACGACCGAGGGGAGTTCGAACAGCGGCGAGGCGGTCGTGGGCTCCTTGGCGAACACGTCCAGGGCCGCGCCGTGGACGTGGCCGCTGCGGATCGCCTCGGCGAGGTCGTCCTCGTTGACGATGCCGCCGCGCGCCGCGTTGACGATGCGCACGCCCACCT
>JAJXTB010000071.1 GCA_021784205.1 Actinomycetes bacterium
CCACCGCGAGCTGACTCGAGAACGTCGACACCGAAGCGAGGGAGATCGTCGCCGAAGTCGGTATGACGATAAGACCGCACACGTAATCGCCGTCGAGGCCGTTCAAGGGGTACTGAATCATCGCGATCCGCCCGCCCGTGAAGCTCGTCATCGAGCACGCAGCCTGGGCGGCGGCGATGGTCGCGTATCCGGGCACCCACAGCGGGTTCTGCGAGAAGGCCGAGCCGGTGTTGTTTCCTACGATCGCGCCCCACTGCAGGCTGGTCGCGTAGATGCCCACGGTGCCCACGCCGATGCTCGCGAAGTAGGCGAGCTGGCCCTGAAGGGTCGCGGCGTCGTTGGCGAACTGCGCGCTCGTCGGGGCGCTGCCGTTGCGCAGGGACTGCCACGCGTTGCCCGTCTCGACGTCGAGCCACCACTGAGCCCCGAGGGCGGCGGCCGTCGGAGAGACCGCGGACAGCTGGGTCTCGGCCGAGACCACGGCCTGGAACGAGGCCTGCGCGGCGTTCCAGCCGTAGTCGTAGGAGCAGTTCACCGAGTTCGCCCCCGAGCACGGCTTGGGCGTCGACTGCGACAGGGGCCAGTTGGAGTTGTTCGACGGGCCGGGGTTGTCGGTGTTCACGTAGAACTGCGGGCTCGCCGAGAGCGAGGTTCCCGCCCAGGTGATCTCGCTGGCCAGGCAGGGGTTGACCGAGAAGGAGTGCCCGTTGTCGACACCGACAACGCCAAAGCCCGTGGCCGCAGGCAGGTTCGCGCCGCACTGGGGAAAGCTGATGTCGTATCCCAGCGAAGTTGGCGGTACCGAGGCCGCCTGCGCGCCGAGTACCCCCAGGCCCCCCGCCATCAGCGAGGACACCACGAGTACTGCAAGCGCGCGTCGGATCACCCGTCCACACTACGCCGGTCACCCCGCGCGAATTGTGGCTCACACCAACTTCCAAGGTGCGACACCGGCTCAGCGGGGTCGAAAGCGCGCGATGTCGGCCGCGATTTTCGCGCTGGTGGCCGCGTCGACGCCGGCCTCGACCGCGAAGTCGGGCCACTGGTCGATCGCCCCGTTGACCTGGTCGATCGTCGCGGCGATTCCGGGCACCTCGTGGCGATCACCCAGTGCGCGAAAGTCATCAATCGTGATGTCGGTGAACTTGGCGTTGACACTCATCTGGTGGGCCTGGGGCCACTCGGCGTCCCAGTAGGAGTGGGTGACGTCGTAGGCCGGCGCTAGCTGCCACGTCCCGTGCTCGGCGAGCAGGAACGAGGCGTTCTTCGTGTGGTCGTCACGATTCACACCGGCCACGTTGAAGAGCGCGCGCCGGAAGATCTCACGGGCCGCTTCGGGCCCGAGTCCGAGCTCGCGCGCGGTGAGGAAGTAGCTCGAGTACGAGTGCGTGCGGGCCAGGTTGTAGTCGAGGTGCGCGAGCGCGCACAGCGTCTGGGTGTGGAGACGCTCATTGTGCGGCGCGCGGTCGAAGCGCCGGGTGAGAAAGTGCGCCCGCGGGCCTTCCAGCAGGAGGCGCGACTCGCTGATGTCGATCCCGGCCGCGCGCGCCATGAGGTAGTACGCATACTCCACGCGCCCGTAGGGCTGGGTGTCGGCGAGGGGTGAAGAATCGAGCACCGCCGGATCGCCCACGCCGTCGAGCTTGATCAACCACTGCTCGTATCCCTCGGGCGCACTGAACTGACCCGAGAGCATCTCGTAGGTCGTGGGATTGAAGGCGATGACCGCCTTGGCGCGCGCTCCCCCGGCGGAAGATCCCACCGTGATGAGATCGGCGAGCGCGTCGTGAACGTCATCCTCGCGCAGCGTCCCGCGCAGCGCCGAGCGCGCCGCGGTGACCAGGCGGGCGACCTGGACGAGACTCGGCTCCGCGATTTCTGGACCGGTGGGCGGTGCGAAGGAGAGCGCCCCCATGGCGCGGCTGCCGGCGTAGGCGAGGCGATCGAGCGCGGTGATCTGGGCCGCGCCAATGCCCTGTTCAGCCATCCAGGCCGTGACGAGGGCGCTGCCGAAGCGGTCGGGCAGGGCGTCGGCGAGCATCGCCGGCAACCCGTAGTACGTCGTGCGCGAGAGCTCGGGAAACTCGTAGACCCCGGCGCGTCGGGGCATGTGCAGCGGGGCGAGCTCGAGCCCGTCGTCGAGCCAGGCCTCGTCGTACTCGAAGGCGTAGACACCCGTTGCCGGATCGAGCGCGACTGCGCCCACCCGCCGACCCCAGGCCGAGACCTCGAGGACGGTGGCGGGCGAGTAGGTCATGACCCCGCGCGCGCTCGGCGAACGCGACGCGTTCGACCCGCCTCGCCGCGGGCGCGCAGCATCTCCATCGGGCTGAAGTCGGTCTCGGCCGGGGCGAAGGAGTCGAGCCACTCGGCGCGTCCGAGGGCGCGCGCGACCCGCACGACGCTCGCCAGACTCGAGCCGCCTCCGCGTTCGAGGTTCTTGAGGGTACTCAGGGAGATGTTGGCCCGCTCGGCGAGCTCGGCCTGGGTGAGTCGTCGGGCGAGGCGCAGCCGTCGCACGGCGCGGCCGAAGCTCGCCTCCCACTCGTTCACGGTGCTCGATGGTTGGATTTCCACTCTTTAGATCCCTCGTAACGTACTAATAGATCTAATAATACCTACTGAGTGCGTAATCCGTCCAGTAGACCGCCAGAAGAGTCAGAATTCAAACTATATCCGTGCGCCGAACCGAGACGGCACCCGCGCCTAGGCGATGTAGAAGGTCTTGGCGTTCGTGAACTCGCGGATGCCCATCGCCGAGAGCTCGCGGCCATATCCCGACTTCTTGATGCCACCGAAGGGCAGCTCAGGGGTCGAGGCGACGATCGCGTTGGCGAAGACCATCCCCGACTCCACGCCGTTGATCGCGCGCTCGATTTCACTGGGATCCGTTGCCCAGATCGAGCCGCCCAGCCCCCACGGGGTCGAGTTGGCGAGCGTGATCGCCTCGTCCAGGTCCTCGACGACCTCGACGACCGCGACCGGACCGAAGAGCTCTTCGCAGCCCGCGCGCGAGTCGCGCGGCACGTTGGTAAGAACCGTGGCCTCGTAGTAGTAGCCCGTGCCCTCGATCATCTTGCCGCCGCAGCGCACTACCGCGCCCTTGGCGACCGAGTCGAGCACCTGGGCGTGGATCAACTCGCGCTGCTCGGCGTTAACCAGCGGTCCCATGTTGGTCTCCGGGTCCATCGGGTCGCCGACCTTCACTTCGCTCATGGCCTTGGTGAAGCGCTCGATGAACTCCTCGGAGCGCTCCTTTACGACAATGAAGCGCTTGGCCGCGATGCAGCTCTGGCCGTTGTTCTGGATGCGGGCCGTAACCGCCATCGGGACGGTCGTGTCCATGTCGGCCGAGCTCGCGATAATGAACGCATCCGATCCACCGAGTTCGAGCACGCACTTCTTTAGGTTCGCACCGGCCTGGGCGCCGACCTTCTGGCCGGCGACTTCAGAACCGGTGAGTGTCACCGCGGCGACACGATCGTCAGCGATCAGGTCCGCGAGGGCCTGGTGGCCGAGGAAGAGGTTCGCGAACACGCCCTTGGGGAATCCGGCGCGCAGGAACAGGCTCTCTAAGTACAGGGCGGAGCCGGGCACGTTGTGCGCGTGCTTCAAGATGCCGACGTTGCCCGCCATCATGGCCGGCGCCGCGAAGCGCACCGCCTGCCAGAGCGCGAAGTTCCAGGGCATCACGGCGAGCACGGTGCCGAGGGGCTCGTAGCGGATGCCGCTGCGCGAGGCGGGCGAGGCGATGATCTCCTCGCCGAGGAGCTCTTCGGCGTGCTCGGCGTAGTAGCGCATCGTCTTGGCGCACTTCATCACTTCGCCCTTGGCCTGGACGAAGGTCTTGCCCATCTCCGAGGTGAGAAGGGCCGCCGCGCTGTCGAGCTCGTCCTCGAGCAACTGGGCCGCGCGGGTCATCAGTTCGCCACGGTCCTTGAAGGGGGTCATCTTCCAGCTGGCGAAGGTCGTGACGGCCTGGGCCACCGCGGCCTCGATCTGTTCCGGGGTGTGCGCCGGATACTCGGCGATGACCTCTTCGGTGGCCGGATTGATCGCGGTGAATGCCATGACTCTTCCCTTCGTCGCCGCCGGAATCCCCCGGGCGGTTTTTACCCCTCCATCTTTAGCCCGAAACGCGTGGACGTGTCACCGGGGCGCCGTGACCAACGACCCTTCGCGGGGCGAAATGATTTCAATCCGGCGCTTGTACCGCGAAGGCCTCGGGCATCTGCACGCAGAGCACGTCGCCGGTGACCGTCACCACACCATCGACGATCAGGTCCGAGACGACGCGCACCTTGCGCCCGGCGATCTCGCCCACGCGGCCGCGGATCTGGATCTCGGGCCCGAGCGGGGTGGGCTTGGCGAAGCTGACGAGCAGTGACGCCGTGACAAAGCGAAACGCCGGCAACGTGTCCATCTCTCGAGCCTCGGCGCGATACATCGCTGCGGCAGCGGTGCCCGTCGAATGACAGTCGATGAGCGACGCGAGCAGGCCGCCGTAGACGTAGCCGGGAACCGCGGTGTGATACTCGCTCGGAGTGAAGCGCGTCAGGCTCTCCTCGCCGTCCCAAACGGTCGCGACGTGGTAGCCGTGTTCGTTGAGACGCCCGCAGCCGTAGCAGTGAGCGAGGTGCTCGGGGTAATAGTCCTGGAAGGCTCTCATGTGTTCCCCTTCGCGACGACTGCATCGTAGTAACTCTCGAATCTTCCAAGGTTTGCTCGGGGCGACCTGGCGCCGGCATCCCGATCAGACAGCCCCTAGAGCACGATGAGGAGTCCGTCGAACCCGAGACTTCTCTTGGTGGGCCAACCTCGATCCGTGGTCACGAGGACATCCGCACCGTGGCGAAGTGCGGTAGCGACAACCAGCGCATCGGGCAATTTGAGTTTCTGACCGTGACGAGCGCGCAGTCTCGCCGCCACGAGGGCAACGTCACTGTCGAGCTCGACAATTGCCAGTGGGAGGCGCTCGATGAACTCGCGAACCGCCGTGATCGACGGCTCGCCATCGCGTGCCGGGGATACGAGGGACTCCGCAAGGGCTGAAGCGGGAACGGCGATTTGATCACCTCGCTGTCGCGCGTTCGCCAATTCCTTGCTCGCCCCGAGATGGTGGGCGTCACTCTCATCGAAGAATCCAATGAGAACCCCAGCGTCAATGACGGTTAGTCCCATTCGTCACGAAGCTGCTCGAGGACTTCGCGGTCGTAGACGCCCGTCAGGTACCCCGCGAACGTCTCCAGCACGTCCTCTTCTCGCTCGAGCACCACCCGTCCGGGTCCGTCTGGCCTGGCGATGACTCGTTCGCCCGCCCTCAAGCCAGCGACTCGCATGGCGTCCACGGGAATGGTCACCTGGTGCTTCTCACTGATCCTGGTGCTACGCCACCGTTTCTTTACTTTCGCCATATTTGTAAAGAATAGCGCCCCAACACGTGGGGCGAGCGCCAGAGAATCGCGCCACTCTCACGATGTCTGGCTGCCACGAAGGTAGCCGAGTCGTGTCAGCGAGACGCCAGGCCCCGGTGCGCGGGATCGGCCGACTCGAGGAGCAGACGCCACTCGGCGCGGGCGATCGACGCGCGCGCGCGCTCGACGGCGTCGGGATTGACCGAGATCGACGTGATGCCCAGTCGAACCAGGTGCTCGGCGAACGCCGGGTGGTTCGACGGGGCCTGGCCGCACAGCGACGAGGTGATCCCCGCCGCGTGCGACGCGCTGATGATCCGCCCGATCGCGTCGAGGACGGCGTCGTCGGACTCGTCGAAGAGCTCGTCGCAGACCTGGCTGTCGCGGTCCACTCCGAGCATCAGCTGGGTCAGGTCGTTGCTGCCGATGGAGACCCCGTTGATGCCCATCGCCGCGTACTCGGGAACGCGATAACCCACCGAGGGCACCTCGGCCATCACCCAGATCGGCACGCTCTCGCCCAGGGGGCTCGCCGCCACCAGCTCGAGGCAGGCCTCGAGCTCCCAGGCGGTGCGCACGAAGGGGATCATCAACGTGAGATTCGGGGTCTGCTCGTAGACCGTGGCGAGGACCGCGAGCTCGAGGTTGAAGACCTCGGGGTCGCGCACGTACCGATAGCAGCCCCGATAGCCGATCATCGGGTTCTCCTCGACCGGCTCGAAGCGGTCTCCGCCCTCGAGCTTGGCGAACTCGTTGGAGCGAAAGTCGATGCTGCGATAGACGACCGGTCGGTTTCCGAAGGCTGAGGTGATCTTCACCAGCGAGGTCGCCATCGCGTCGACAAAGGACTTCGACTCACCGCGCTCGATCAACAGCTTGGGATGCACCCCGGACAGCGCGTCGGTCACCATGAACTCAGCGCGCAGCAGTCCCACGCCGTCGACGTCGAGGGCCGCCACCTCTTCGGCGTGCTCGGCGAAGGCCAGGTTCACGTAGAGGCGTGTTGCGAGCGGCAGTGGCGCGCGCTGCGCTTCGCGTGCGGCAGCGACCTTCACCGACGAGGTCGCTGCGGCCGGGACCTGGTCACCTTCGAGCACGACGCCCTGGGCGCCGTCGACGGTGACGATCTCGCCGTTTCGCAGTGTGGTGGTGGCGGTGCGCGCCCCCACGACACAGGGCACCCCCAGTTCACGCGAGACGATCGCCGCGTGACAGGTCATTCCCCCGCCGTCGGTCACGAGCGCGCTCGCACGGCGCATGATCGGCACCCAGTCGGGGCTCGTCATGTGCGCGACCAGCACCTCACCGTCGATCAGCTGATCGCCGTCGTCGGCCGAGGAGAGAATGCGCACCACGCCCGCGGCGCGGCCGCTCGAGGCGGCGAGACCCTGGAGCAGCACTCGGCCGGTGTCGGCGGAACGCGCGGCGTCGGGCGCGCCCAGGGTGGTGATCGGACGCGACTGCACCAGGTACGTGGCGCCTCCGGCGATCGCCCACTCGGTGTCCTGAGGGCTGGCGTAGTGGGCCTCCGTGGCGAGACCCAGGCGCGCGATGTCCACGGCCTCTTCGTCGCTAAGGACGCGCTGGCTCGCCTCACCCGGTGCGAGGTCCACGTGCAGGTCCTCGCCATCGGGGCCGCGCACGATCTTGAAGTCCTTCGTGCCCACGCGCACGTGCACGAGGGTCGGGCCGTCCTTGGTGAGCACGTAAGTATCGGGCTCGACCTCGCCGCTGACGACGACCTCACCCTGGCCAAAGGCCGCCTCGATGACGACGCGCGACGTGTCGCCCGTCGAGGGGTCGGCGGTGAACATCACGCCCGACCTCTCAGAGGGCACCATCTCCTGGACGACGACGCCCATCGAGGGCACGTCGGAGAGCCCGCGTGTGATCCGATACGAGATCACGCGCGCGCCGTAGAGCGACGCCCAGCAGTTGCGCACCGCGACGAGAAGCGCTTCATCGCCCACGACATTCGTGAACGTCACGTTCATGCCCGCGAAGGACGTGTCACCGGCGTCTTCACCAGTGCCCGAGGAGCGCACCGCCACTCGCACGCGGTCGCCCAACAGGTGATACGCGTCCAGGATGGCCCGGACCAGGTCGTCGGGCAACGCCAGGTGGCGAAGGTTCTCCTGGGCCTCGCTCGCGGCCCGGGCGAGGTCGGCGGTGCTCTCGGGCTTCACGTTGGCAATAGCCGCGGCGAGCGCGGCCTCGACGCCGGCGCTCGAGACCGCGTAATGGTAGGCGTCGGAGGTGATGACGAAGCCCGGAGGGACGGGTAGCTGCGCGTGGGTCAGCTCGCCGAGGTTCGCTCCCTTGCCACCGACGAGCGGGGCGTCGGCCAGATGAATGTCCTCAAACCACCGAACGAGTTCCATCACCCAGCCTCCGTTCTGACGGCTCGACGACGAATTTTTCGCTCTCGAGCGCCGTCACGCCCACAGTAGGACTGGCCCGCGGTGAGCGCGAATCGACGACCGCTCAGTTCGCCGCGGCTACCAAATCGGCGAGGACGCGACGTAGTTCGACGGTCGTCTTGTCCGCGGGTGTGCACCTCGGTCGTGATGTCGAGGGGCATCGAAAGCACCTCCATGCGCGACTGCAGGGCGAGGTTCTCCTCGATCACGGCGACCTCGAAGTCGATGGCCTCGCGCATGCGCTCGACGGATCCCTCGAGGTCGTTGCGCCAGAGGCTCGAGTAGATCCGCACTCTCTGGTCGTCGATCGGTGCGAGGAAGAAGCCGATCACGTTGGTCCCGCCGGCGTCGAGGAAGTCGATGGCGAGCTCGAGGTGAAAGGGCGCCACGTAGCGATACGTGAGGCGTCGGCGCTGGACGAGGGGGCGGATGCCGGCCGCGACGCCGGGGTCTTCGCGATGGGCGAAGTCGTGCTCGTAGGTGGCTTCGAAGCCGTATCCGTCTCGCGTCACCGAGTAGTGGGGCACTTCGCGCGCCTCGTCGGCTCCAAAAGTACCCGCGTGAATGAAGGGGAAGTGCGCCATGTCGAGGAAGTTGTCGGCGAGCAGAGCCGCGCCCGCGCGTGTCTCGATCACGTCGAGATCGCCGCGCAGGAACGACGCGTCCTCGGCCGCCGAGATGCGCGGGCGAGGGGTCAACGACTCCTCGGGGGCGACGAAGAACATCGAGTGCGACTCGTAGACGCTCAGCTGCGCTCTTGACGGCAGCGTCGCCCCGTCGCCGAGCGCGGGGATCTCGACGCAGCGCCCGTCCTCGTCGAAGACCCACCCGTGATAGACGCAGCGCGGGGCGTCCCCCTCGCACTGGCCCATCGACAGCGGGGAGAAGCGGTGCGGACAGCGATCGGGGAACACGAGGGGCGCACCCGCGCTCGTGCGGTAGGCGACCCAGCGATGGCCGAGCAGGCTGAAAGCCCGCGGCGTCGCAGTGACCTCCTCGGAGCGACACAGCGTGTGCCAGGCGCGTCGCAGGGACGGGTCGGTGTTTGTCAGGTTCATCGGCCCAATGTTGAAGATCCCCCACTCGCCCGGCTCGACTCGTAGGCTCGGCGATGATGGCGCGCAGAACCCGTTCGCGCGACGCGCGAAGGCGGCGCTCGCCCCCACTGGCGGGCGCGGCGCGCCCCGGCGCCAACCCCGACGAGCCGCCCATCATGTGGCCCGCGGCGGGTTCCGGGTTCGAGGCCGATCCCTTCAGCCCGAGCGGCATGGCTCAGCAGGAGTGGGTGCTGGCCTCGCACCTCGGCAAGCGCCGCGGCGGCAAGCTCGTCATCTGGATCGTGCTCATCCTGATCGTCGCCTCACTGCTCAGTCCGCTGCTCAATCTCGTGCGCTAGTTCGCGGGGATGTTTTTCTGACCGCGCTGACCAGCCCCGACACGACTTTCTCCAACCCCTGGCAAGATGGGTCCATTGGAGGCATGGCATGGTTTTTTCAAACCATGGAAGTGACGTATTTCCGCAGGGCGTCTCCGACTGGACGATGCCGGCGTTCGGCGAACCCGCTCGGTTGCTCAGCACTCCACGGCGCGTCGCCCTCATCGGCACGTATCCGCCCACCGAATGCGGCATTGCGACTTTCACAGCGAACGTGCGAACCGCCCTGCTCGAGGCCAACCCCGGCTGGGAGGTGCGCGTCGTGCGTGTCGTCGACGACGAGCCCTTCGAGTGGCCCGAGGACGTCGCGCGCCACTGGGTGCGCAACGACCCCACCTCACTCGATGACGTCGTTGACTATCTCAACACGTGCGACGTCATCGTCATCGAACACGAGTACGGCATCTACGGCGGACCCGACGGCGACGAGATCCTCGACCTCGTGGCGGGTCTGCGCGTGCCCTCGATTGCGACTCTGCACACGATCCTGCGCAACCCCAGCGCGCACCAGAGGTTCGTCCTCCAGAGCCTGCTCGATGCGACCGACCTAGCAATCGTTCCCAGCCGGTCGGCCCTCGAGCGCCTCAACGCCGGCTACAGCGCGCGCAATGCAGTCGTCGTGCCCCACGGCGCGGCGTCGAACTTCTCTGCACTGCCCACGAATGACGAGCGCCCCATCGCTCTCACCTGGGGCCTGCTCGGGCCGGGCAAGGGCCTCGAGCACGCCATCGAGGCAGTCGCGATCGTGCGCGAGTCGCTGCCGACCATGCGCTACGTGATCGCCGGGCGCACGCATCCCAACCTCTGCTCCAACGGTCAGGACCCGTATCGCGCGTCCCTCGTTGAACTCGTGGCCCGCCTCGGCGTGGCCGACATCGTCGAGTTCGCCGACGGCTATCGCGGGTGGGAGGCGCTGCACGCGCTCGTGCGCAGCGCGACGGTTGTCGTCTTGCCCTACCAGTCACGCGACCAGATCTCCTCGGGCGTGCTCGTCGAAGCGCTCGCCGCGGGTCGACCCGTCGTGGCGACACGCTTCCCCCACGCCGTCGAGCTGCTCGCGGGCGGCGCCGGCATCGTGACCGAATTCGACGACGTGCCGGCGCTCGCGCGCGCCCTGCACGCGGTGATCTCGCGACCCGATCTCGCGAGAACCATGGCGCAGCGCTCCCGTCGGGTGGGCCAGTCGCTCGTGTGGCCGCGCATCGGGCTGCGCCTCGGCGGACTCATCGATGAGATCTCCGGGCGGACACTCACTCGATGACGGTGCCGATCAAGCTTTCACACCTCGAGCGGCTCTGCGACTCCCACGGGATCGTCGAACACGCCCGCGGGGATCGACCCCTGCGCGGGCTCGGCTACTGCACCGATGACGCCGGTCGGCTACTGGGACTTCTCGCGCCGCTGACTCTCGACGCGGCCGCGGCACGCTTGTGCGACATCGCCCTGTCGTTCCTCGAGGACGCGAGCGAGGGCGCCGACGGGTTCCGCCTGCGCCGCTTCCACGATGGAACCTGGAGCGCAGAGCGCAGCGACGACGCGACTGCTCGCGCACTCGAGGGGCTCGGCATCGCCGCAGGTTCGCCGAGCGCCATCGTGCGCGAGCGAGCTGGCGCGCTCTTTGATGCCACGGTGAACTGGCGAAGCAAGTATTCGCGCTCGATGGCCCACGCGGTCATCGGCGCGGCCCACGTCGTCTCGGTGCAGCCCGAGCACGCCGGCGCCCGTGGGCTGCTCGCCGACGCGCGCGACAGGCTCAAGCTCGGCGACCCCGCGCGCGACTGGCCCTGGCCCGAGGATCGTCTCGCTTACGCCAACGCCCTTTTGGTCGAGGCCCAGCTCGCGCTCGCCGCCCACTTTGACGACGACCCTCGCCTCGACGGGGCGCTCGCGATGCTCGAGTGGCTCGTCGCCGAGGAGACCTTCGATGGACACTTCAGCTTCGCGCCGGTGAGCGGCCGCGGGCCCGGGGGCGCGAAGCCCGACTTCGACCAGCAGCCGATCGAGGCCTGGGCGATGGCTCGCGCCTGCGAACGCGCGTTTCGCCTGACCGGCGACGATCGCTGGGCCCGGCGGGTCGCGCTCAGCGCGCAGTGGTTCGACGGCACCAACGACGCCGGCCTCGCGCTGGGCATCGCGAGCACGGGCGCCGGCTGCGACGGACTCAGCGCGAGCAGCGTCAACACGAATCAGGGCGCCGAGTCGACAATCGCCTACCTCGCCACGACGCTGATTCGACACGGCATCGAGCGCGGTGACAGTGTGACAGATACTGAACGCACCACCGTGCGGTCATGACCAGCCAGGCTGGAGAGGAGTTCGCGATGAGCCACAGTGGACGAGAGGAGTTGCTCACCCGGCACCAGGCGAATCCGATCATCACGCCCGCCGACCTGCCCTTCATGGCCAACGCCGTGTTCAATCCCGGCGCGACGACCTACAACGGCGAGACGCTCTTGCTGTTGCGCGTCGAGCACCGCACGGGTCTCTCGTCGCTCGTGGTCGCCACCAGCAAGGACGGCCTCACCGACTGGACCATCGATCCCCAGCGCGGTCTCGAGCCGCTACTCGACAGCTTCGAGGAACGCTGGGGCATCGAAGACCCGCGCATCACGCGCATCGACGACGACTATTACGTCGTCTACGTGGGCTACTCCCTCGCGGGACCGCTCGTCCTGCTCGCCACCACCAAGGACTTCGTCACCTGGAACCGCCACGGCGTTCTCATGACCCCCGACGACAAGGACGCCGCCATCTTTCCGGTGATGTTCGACGGACGCTGGGCCCTGTTGCATCGACCGTCGCCGACCGGACTCGGGCTCGGTGCCCACGTCTGGCTCTCCTTCAGCCCGGACCTTCGCCACTGGGGCGACTCGCGCGTCATCCTGCCCGCGCGACGCGGGGGCTGGTGGGACGCCAACAAGGTCGGCCTCGGCCCGCCGCCGCTTCTGACCGCCGCCGGATGGCTGGTCTGCTACCACGCGGTGCGCGTGACCGCCTCGGGCTCGATCTACCGTCTCGGCCTCGCCATGTTGGACCGCACGGACCCGAGCCGGGTCATCGCGCGCGGCAACGAGTGGATCCTCGCACCCACCGAGCGCTACGAGCGCACCGGTGACGTGCCCGACGCGATCTTTCCCTGCGGCTGGGTGCTGCGCGAGGACGGCGAGACGCTGCACATCTACTACGGCGCGGCCGACAGCGTCGTGTGCGTCGCCGAGGCGAAGCTCTCCGAGCTTCTCAATCACCTCGTGCGCCACCCGATCAACGAACACCACGACGAGATGCCGGCGCGCGACGCCTATCGCGCCTGATTCGCTACCACCGGCACAATGGTCGGGTGGAACACGCAACGATGACTGACGACGCTCAAGTCGTCGCCGCCTTCGACAAGTTTCGCGGCACGGCCACCTCCGGCCAACTCGGCGAGGCGGCCGCGCGCGCCGCGCGACACCAGCACCGCGAGGTCGACGTGATCGCCCTCTCCGACGGGGGCGAGGGCTTCCTTGACGCCTTCGCCGGCGAGGACGTCGCGATCGCGGTGCCGGGCCCCCTGGGCGAGACCGTCACCGCGCGCGTGCGCCTGCACGAGGGCGTCGACGGGCTCGTCGGCGTCATCGAGAGCGCCGACGTGGTGGGCCGACACCTCCTCACTGCACCGACGCGCGGCGAGGCTCTCGTGGCCTCGAGCGCCGGGCTCGGTCGTCTTCTCCTCGAAGGGGCCCGACTCGGCGTCACCGCGCTCGTGGTGGGTTGCGGCGGCTCGGCGACGTCGGACGCGGGCCTCGGCTGCTACCAGGTGCTGCGCGCGGCCGGCGGGCTCAGCGTCCCCGTAACCGCGGCGTGCGACGTGACGGCGCGCTTTTTCGACGCGCGTCGCTACGCCGCGCAAAAGGGCGTCGCCGACAGCGACCTCGCGCGCGTCGACGAGCGACTCGCGATGGCCCGCGACCTCTTCCTTGACGAGCACGGCGTCGACGTAGCCAGCCTCGAGCGCACGGGAGCGGCCGGCGGCATCGCGGGAGCTCTCTACGCCCTCGGCGCCACGCTGGTGAGCGGCTTTGAACTCGTAGCCCGCGAAGTCTCCCTCGCCACTCGACTCGCGGGAGCCTCACTCGTCGTCACCGGCGAGGGCCGACTGGACGAGGGCACCCTCGAGGGCAAGGTCGTCGCCGGAGTGGCCGACCTCACGAGCACCGACCTGCTCGTGGTATGCGGATCTCTCGATCTCGACGCCGCGGCCACCTTCGCCGCGCGTCACCCCCACGCGCGACTGGTCAGCCTCGCGGAGAGATTCGGCGAGAACCGCGCCATTGCCGACGCGCCCGGCTGCGTCGAGACGCTCGTGGCGGAACTTCTCGCGACCTAGCCCAGGACAACGTTGCGCGGAGCCTCGCCGCGAACCAGGCGAGCGATCTGATCGATCAGCAGCCTCGCCATGCGCGGGCGCATCGCCGACGTGGCCCCGCCGACGTGAGGGGAGATCAGCACGTTGTCGAGGGCGAAGAGCGGATGCCCCGCCGGCAGCGGTTCGGGATCGGTCACGTCGAGCGCGAAGCGCAGCCGGCCCGACTCGGCCTCGGCGAGGATCGCGTCGGTGTCGGCCACGCGGCCGCGAGCCACATTCACGAGCAGGCTGTGATCAGGCATCGCCGCGAGGAACCCGGCGTCCACCAGCCGCGTCGTCTCCTCGCTCAGGGGAACCGCGACGACGACCACGTCGGCCCGGGGTAGAAGATCCCCGAGGGACGTGACGGCGAACACCGAGCCGCGTTCGTCGCGGCGCGCGGTGCGCGCCACACGAAGGATCTCGACCTCGAAGGGGACAAGACGCTCCTCGATGGCCCGCGCCACCCCGCCGTAGCCGACGAGCAGCACGGTTCGATCGGCCAGGCTCTGGTGCCAGGCCGGCGCCCAGCGGCCTCCCTGGGCCGCGCGCACGAAGTCGTCGATCCCGCGCTGAG